>JBGCFV010000038.1:0-64622 GCA_045107075.1 Gammaproteobacteria bacterium
TCCCCGCGGAGACGTCTTCTGCCAAAACGCGACGCGCCGATGCGTTAGTGTCACTCGCCGAGTCGGGCTGTGACGGTTATGAAGTCACACTGCACGTCCCCGCGGGGACGTCGCAGGCGGCGAACACTCTGGAATCTGGTGCCACTATTCCAATGGAAGCCGCCGAGCGAATTTGTTGTGACGCCAAAATTATTCCTGTTATTGAGGGCGAGCAAGGTGAAGTGCTCGACATTGGACGAAAAACGCGTGTTATTCCGCCTGCAATTTCACGTGCTTTGAAAATTCGCGACAAGGGCTGCTGTCGATTTCCGGGTTGCACTCACACGCAGCACTTGCAGGGACACCACATTCAACACTGGGCGCACGGTGGCAAAACCTGTCTCGACAACCTGGTGTCACTGTGTTGGCATCATCACCACTTGATGCACGAAGGCGGTTTTGGATGCAGCGTTGTCAAAAGAGACGGGAAAAGCGGCGGGCATATTATTTTTCGTAAACCTGACGGCGTGATTATCTCTGATGCGTTTCGATTGACCGCGGTGTCGAGCAAGCTGGAACAACAGCAGAACAACTTAAACATTAGCGAGTATAGCTGCACGGCAAAAGACAGCGGCTCCAAGTTAGATGTCGATTTGATTTTATATGGGCTCAGTTTGGTAAAGCACTAAGGAATAGACTCTGCTTTATCGCATTAATAATTTACGTTCCGACCTCTAATTTGAGATTTCATCTTAGCTGCACTGCGGGTGTCGCTTCCTGGAAACACTTGTGTACGCCTTGATTCGCGTGTGAGACTGAGTCGGGGAATACGTATAGGGAGCGAAGATGTTTAATCGATCTAGAGTAAGTCTTGCGTTAGCCAAAGGGCTTTTTTTGTGGTTCGTGCTATCAAGCCATGCCTCTTGGGCGGTTGATACAGATTCGGATGGCGTTGAGGACAGTGTCGATAACTGTCTGCTCATTGACAACCCGGCACAGAACGACACCGACAGTGATAGCTACGGCAACTGGTGCGACGCCGATTTCAATCAAAATGGAATAGTCAATTTTCAGGACCTTTTCCTGTTGAATACAGTGTTCTTTGAGTCAGAGCCTTTTTCGACGGAGCTCGCCGGTCACGCCGATATGAATTCAGATGGAGCCGTTAATTTTCTCGACCTGGCACTGTTTCGAGGCTCTTTCTTATCGCCGCCAGGACCGGCCGCGTTGAGTGAACCGTTTGACGAAAACGCGGCCGCACGGTTCCTAACTCAAACTACGTATGGTGCGACGTCAGCGGAGATCACAGCGCTTGCCGCGAGCGGTGATATCGAAGGCTGGATAGATCAACAAATGGCGATCACACCCAGCTCTCATGAAACGCTGACTCGTGAGTACGCGCTAAACATGTGCTTTCACTTGCCCGAACAAACCAATATTGACGGCAACTACTCACCCTCAAGGCAGGCCGCCTGGTGGACAATTGTGCTCGACGGTGATGATCAGCTAAGGCAGCGAGTCGCTTTTGCGCTCAGCCAAATTGTTGTTGTGGGCGACAGGAACGTCAGTCTTGGCGAAACTCAATACGGGCTGGCTAGTTACTACGACATGTTGGCGGGCCACGCGTTCGGCAACTACCGTGACTTACTTGAAGACGTCACGCTTCACCCGGTTATGGGCATGTTCCTGAGCATGGTGCGCAACGAGCGCCCACAGCCAGAACTGAATATACGCCCGGACGAAAATTACGCCCGAGAGCTGCTGCAGCTGTTTTCAATTGGTGTTCACCAACTGAATCTTGACGGCACCAAAGTACTGGATGCGCAAGGCCAACCGATTCCGACTTACAACCAGCAAGACATCGAGAATTTTGCTCGTGTCTTTACCGGTTGGAATTTCCCGGGCATCAACTGGTACCAGTGGTTTGCGTATTCGGACCGAACGCTGCCAATGGAGCCGTGGGAGGAGTATCACGACACCGATCCAAAAACGCTGCTGGGCGCCGTGTTACCAAGCGGTCAAGATGCTCAAACCGATTTGGATGCGGCTTTGGATAACGTGTTTAACCATCCGAACGTGGGGCCATTTGTCAGCTATCGACTCATTCAACGACTGGTAACCAGTAATCCAACTCCCGGCTACGTAGAGCGCGTGGCGACGAAATTCAACGACAACGGTGCGGGTGTGCGTGGTGATTTGGGTGCGGTGGTTCGCGCCATCTTGCTCGACCCGGAAGCACGGCAGGGACATGTTTACCTGGAATCGGAGTTCGGAAAACTTCGTGAACCGCTCTTACGTGTTAGCCACATGCGTCGAGCCATGGGTGCCTTTCCAATTGCCGCGGAAGGAAATCCGTGGTCGGGTGCTCCGTGCGGTCAGTCGGCCTACAGTTACTACGTGTCACTATTTGGATCGAGTGCACAAATGCTCGGCCAACAGGCCCAAGGGTCTCCTTCGGTGTTTAATTTCTATCGACCTGACTATTCGCCTCCAGGCTACGTCCGTGACAACGGATTGGTCGCACCCGAGTTTCAGCTATTTGTCGCCAGTACGGCTCAAACAACCGGCAAGGTACTCGCGTTCGAGGCACAGAACAATGAAATTTGGGGGCCGGGTAATCAGGAACTCGACATGACAGAGGCCATTGCACTTGGCGATAACCCTGGTGAACTTCTCGACTACTACGACACCCTGCTGATGAGCGGCCAAATGAGTGCCTCCATGCGCAACCATTTATTGAACCACATGAATGATCCGCGCCTGCCCGATGACGACACGCTGAGTGAAGTTCGAGCTCGCGACGTGCTCACTCTCATTGTCATGTCACCTGAATATTTAATCCAACGCTAATCTTAGGAAACGGAGAAACCCATGTCTAAATCAAAACAGTACTCTCGTCGACGTTTCCTGCGCAATATGGCTATGGCGTCAGGAGGAGCTGGTCTTCTTGCCAGCCACGGCAAACTTGGCCTAATGCAATCGGCTTTGGCAGCCACGGGAAACTACAGCAACATTTCGGATTACAAAAGCCTCGTGTGCGTCTACCTGCTTGGCGGCAATGACGGTTTTAATATGTTCGTGCCAAATACCACAACAGAATACGACCAGTACGCGCAAATACGCGGTAACTTGTCTATTAATCAGGAAGACCTGCTAACCACAACAAGCGGAGACTACGGATTTCATCCGTCAATGCCTAATATTCGCAACCTTTACAACAGCGGTCGCCTGGGCGTTCTGGCTAACGTGGGTACGTTAATCCAGCCAACAACACCAGAAAGCATTGAGAACGAGAGCGCGATTCTTCCAAAAGACTTGTTTTCCCACAGCCATCAAACTGAAACCTGGCAGACTACCCGGACCCCTCTTGCCGGCATTACACAGGACGGCTGGGGAGGACGCATGGCCGACCTTCTTGAAGAAGCGAACAGCAATCCGTTAGTGTCCCCAACCTTCTCTGTGGCCGGTCATAACAACTGGCAGGCCGGTCGTTTTACCGAGCAGTTTGCTCTGAACAAATACAACGGAGCTGAACCGTTCCTCTTTCTGGGTAATGAAAGCTGGCCGCCGTGGGAAAGCAGCCGGACCGAGACGTGGCATGAAATGCTGAACGATACTCATCCTAATTTTCTGGTTCGGGAGGCGGGAGCATCGTTCAGTCAGGCGCGGGACCAAATAGGCGCCGTGAGAGCCGGTCTCGAGCAGGCCACTCTATTAACCACGCATTTTAATCCGCAGAACGATTTTGCTCAGCAAATGAAGATTGTTGCAAACATGATTAGCGTACGCGAACAAATGGGCCTGAAACGACAGTTGTTTTTTGTTGCCATTGGGGGCTGGGACTCACACGGCAATCAGCTAAATGAACATTCTAATAACCTGGCGAAACTCGACGATGGTCTAAACAGCTTTAACGCCGCCATGGACGAGTTGAACACAGCTGACTCGGTGGTGAGTTTTACCATGTCAGAATTTGGTCGCACGTTGACGGTAAACGGTGATGGTACAGATCACGCATGGGGCTCGCACGCGTTAATGATGGGCGGGCCCGTAGCTGGCGGACAAGTGCACGGCACCATGCCTCAGTTTGTTTTGGGTGGCCCGGACGATATTGGTAGTGATGGTCGAATCATTCCGACGACGTCACTCGATCAGTACGCAGCGACTCTGTCTCAATGGATGGGTATTGAGGCCTCCGATATCAGTGAGCTCTACCCTAACCTTGGTAATTTTAATACGTCGTCTTTGGACTTTTTGGTATAGCGGCAGGGCGTACTTCGCGAATCGAGCGAAGTACGCCCACACGTTCTACTTCTACCGGCACTCGTCGAAACGGAAGTTCTTTACCGCAATATCGTCGCCGGTTGGGTCTTCGTCAAACGTCACTTTGGTAATGGGCCGCTGAGAGATAAAGCCGATGAAAGCCGAGTCCGGGTCGACGGGTATTTCATCGGACCCAATAAGACGAAGAACTTCACCGTTCTCACCGAAGACCGTTAGCTTTTCATCAATACTTGAGTCGTTTGATACAAACGTAAAACCGAGCGCTTCAATCGGACTTCCTTCAATCCGGCGGATTTCAAAATCGTCGTTCTCCTGGTTGTTAATATCCCCAACAGACAGGCTATCGGGTTGTGGCGGAGAAAATTCGGTGTCGTTAAATGTGATACCCCCAAAAGAGCGAAATTCGAAACCGTGACACAGGCCGGTCGAATTAGTTCTGAAGGTCAGCGCGCACTCCCCTTCAGAATCCGCGGCGCAGAGCTGAGCATCGGGTCCAGGAGCATCCAGCACCTCAGCGGCCAATTGAATATTCCCGGCGTTCGTATCGAAGCGTTCAAACTGGCCACCCAGAGCATCAATCCAGGCAACTTCGTCATAAAACACCTGGACGCTACAGTCGTTAACGACACCGCTTTCTCCGGGCGCCTTCAAAAATCCGTCCAATATAATAATGTAGTCCAGGAAGTTGACGGACCCGCTGTTATCAAGATCAAACAACGGATTGCTGCCGCCAAATTGGGCGGGAAACTGTGCGAGGTCTTGAAAGTTTATTTGGCAATCGTTATTAAAGTCGGCATCACACGCGTTTCCAATGCCGTCTAAATCGGTATCCGTTTGATCAGCGTTGGCAACGTAGAGGCAGTTATCGTTGACATCAAACACACCATCAGCATCGATGTCCGCGGCGTCACAGCTTTGCGCTGTGACAGCAATATCGTCGACCTGTGCGTACCAATCGAAATCACCGGTGTACTTTAAGCAAACCCATAGACTGGGCTCCAGCTGAAAGTTGCCCAGGGGCACGCTGTAGTCTGCGCTCGGCGAGGAAAACTCACCACCAACATCGTTAGTTTCTCGCACAAGCTCCGCGTAATCTGAAGAGGCAACGCTCGCCGCGGTCGGTGGCACACTTCCCACCAAAACAACAAACTCGTCTTCAGCTCCTTCGGTAAACACTTGGTAATTCAAGTTGAAATCGAGCGTAGGCGAATGAGCTGTAGTGAAGTTTAACTCCGGGCTGCACATGATCGCGGTTTGAACACCAACATTGCCGGCCGCGTCAGAGTCGACACAGGCCGCCTCCCCAAAACCGTCGGTGTAATTTCCAGGCTGGCCATTAACCGAACCGCAGACTTCATCGTCGGTAGTACCCCATTGTAGAGTGTTAGGTGCTCCAAGCTCTATGTTTTGCCACCCCAAGTCGGCAAGACTACCGCCTACGCCGGGATCAAAATCTTCGGAAAAGCAGACTTGTCTTTCTGAACACACACTCGGTAACTGTTGTTGCCGAATAATACGAACGTTGTCTAACAAAAACATTGAAGAGTTTGCGCTAATGGCCGTGATGACAGACTCGAATTTAATACTGTGAGAGAGACCGTCGTTGTATGGACCATTAGATCCACCGGCTTGCAGGTCCAGAAAGAGGGTTTGATAATCTGATGCGCCACAGTCAGCCGCCGTGAATAGCGAAAACTCATCGTCGTCTACCGTCACGGTAAACGTGTCAGATGGGTCGACACATCTTTGCACGCGAACATCGAACTCCAGTACCGTTGCGTCCGTTGGAATAATAACGCTCTGAGAAAGCACTTCCGAGATGTCGCTACCCACATTAAAGTTACCGAACCGGGCAAAATTCTGGCCATCGGATCCAGACGCTACAGCTCCGCACCCTAGTGAGTCGTCACAAATCGTATCGCGGAAACCGTCAACAGTAACGGCACTCCAGTATTCGTTGGGTGAGCCGCCTTCGAAACTGCCGTCCAATACAGCGTTCACAGTCTGACCAGCAGGCACGTCGCAGCTAAACCCAAGCTCAATGGTGCAGCTCGTTGAGCAGCCGTCGCCGTTTACGCCGTTACCGTCGTCACAGGCCTCGACGCCAGCGTTTACAATACCGTCACCACAGAAGCTGGGGGAGGAGCCACAATTAGCGGCCTTAAACGCCGTTATCGTCGATACGGTGCCGTTGAAGTTTGGCGTTTTTTGGTACTGCGCGTTATACCAAAACGTACAGCCATCCACCGGGTCAACGGACATCGAACTATAGTCACCCCAACGCGAGCCTTGCGCAGCGGCCAAACCAGTAAACGCGACGTTTTCGCCCTGTGTCATGACGTGAAGTGGATCCGTCTCCAGCCGACCGGTGTAGGCTACTCCTGGAAAAAGGGTGTCACTTGAAAGTGAGTAGCCCATTGCAATGTTGCCACTGATATCCATGGCAATGCTTCCCATCCAGCGGTTAGTCGTGTCTGGACCCCACGTTCCCTCTTGATAAACCTGCCAGTCACTGTCGTTCGTACGCCGCAATTCGAACCAGCGACTGGAGGCAATATTGGCGTCTCGTGCATCAGTGGTCAAAATACCGGTCAACACTTCCAGTTTGCCGAAATTTCGATAACGAAGGTCTTGCATCAATACATGGGGGATTGCGTCAAGCCCTATTGCTGTACCAGGCTGTACCACACAACTAAAAGCGAGCATGCATAAATCCGCGTTGAAGTCGCTAATTGAAATATCAGGTTTACGGTCAAACGACACCGGATTATCACTACTCCAGTCGATCGTTACCTCAATTAATTCAAGAAAATCACGAGCGGAATCGTTTGTAGCAGGGCTGGTAAATTCATCATCGTTGTGCCGAAGAAAAAGGCCTTTGGTCATTTCAGACGGCGGCAGTGGCCCGGCAACATGGCCCGGCAAGAAATTATTAAATCCGTAAACATTCGGGAATTCTACGTATTCAACCTGCGGAATCTGACCCTCCAGCATTTTTGCCCGCTCAAGGGCGTAAACTAACGCAGGACCACTCGTGCCAATCAAAACGGCGTTTGACCAGATCGCATATTTGGCATAGTCGGGCAGCCCTTCTTCTGCCAAAATCTCATAACGATGCCAGCCTCCGGTTACAGGTTCACTCGTTCTCGAAACATATATACAGAAATAATAGTCTCCGTTCGGATGGTCGGAAGTAAACTGGGAGAGAAACCATTGTTTGGCCATGACGTCATAGGTAACAATGCCGTCGCCCGCTACGTTTGTACGGCACCGCGTATTTTCCGCTGCGAGACTGCTCAACGCTGTTGACGGAACAACGACAGATCCGTCGGTTTTATCGTAAATCTGAAAAGCGGCTCCGCTAGCTCCGTTTGTGGTCTGGATGTAATAGTCCTCACCAACATCGCCGTCGGGATCCAGAACCGTACCAAATCCTGTTAAGCCCTCAAACGAAAGCTCAGCCGGGAGAAAGTTTCTTTGTGGACCCGATATTTTTCGCGTGCGACTTTGTACGTCCAGGAGCTTGTCTCGCTTTGCTTTAACTTCGTTTCGCAAAGGCTGGCTTGAAGGTTTTTGGGCATTACGCCGACTGCCGCGCCTCTTAGCGGGGTCTCCGGGTTCCCAGGCCTTCGCGCGCGGAAGGTCGCGAAGATCACCCTCAAAACTCGACACGCGAATTGCGTCAGGACTAATGGCCCTGTTTTCCATGGTCTGGCGACGTGGTTTCTCAACCAGCTCCTCTTTCGCACTGCGCATAGCCTCGTAGTCTTCAGCCCCTGATATCGGTGCCGCTGCTACCAAGAGCAAAGATAAAAGTATGAGTCGAAACGACGCCGAATAAGCTCGCCAAGTAGCAATGTGTATCCCCCAGTTTGGCTGGACTTCAAGTCCAGTTGTTTTTATTCTTCTTTCAAGCGTAATCAGTAGATCATCGGGCTGACTCATTAGCAAACTATTGACGCGTCTATTCATATTCCATCAACGACCTCGCATACCGCGTCATCGAGGCCGTTTGAACACCTCAGACAGGCATCCGAGCTCGAACATATCAATTAGAAACAAAGTGATAGACTCCAATTTGGTCGAGCAGGCTCTAACTTTCGCGATCTACTGCTTGTCATTCCACGCGATTGCGCAACGAGAAAAAAATGCCCAACCCTGTCGAAGCTTTAGTTCATGACGAACTCACCCCGTGCCCTTATCTTGATGGGCGCAAAGCGAGACTGCCGCTGCGTCACCCGATAGGCGGATTAACAGGTGAACAACTGGACCAGCGACTCGCCTGCGGAGATCGTCGTACGGGATCTTTTCTATATCGTACCAACTGCCCAAGTTGCTCTGCCTGCATTCCCATCCGTGTTCCCATTCAAGACTTCAAGCCCAGTCGGTCGCAGCGGCGAGTGCTTAGCCGTGGTGACCGGATTATTAAAACTCACGCCAACGAGCCTGTTATTGACGAACATCGAATTGCGCTATACAACAAGCACAGCACAGTACGTGGGCTAAACACTCAGCTGGAGTCAATTTCCATTGAACACTACCGTGCATTTCTACTGAGCTCTTGCTGCGAGACGGTGGAAATCAGCTACACAATTGACGACGTGTTGGTGGCGGTTGCGATTCTCGACAAAGGCTCGAAAGCCGGGTCGGCGGTTTACTGCTACTACGACACAGACTACTCGCGCTTGAGCCTGGGTACCTACTCGATTCTGTCGCAACTTCGACTGGCTCGTCGATGGGAGATGGATTACTTGTACCTCGGCCTCTACATTGCCGAGTCCTCACACATGAATTACAAAACGCTTTATCAGCCGTACGAGCTGTTAGTTGACGGCGTGTGGAGTAAGCGCTAGCACCTTTGTCAGAGATTTAATGCGGTTTGCTCTGGTACAGCCGAAGCTAAGATGCCAAAATTCGATACGCTTACCCACGCTTGGATGAAAACAGAGTTACATGTTAGAACAACGATCGAACACAGAGGCCATGGTTTGCTAATGGCCCCCACCTCTTCTACAACTCACCTCAGTTCACGCTCTCGAATCCAGCCGTGGATTCAGGCGGCGCGTCCCGCTGCTCATCCCATGATTTTCATTCCATTGTTCATGGGTCAGGCTTTGGCTTTTCATGCGCACAAACAGTTCAGCACAACACTGTTTCTTTACACACTCTTGTTTGGAGTGCTGTACCAGGTATTTCTGCTGTACTTAAACGACTACGCGGACGAAGCCATTGACAAAACAAACAGCCAATACTGGCTTTCCGGTGGATCACGAGTTCTACCTGAGGGCAAACTTGGGCCTGGCGATCTGTTAACAGGAGCGAAAATCGCTTTCATTCTTATGTTGGCACTTACGTTATGCCTCGCCGCCTTTGCATACCGACCATGGATGCCCATTGCGCTGACCATGGCAGCGGCCCTGTGCTGGACTTACAACATGCGCCCGTTGCAACTGTCTTACAGAGGACACGGTGAAGTTTTGCAAGGCCTGGGCTGCGGAGTTGTCCTTGTCTTAATCGGCTTTTACATGCAGCACGGATCACTGAGTCAATTTTCATGGCGTTCTCTGATACCGCTTTACCTGATTTTTCATGCAGGCAATATCATCACGGCACTTCCTGACTATCTGTCCGATAGAGCCGGTGACAAAAGAACGCATCCGGTCAGACATGGACAGCGCCATGCACGAACGACCGCACTCTTTCTTCTTGCTGTCGCGCACTTAGGGGTGATTATTTCAAGCCCCGGAATTTCACCCGCTGCGCTTGCGATTATAGTAGCGCCCTCTGCTCTGATTCTAGTTTTCATAATCAGTTCCGGCACGATGCGAAAGGCAGACGTTGCTGAATTTTCATTCTGTAAGAAGTTCGTGACGTGGGCGTCAGCCAGTCAGGCCTGGCTTCTGTGCGCGTGGATCGGCGCACTGCTAATAGCAGGCTCTTCATGAAAATTGCCGTCGTTGGTAGTGGCATCGCGGGTCTCAGTGCCGCGTGGCTTCTCAGTAAAAACTACCAAGTCACCCTCTTCGAGAAATTCGAGCACTTGGGCATGGATGCTCACTCGCTGGAAGTAAAGAGCGAAAAAAAAAGCGCTCGCATTGACGTTCCTCTGCGCGTTTTTTTCAATGGCTTCTATCCCAACATAACGGCTTTGTACAAAGAACTGGGAATCGAATTCAAGCCCGTTAACTACTCCGCATCTTTCGGGGGGCTGAACGACGAAACGTATTTTCGCTACGACAACTACAAGCTGGGTCCTTTCTTGCTCCCGTTTCTTAAGGGCCGCAAATCATTTAACTCAAAAGCACTTCGGATTGGCTGGGACGCTCTCCGGTTCTTTCGACAATCACCCAAGTCGATAGCCGACGGCATCGCTGATCACGTCACTCTGGAAGACTATTTACACAGCCATCGTTATTCGGAAGAATTTGCAGAAGGCTTCCTTTATCCGGCTTTCGCGGGCATCTGCACCTGCAGTCTAGACAGCGTCAAAGCCTATCCCGCACGTGTAATCCTCGAGTACCTGAATAGCGACCTGCTATTTTCATCGGTGAGGCGGGTTACCGGAGGGACTCAGGAAGTCGTTAGCCTTCTGTCTCAAGACGTTCATGAGGTCAAACTGCGCTCTCAGGTCATAGACGTTTTTCGGACCAGTGACGGCGTTGAAGTTCGCACATCAAACGAAACCTCAACGTTCGACCATGTTGTTCTGGCAACCCAGGCTAATCAAACGTCACATATTCTGAAACACGCCACGCCCGAAGAACAAGAACTGCTCGCGTCTTTTACCTACGAGCCCAGTCGGGTCGTAGTGCACAAAGATACCCGGCTTGCACCTCCCGGCGATGAGTCGCAGTGGGCACCGGTGAATTTTCTTCTTGCAGACAATCACTCTGCTCCGATGGCCACGATATGGATGAACGCCATTCAAGCCATGCCCGGCTCAGCTCCGGTCTTCCAGACATGGAACCCCATCATCCAGCCGGATCCTTCATTGGTATTTGGTGAGGCCAATTTCGAACGACCAGTAGTGAATCACGAATCCATGCAAGGGCTGGAGCGCCTGGCCCGGCTACACGAGCAACCCGACCGACGTATTTGGTTCTGCGGCTCCTACGCTTCTCACGGCATCCCGCTACTCGAGAGTGCAGCAAACTCGTCTTTTGCTATTGCTGAACGTCTGGGCGGGCGGCGCCCGTGGGCAGCAGCCGATGACTGAAAAAAAGCGAAGAGTTTGCTGTTTACCAATAGAACTTGACGCAAGCGCGTGATTAAATACGCGGCAAATGAGCCCAAACAAAACACTCGGTCTTGCCGACACCGAAACAAAACCCAAGCGAGCCAGCAAAAAGAAATCGCCTTTGCCCATGCGGCACGGCGTATCAGCAAGTCGCGCCTGGTTACCGAAACCCGGACACACTAAAAACAGCGGTGAACAACACGGAGAGTGGCAGACTATTTTCGATTTTTTTCTCGACCGCTTTCCGTTTATTCCAAAAGAAATTGTGCTTGAGAGAATGAGTCGTGGAGAAATAGTCAGTGAAACGGGTGAAGTGATAAACGCTGACACGCCGTACCAGGCCGAGATTCACATTTTTTACTACCGTGAAATACCGTATGAGCCGGAAATTCCGTTTTACGAAAACATATTATTTAAAGACGACAATATTATCGTCGTAGACAAACCGCATTTTATCCCGGTAACACCAACGGGGCGTTTTGTGCGCGAGAGTTTACTCTCACGTTTAAAACATCAGTTTCAAAACGAAGACATCAGCCCCATTCACCGACTGGACCGCGATACCGCTGGCGTCATGCTTTACAGCTGCAACACCCAGATTCGCGGAGCTTATCAGAGACTGTTTCAAAAACGGCTGGTTAAAAAAAGCTACGAAGCCATCGCGCCGCTGGCCGAACGCGAGTTCCCCTACACGCATCGCAGTCACCTTGTAAGCAGTGGAAACCCGTTTTTCATTATGCGAGAAGACCCGGACGCAGAAGCCAATTCTGAAACGGTTATGACTATCATTGAAACCCGCGGCAAGCTGGCTCGCTATAAACTCGAACCTGTGACCGGACGACAGCATCAGCTGCGTGTCCACATGATGTCGATTGGCTGCCCTATTGTTAACGACCCTTTTTATCCGGACCTGATGCCGCACAAAGGCGAAGACTACTCCAAACCGCTACAACTGCTCTCGAAAACAATTCAGTTTATCGACCCTCTAACCAATGAAGAACGATTTTTTGAAAGCGGCATTCAGCTGCAGCAACTGACCGAATCGGACTAGTTGCAGCTGTCTTCAAGCCCGCTCGGGCCCGGCACGCTCAGGAAACTATCGGAAAACAGCAGCACGTCAAGAAAATTGACCGCGCCGTCGCTGTTTAAGTCCTGAAGCGGATCGGTTGTGCTTAAGAAGCGCGACGTCAGCTCAGTGAAATCGAGAAAATTAATCAAACAGTCGTTATTAAAATCGGCGTCACACAAATTGCCATAGCCGTCACCGTCCGTATCGGTTTGATCACCGTGCGCGACTTCAGAACAATTGTCGAGCTGGTCTGGCGTGCCATCATGGTCTACGTCGCTAGAAAAATTAGCCTCGAAAAACACATCAAACTGAGTCTGTAGCAAGTTAATCGGATCAACGTTTTGATTTGGCGAGTTTGAACCCAGGCGCATAAACGGAACGTCGATGACATCGTCTTCGCGGGTAACGCTAATGTAGGCAGACAGCGAAGATGTTGTCGGACAGCGCGCATCGGCCATTGGTTCTTTAGCCGCTTGCAGCGCCGCCATCAGATTTTCTCCCAGCCACCCATTGGTCGCCAAAAAGGCCGTTTCCATTTGTTGAATAATCGCTGCTCCGGACAGAATGTTACCGGCAATAGCGTAGTTGCTGCCCGTGAGCCCACCGGCAAAGGCGAAATTGTCGGCACCGGAATACGTCACGCTGTGCATGAACGGTGTATCCCCCAAATCAATAATCAGATACTGACGCAAGCCGGGCTGACCCGTCTGGTCATTCGCTACTAATCATTCCAACACCTGCTGGGCACTCTCACCGTCAAGCAATCTCTGACGCCCGTTTAACAAGTTGGGAATAGATACAAACGACTGGGCGTTTATGGCGCCCTTGCCCGGCGCGAACCGGGACAGGAAAAAGCCCAAATCCACATCTTCAACACAGGTTGCCGCTGCACTTCCGATCTCCCTCGTTTGTGGATCGAACGCGACAATTGAAAAAGTCGCGTGCGCACCACAGGAACACAACAGTGCAAAAGTAATGAGTCCGGATCGAATAGTATTGGCTAGCGAGCTGGGCATATCGGAAATTCCTGATTAGTCATCGCATTGACGCGAACCATTTACTCTACTGGAATCACTCTCGCGCATAAAGACCGTGTCTGACCGTTTAAAAACACTGAAATTTTCAACAGCTTAAATCTCCAATGAAGGAATTCTCGCTACTGTATCGCATTACTAATTGAGCTCCACGGACTGGAAGTTCTAGACAGTGATCGAAAGCACAGCGAATAGTGTCGTTCTCTCTTCTTGTCCGGAGCCACCTCTTTTTCAATTAAAACATGGATGGTTTTCGATATGAACAAACCAAAGAACGACAACATTTCACTTGCGGTCTCAGTCGCAGGTACGACCACTTACGAAGGCGACATTGTCGCCTACGTATTCGCAGGCGACGGTTCATGCGTCGACCGCGTTACGGTCAAGAACGGTAAAGTGTCACTTCCGTTTTCGGCCACAGAAGCTCGCAAGCGTCAGGTATTTTTTGGCCCCGAGCTTGACCAGGACACTCCGCCAACACTGCAAACACTGCGCCGGATATCAGCGTTTGAGGCTGTGCTCACCCCAGGAGATCTGGTTGATCGAATCGTGATTCCAGGCACTATTATAAGCCTTTGGCCATTTTGCCTATGCTGGGTAACCGGTCGTGTACTTAAGAACGGCCGACCCGTCTGCGACGCGATAGTCCATATTTGCGAAGTGGATCCACGCCGCTGGCTTTTCACACTGCCTGACCTCGAACTGTTTCGGTTGCGTGACGACCTGATCGATATTCTGCGTGAACCACCCACGCTGAGTCCACCTGATCCACGCCCTGGCCCACGCAATGGCCCAGCGCCGGATTTTCGCACTCTCGATACCGACTTCAATTTGGACAATGTTACGTTTGCGAGCAGCCGTATTACGCCGCGAAAAGTAGTTGCCAGCCGTGAAGCGCTTTCTCGGCCTATCGACACACTCGCCGGTAACGTGCTCACGGGTCTCGGCTCAAATTCAACGACGCTTCTTCGAAGCACGCTAGTCGATAATTTTTATTTACTGTATCCGTATTTTTGCTTTACGCCGTTTTGGTGGCGCTATCGCTGCGACGAGATTACTACACGCACAACAGGTGCAGATGGTCGTTTTAACGTGCTCGTGCCATACAATTGTTCAGGTGACAAACCTGACATCTACGTCTGGGTTGAGTACCCCATAAACGGTACTAACCAAACTGTATATCGACCACCCATTGCCTGTAACACTTACTGGAACTACGTGTGTGGTTCGCAAATCACAATCAATATCACCGACCCTCGCGTACCAACGTGTGACCCGGAGTTCGATTCCAGTAGCTGTCAGGTTGCGGTTATGTCCATTGGCCCGGGCGTTAGCGTAGACGAAATAGAGGCTAACGGTTTAACCAGCGGCGGCGCGCCGTTTGGTTCAACTTTGGAACCACGCGTAGATTTCAGCCGCACGGGACTCATTGCCAAAGGCATCACGCACTACTTGTGGTCTTTTCGTCGACTGACAGACCCGGACGGTGTGTCACCGAATGTGGGCGCATGGCAACCAATGGATCGCGACGTTTATCGGCACTATCGCGTTCTGACCGGCGGGGTATTAAGCTACCCTTCTTACCAGCTTGGACCGGATGCAGCCGGACCTGCTCCCAACACATTCCAAATCAAACCTCCGGCACCGCCCGCTCCAGGAATCGAATGGACCACGCTAAACGAGCGCGTAGATTTGGCCAGCGCTTACTTCGAGACCCGCAAACTTCCCGGCGCTCCTGCAACTCGCGCTGACGGAGACGACAGCTCGGCGGGAATGTACGAACTGAAGCTTGAGCTCTTCAAAGCGGGCTCAGCGAATCCTATCGAATGGGAGCCTGAAGGTGTTTCCCTCAGAGTGCCTGATATTGCAGCGCCGTTTCCGACAGGCACAGTTACCACAACAAATGCGCCTGAGAGCCGACGCATTCGAAACCCGGTGGGTAACACGATCGCGTTTCGCATGGTGCTGCGCGTTGATAACAACTTTTGTCAGGCGCAGGTGTTCGCAGCCAGTGGTTCGTCGGTCGACTGCGGCATAATCGAAGCGAGTCCCGGTTCAACCGTCGAGCTGGGATTCCGCGCGCGCCATCCGAACGGTTTTGCGACCTACTCTCACAGCGTTGAACGGGGGGACGGCAATAACGTTGCGATAGCTGCAACCTCTGGAACGGCCGGTAGCGCGGACGCGGCAGGGTTTATTCAAGCACCACCGTTCGAGTACCGTAAATCGTTTACGGCTGGAGATTTCCTGACTGGCACAACCTGCACGCAAGCGGCCTTTGCGGAAGTCATTGACGTCGATGCGACCGGCACCAATGGCTACTCTCGTTTGAGTGGTTACGACCAAACGGACATCGGCGCGTTTGCGTTAGTCGAGCCGTGTGAAGAGTGCGAAGAGTGTCCGCCCGTTAAGCCGCAAGGTTAGAACGAAGCAGGCAAAAAGACTGGCCGGGTGCGGTATACGACGCACCCGGTCTTTCAATTTATAGTCGGTGGTGTACTCTCGAAGCGGTATGGCAACCAAACCGTCTTTGTCGACTCTAGTAAAGCCGGAACTGGGCCGCTTACGACCAGCGATTAATACCTCTGCCGCATCCAAGTCCGAGAAACAATATTTGGATGGCCAGGAACCCATGGTTTGAAAAAGAAGTATTGCCGGTCGTCAGGAAAAGAGTCTCTAAACTTCTGGGCAACGACGACCAGTAATCGCTTTATTTAGACGGCAATATAAATCTAAACGCGCTGCCATTCGACGTGCTTTCGAACGAGAGCTGCGCATTCATGTTGTCGATGTGTTTCTTAATAATGTACAAGCCCAGCCCGCTACCCGACGAGACCTGCGGGTGAAAACGCGTAAACATATCGAACAGCTGCCCCTGAAACTCCTCTGGCACGCCGAGGCCGTTGTCTTCGACCACAATATGTATTGTCTCATTTGACTGACTGGCGCTAACCCGCACGTATCGATGCTCACGTTCACTGTTGCTGTACTTGACGCCGTTTGAGATTAGATTAACCAACACCTGAGACAACCTGGGTCTTGAGGCATACACAACGGTATCTTCCGACATGTCTAAAATAATTTCTACGTCGTGGTCAACGTAGAGATGCTCAAGCTGCGCGTCGATGTCTTTAAGAAGCGCACAAAGGTTAATGTGCTCACGGTCGCTTTCAGCCAAATCGGCTTTGGCAAGATCGAGTATGTCCGTTACCAAGCGCTCGAGTCGCTCAACCTGATTGGCAATTTTATACGTGTTGGCGATGGCTTCTTCGTAATCACCCTCTCGAATGTCACTACCGATTACGGTGGCCAAAACGCGAGCCGATATGAGTGGCGCTTTCATATCGTGAGAGGCTCGGTAAGCGAACTGCGCCAACTCTTCGTTAGCGGCTTCAAGTTTTTTGTTTACGTCAAGTGTTTCGAGACGTGAGCGCTCGAGCAGCATTTGCGGCTTAATCACAAGCACCTGACCCAGTTTTCGAAACAAGGTAAACAGCACCAGACACGTTATCAGACCAGCTACAACCGTCAAACCAAACAGTTTTTTCAAGCTCTTGCTTATGGTCGTTTTGTAAACGACCAGATTAAGCTCGCCGTTCAACAACGGAAGATCAACCGTCCTCTCGTAGCTTGTATCGGTACGCGTCACGCCCACAGAATAGACCTCGTCCCCATAAGACGACACGCTTACCAGCCGACCAGCATCGCCTTCCTGACTGTCAAACAGGTCGCCAGGCACGAACGGCATAACGGCGACAAGAACGCCTTCGGGATAGCCGTTATACAACACGGGCACGGCCATGTGCACAACAGTACCGGCGGCTAGTTTTTTCATTATCACGTAGTGAGGCGCACCGTCTTCAACAATACCTTCAACCCAGCTGCTTCGTGACCAACCGAGGCCATTTAAATCTCGTGTAGCCTCAATAACGTCGCCGTTAATATCGAGCAACATCATGTCGACATTGTTTTCAAGAATTTTGAGGTTTTCAAGCTGATCGTACAGAGCCGAAGTGTCTTCTTCTGAATGCATAGCCGAGTTAACCACAATCGGTAAGCTGGCGTGATCGTTTAGAGTCGAAAGCTTGGCCTTAAGCATTTGATTCAGGCCCGCCTCCAGATTTGAGATTTCTTTATCTGCAAACTGTTCGAAAAGCTCACCGAGGGTAGAATTGATGACGGCGGTTGAGATTAATACGAACACAACACCCATGGAAAGTACGGCAGCAAACGTGAAACGGTAGAGCGACCGGGATACAGCCCGCAGGCTCGCCGTTTCTTCAACCAACCCCTTTTGAGTGACTCTACTCACGGCGCCAGTCGTTTATTGTGATTTCGCCTTCACGCCCGTACTGCGCCATGACAAACTCGTTGATTCCCAGCGCCTCGTGAGCATCCGGATTACCTTCTGAAAAAACTGAAAAAGGTTGCTTGTAGGTTTTGACTAAGCCACGCACCGGTGTTGTTATATTTTCCAGAGCTACCCTCAGTTTATCTCTGGCCTTCTCTATGGATACATCAGGGCTTACTTGAGTTGCTGCTTCAACCAGCAGCAAGCCCAAGTCGTGAGCGTGAATAAAGCCCGTCGGCGACGAGATGTCCTTTGGGGTCTTTATGTCAGGGTATTCGCGTTTGGCTCGATTAAACACTTTCGACTCAAACGGGTCGAGCGCTCGATTAATAAACGAGAACCCGGTTTGAATAAAATGTAAATCGATCTTTGTACGGTCCTCGTGAGATACGTTTTTCTCAAAGTCACCGGCCGTAATGCCCCAGTGACTCAGCAATGGCAGTCGTTCATTTTCAGGTTGAGCCGCCAACGCTCGAGCAAAGGTACTGCTTTCTATAGCATTCCCTACCAGCACAATCACATCGCTACGTTCATCGATGGCTTGCTTGATAATCGCCCGCGCTCCTCGCTCCTTTAAATCCCAGTCGAAACGATTAATACCGAAACTCTCTACACCCAGTTTTTGCATCGCCGCAGCCATCGTCTTTTCATTTGACCGCCCCCAACCGGTGCGCTCCAACAACAAGAACGGCCGCTTGAATCCCTTTTCTCTTACCGCAAAGGAAATGATCAAGTGACCCGCCTTGGTGTCGTCAACCGACAACCGAAATATCCAGTTTTCAGCGGACGGATAGCGCGTGATCGGCCCCGCAGCGGCCCACGGTACAAGATACAGAACGCCGTGCTCGTTAATGTAATCGCGGTGAGTTAACAGAGGCGGTGAGTGCGAACCAGACACAATCAGCAGCGCGGCGGGATCTTCAAGGTACTGTTTAATGTGTCGGTAGCTGCGTGCTGAATTGCCGCGATGATCTTTTCGAACGATTTCGACCGGACGCCCGAGCAAAGTATGGTTGGCAAAACTCAGCGCTACCTGAAGGCCACGTTCAATTGACACCGAGGACTCGGGGCTGTTGGAGAAATCGGCATCTATGTAAATTCTCAGCGCATCTGACTGAGCATGCGCATTCGTTATAACAAGAAACTGCAGAAATACGACAAGCAGTTTGATTTTAGACATCGATACATTCATCTGATTGCTCTCCTGAGGCCAGCGGCCACCGGGTGGTCCCATCAAACCTCTATCAGCACATCCTGATCAAGGATACAGGATTTACTTCGTCGCTACTCGCTAAGAAATGACAAATCCCTATGCGCTCACGCCGCAGTAAGCATTTGGATGAGAATAAGCACTTAAGAAACCAAAGCTCATGTCGCTACCGTTGTTAGAGCTGTACGCATTGACGACAAGCATGAATATTTCTGTGGTTTTTATATGAGACTCATTTTAGACAACAGCGCGACTTCTTTCCTCGCTCTGGCCCTGGTTTTGGTCAGCAGCCCGCTGCCGGCGTCCGCTGCCAACAACCAACCCTGGCTGAATATTTCAACCGCCTATTACGTTGACAGTCGCGAGTTCGGCACAGCGGCAATTGGACTTTCTTCCAATGCACTCCCGGCCGGATTTTCCTTTTGGGGTTTTAGCGATTTTCTGGGGGACCAGAAATCGAATAACGCTCATGTCACACACTCATTTTCAGAGTACCGACTGTCGCACAGCGGGCTTGGAAAATGGTTTGGCGTTAAAGGTCTGGGCTTGCAGCTTGAGAACGACATTATTTCAGGACGCAGTAACGACGTTATACGTGCTGGGGTTATATACAAACACGACCTGCCTCTACCGTGGCTCGCCGGCCGGTCACGGCAGGGCTGGCTGCAGTGGCGATACTTCCCCTATCAAGATACGAATACCGGCTCTCAAGCCAGCCTGATCTTCAACCTTCCAATAACTGATCGCATGGGCATTACTGGTTTTGCCGACTATAACGTTCGAGAAGGAGCCGCTAATCGCTGGGTAGCCGAGCCGGAACTAAGCTACCGGGTCACGAACAAATTATTCACGCTAATCGAATATCGTTACAATCAATTTGAGAGCGCCAACCCGGCACTGGACGGCTCCGCAGTCGCATTGGGTATTCGCTACCAATTTTAGCTCTTACCTGTTCTCTACTGCCTTCGAAAGGCTAAATTTTGATATCCTGTCGGCTCGAGTGAAACTACGCACCTGTTAAATACACCAGCCTCCCGGGTACTCAAATTGACTAAATACCGACTAATGGACGACTACAGCGAAGGCGGCCACCCGAATATTATCAGCGCCCTTTCACACACCAACCTGTCGCAACAAAATGCCTACGGTGACGACGAGTACTGCGAACAGGCGCGCAGCCTTATAGCAAGGCGCTGCCAACAGAGTGACCTACCGATTTTCTTCGTCACCGGCGGAACACTTGCGAACATCACTATTACGGCCAGCGCACTTCGGTCCCACGAGGCCATTATTTCAGCCGAGTCAGGTCACATCGCAGCGCATGAAACCGGCGCTATTGAGGCGGCCGGCCATAAAATCATTTCGATACCCAGTGACGATGGCAAACTTACGCCCGAAATAATTAAAGCCGCTGTTGAGAAGAATACATTCGCACCGCACATGGCGAAGCCGCGATTGGTCTACATTTCCAATGCAACAGAGCTGGGCACCGTGTATACCAAGGCAGAGCTAACCAGTATTTCGACCTACTGCGAGGACAACAATCTGCTACTCATGCTTGACGGTGCTCGCCTTGGAGTAGCGCTCGCTTCCCGAAACAGCGAACTGACACTCGAAGACATTGCTCAACTGACCGACATATTCTGGATTGGCGGGACCAAAGCCGGCGCACTGATTGGCGAAGCCATTGTGATTCCAAACCGACCACTCGCCGAAGAGTTCAGCTTTAACGTTAAACAGCGTGGAGCACTTTTGGCTAAAGGTAGGGTGCTTGGAATACAGTTCCGCGAACTGTTTACCGATGGTCTTTTTGACGAGCTTTCCGAGCGCGCCAACACACTGGCTACCAAGCTGTCCGAAGGCATCGTAGACAAAGGGTATACGTTGTTCGCACCCACAGACTGCAATCAGGTATTTCCCGTTCTGCCTGACACACTTGTGAAAACGCTAGAACAGCACTTTCAGTTCCACGTATGGCAACCTGCGGAGAACAAGCACTCGGTTCTTCGTCTGGTCACGTCGTGGGCAACAGACGAAGCGCAGATTGACCGGTTTATTGAGTTGGTTAAATAAGGTCTGGCAGTAAGAATTGTTTGCGTGCCAACGCCGAGTCGAGACGCTCTTGAGAGTAACGGCTACCTAAAAGATCTTTTGAAAACAAATCGGGATTTTGTTGCAGGAACTCGTCACAAGAGACGGCATGGGTCACGGCGATTTTTTCGGCTATAACGCTCAGCCAGGCCACGGTAATCGGCATATTGAATTTATCGTCGGCCCCAACGCTCGCCGCCAGTGTCTTTATTCCTTCAACGTAGTGCGCAGTCGCTGTTAGAAAATCGTAGTGGTGCAGCAAGTCGTAGGCTACGCATAGATGCTCTGTGTGACCGAAAGCCGCTGCGTCAAGATTACTCGCTAGAAACTGCTGCGCCAGCTCAGACAGCTCGTGCTCTGGACACTGGTTACTCATGGGGTTTATCGCAGACAGCTACGTCAATGCTGAGCCGGATTTTAGTTCCGAGGTTATCTCGCGCGCAATGTTGAACGGCGACGGCCACTCTAGCTGAGACAATTGCTCAGCGTTTGGAAGCGCTTCTTCTTTCACGAACCGCGCTGTCTCGGGATCGGCACCGCCGAAAAGCAAATCGAGTGATCGCCTGTCGTTGCCGTAAAGCCCTCGATGAATCATGTTAGCTGAGAATACCAGTACGTCGCCGCGTTCCATTTCGACTTCAATACCATTCGGCAAATCGCTGTGAGCCTGCTGTCCGTTGCGCTCCATGCGAACATCGTATTCGTGGCCGTCATCCCAGCGACGATGCGTGCCTGGAACAAGGCCAACGCCTCGCTCGGATTTCAATGCGATACGCAGGTGCAGATTATTCGATACCAGCATAGCGGCACGCTGCTGTTCTTCTGTCATATCGTTGTATTGAATATCCCGGTGCCAGTAGTTTTGCTGCTGCATGTCAGCGGGATCGAAAAACAACTGTGACCCGACGAACATCACTTCGGAGGCCAAAACAGCACCCAGAACGCTAGAGATCTTGTGACTGCCGATAAACTTGAACAGCTGCAGGCGGTCTTCGTCGTTTAAGTATTGACTGTCGGTCAGATACGCGCTGTTGATTGCACCGTCTTTATAAACCTCTGCATTGCTGTCCAGCCAGGCGGTGTGAAAACGCTCCAGCACATCCCCTACACCGTTTAACTCGGCGTCACTGTACAGCTTTGGGAAATAGGCAAAGCCTTCATATTCGTATTGGGCGGACTGTTTTCGCGAGCTCATATCGTTAACTCAAATGACATGACAGAAGCTGTAGTCTATTACTCCATTGATGGTAAATTCAATCCGAATTTTCGCGCGCAGTCTTTGGCAATATCGTAGCCTGCATCGGCGTGTCGCATAACACCTGAAGCCGGGTCGTTCCACAAAACGCGTTTGATTCTCATTGCCGCTTCATCTGTGCCGTCGCAGCAAATCACCAAACCGGCGTGCTGCGAATAACCCATGCCCACGCCACCACCGTGATGCAACGATACCCAGGTCGCACCACCTGCCGTGCTGAGCATCAGATTAAGCATAGTCCAGTCGGATACGGCGTCGGAACCATCTATCATGGATTCTGTTTCACGATTTGGGCTGGTGACGGAGCCCGAATCAAGGTGGTCCCGACCAATAACCACAGGTGCTTTGAGCTCTCCAGATTTGACCATTTCATTGAAGGCCAGCCCCAAACGGTCACGATCACCCAGGCCCACCCAGCAAATACGCGCAGGCAATCCTTGAAAATCGATGCGCTCACGCGCCATGTCCAGCCAGTTATGCAAATGCTTATCATTTGGCATTAGTTCTTTTACTTTGGCGTCGGTCTTGTAAATGTCTTCCGGGTCACCCGACAGCGCCACCCACCTGAACGGGCCAACTCCGCGACAAAATAACGGCCTGATGTAAGCCGGTACGAAGCCCGGGAAATCAAACGCGTTATCTACTCCAGCGTTCTTCGCTTCTTGCCGAATGTTATTTCCGTAGTCGACCGTTGGAATACCCATTTCGTGGTACGCGAGCATGGCACGCACATGAATCGCCATGGATTTACGCGCCTCAGCCGCAACGTTCTCAGGATTGGTTTTAATTTCTGTGCGCCATTGCTCCACGCTCCAGCCCGCCGGAAGGTAGCCGTTAACCGGGTCGTGAGCGGAGGTCTGGTCCGTCACCATGTCAGGTTTAATACCGTCTTTGACCATTTGAGGCAGCACTTCAGCCGCGTTTCCCCGGACCCCGACCGAAACAGCCTCGCCTTTGGCATGCGCTTCGTCGATGATCTTCAACGCTTCCTCAACGGAACTCGCACTCTTGTCGAGATACCGATTGCGCAAACGAAAATCAATGCGCGTCTGGTCACATTCAATTGCAAGACAGGAAAAGCCAGCCATAGTAGCCGCTAACGGTTGCGCACCGCCCATTCCTCCCAGACCGGCGGTCAGAATCCATTTACCCTTCGCGTTGCCATCGAAGTGCTGACGCGCCGCCTCAACGAAGGTTTCATAGGTACCTTGAACAATTCCCTGCGAGCCAATGTAAATCCAGCTGCCCGCGGTCATTTGCCCGTACATCATCAAGTCTTTCTTATCGAGCTCACTGAAGTGCTCCCACGTCGACCAGGCTGGGACAAGGTTTGAGTTAGCAATTAGCACGCGTGGCGCGTCGGGGTGGGTCTTGAAAACACCTACGGGTTTGCCAGACTGCACGCACAGACTTTCGTCATCTTCGAGCTCGCGCAGCGACGCCAGTATTTGGTCGAAGGCTTCCCAATTCCGCGCGGCTTTACCAATGCCGCCGTACACGACCAGGTCCTCAGGGCGCTCGGCCACCTCAGCGTCCAGATTGTTTTGCAGCATCCGGAACGGCGCCTCGGTCAGCCAGCTTTTGCAATTCAGCTCGTTGCCACGGGGAGAACGAATTACGCGGCTTGGATCGTGGCGGGTTTTAGCAGTCATAGCGATACCTGTAGAGATAGATTATGTCAGGCACTGAGGCCTCGAGTTAGGCAAATGCTAGCACCACATACTTGTATAGACAAGTTATCGACCCTATGGTTTACTGTATGCAGACACAAAACCTGAATCCACTGAAACCAGCATGATTACTCTCAACTTCCAGTCTGCGCTACTGCCTGAAGGCTTCGCCCACGACGTAGCCATAGAAGTAGACGTCAACGGCAACATTAGCCGGGTAACCGCGAACGCAAACGCGGGTGGGTCAGGCTGCGCGCTTCCCGGCATTGCCAACTTGCATTCTCACGCGCACCAACGTGCCATGGCGGGTCACGCTGAGCGATCGGGCGACACGCGCGACAGCTTTTGGACCTGGCGACAAACCATGTACGGTTTTCTCGACACCATGAATCCCGAGCAGCTTCATGCCGTGGCCTCTCAGCTCTACGTTGAAATGCTAAAAGCCGGCTTCACGCGCGTGGCGGAGTTTCAGTATTTACACCACCAACCCGATGGCAAGCCATACGCCGAGCGTGCTGAAATGTCATTGCAGACGCTGCACGCCGCAACCGAAACAGGCCTCGGCATTACGCTTCTGCCGGTCCACTATCAGTTCGGTGGTTTTGGCCGGCAGCCGGTGGGCGAGCAACAAAAACGGTTTTACAACACGGCCGACGACTTCGTCACCCTTCTGGACACGGTGCATACACACACAACCGAGCGGCCTGACGCGAACACCGGCGTGGCGCTGCACTCGCTTCGAGCCGTAGACGCTGAGGCGTACAGCGAGGTCGCAAGTAATTACGATGCCCTAACCTCAATGCCTGTCCACATACATATCGCCGAGCAGCTCAAAGAAGTAGAAGACTGTAAAACGTGGTGTGGCGCACGACCCGTTGAACACTTGCTTAGCCAGTTTCCGGTTGACCACCGCTGGTGTTTAATTCATGCAACGCACATGTCGCAAACTGAAACCAGCGCTGTAGCGCGAAGCGGCGCGGTAGCGGGACTGTGCCCAACTACCGAAGCCAATCTCGGCGACGGAGTTTTCAATGCCGTAGAGTACACACGGCTCGGCGGCGCGTACGGCATCGGATCAGACAGCCATATATCCGTGTCGCCCGTCGAAGAATTACGCTGGCTTGAATACACACAGCGACTCGCCCGCCACGGTCGCAACGAGTTGGCAGGTAGACCCGATCAAAGCACCGGACGTACATTGTTAGAGCAAAGCGCATCCGGTGGCGCCCAGGCCTGCGGACATAACGCCGGAGAACTGGCCGTGGGAAAACGAGCTGATATGATTGTTTTGGACACCAACCACCCGATATTGTGCGAACGCGAAGACGACACACTTATCGACAGCTGGATATTCTCGGGCAACCAGAACACGGTGAGCGACGTTTACGTGGGCGGACAGAAAGTCATCGACAACGGCCGCCACCCTCATGAGGAAGCGATTGCCAAACGCTTCAAATCCACACTTCAATCCTTGCGATCAACATTATGAACACACTCAAACTCAAACCGGGAAAACTGTCGCTCTCCGAGTTACGCACCGCGTACTTTGAAGGCGTCAACGTCGATATTGACGAAGCTACCTGGACGAAAATTGATCTGGCCCAGTCTGTCGTTCGCAACAAGGTTGACGGCGGAGAAATTGTCTACGGAGTTAATACGGGCTTTGGTCGACTGGCGCAGAAACACATAGACAAAGAGCAGTTAACCGAGCTGCAGCACAACCTGATTTTGTCGCACGCAACGGGTGTCGGCAATTACATTGACGCGGCTACCGTTCGATTAATTTTACTGCTCAAAGTTAACGGCCTGTCTCGCGGTGTATCGGGCGTCCGACGGAGCGTCATTGAACTCTTGCTCGCCATGCTCAACAACGACCTGCTGCCCGCCATTCCTGAAAAAGGGTCGGTCGGCGCGTCAGGCGACCTCGCTCCGCTTGCTCATATGAGCCTGCCCGTCATCGGTGAAGGTCAGGTCCACGTTAACGGTGCACTAACCGACGCGAGAACAGCGCTCGCTAAAGCAGGTTTGGCACCACTTGCCCTCGCAGCCAAAGAAGGGCTGGCGCTATTAAACGGCACACAGGTGTCTACGGCGCTCGCACTCAAAGGCTTGTTTGAAGCGGAACAGAATATTAACGCAGCGTTTGTCGCCGGAGCCATGACGGTGGAAGCCGCGCTGGGGAGTCGCACACCGTTTGATCCGCGTATTCAGGCCGTTCGCGGACAGCACGGCCAGATTGAGGCGGCGCGAATTTATCGCGACCTGCTCGCAAGCAGCGACATCGGCAACAGCCACGAAGAATGTGACAAAGTTCAGGATCCTTATTCGCTTCGCTGCCAACCGCAGGTTATGGGTGCTTGCCTCGATCAGCTACGCAACGCCGCAGCCATCATTGAAGTTGAGGCTAACGCGGTATCTGACAACCCCCTAATCTTTACTGAAGAGGGTGACATTCTGTCAGGCGGCAACTTTCACGCCCAGCCGATTGCCTTCGCGGCCGACAACATTGCACTGGCTATTGCCGAAATTGGCGCCATGTCAGAGCGTCGTATGGCGTTGTTGCTCGACACCAACATGAGCTGTTTACCTGCGTTTCTCGTCGAGGACGCTGGTGTAAACAGCGGCTTCATGATTGCGCAGGTCACGTCGGCGGCACTGGCAAGTGAAAACAAAAGCCTTGCGCATCCAGCCAGCGTCGACAGCCTCCCCACGTCGGCTAACCAGGAAGACCACGTGAGCATGGCCACGTTCGCAGCACGTCGACTCACCGACATGAATTTAAACACCCGCTACGTTGTAGCAATTGAAATACTGGCAAGCTGCCAGGGCATAGAACTGCGACGCCCGCTCAAATCAAATGAGGCGCTAGAGGCTTATTGGCAGGAAGTCAGAAAAGTAGCCGCCTACTGGGACCACGATCGTTATTTCCAGCCGGACATTGAGGCCATTGCCAAACTCATTCAGCAGAACGTTTTTGGTGAATGGGCTAATATGTATCTAGCGGGGTAAGTTTTGTTGAGCACAAACCGTCGTGTTATTGCGAGCGCGAAGCGCGCGGCAATCTGGTGACGAGACCTCAACATGTGTTCTTGTTTGGACTCGAAGTGGCCTGATGGAGATTGCCACGCCCGCTACGCGGGCTCGCAATGACGAGTTCTGTTAGTAAATTCGCTAGACCACTGACTTGAATGCGCTTGCAATACGGCTGACTAAACATTCAACCTAACCTTTAAGAGTAGAAACCATGGCAGTACGTCCCGTTTTGGAAATTGGTCACCCTGTGTTGGCCGCGCGAGCAAATGAAGTCCAACCGGAACTTATTCGAACTCCTGAAGTGCAAGGCTGGATAGACGACATGATCGATACCATGCGTGCAGCCAACGGCGCCGGAATTGCGGCTAACCAAATTGGTCTGCCCCACCGCCTGTTTGTGATCGAAATTGGGGATAACCCGCGATACCCGTACAAGCCAAAAGTACCGCTCACCATTGTCATCAATCCGGAAATCCGAATGCTCAGCGACGAGACCTTTGTCTCGAATGAGGGCTGTCTCTCGGTACCGCAAATACGCGGTAACGTAGATCGTCATACTGAAATTGAAGTGCGTTACCTCGACCGCGATGGTCAGGCGCATTGCGACATTATCAAAGGCTATTCCGCGTGCACGTGGCAACACGAGTACGACCATCTTGACGGCATACTTTTTCCGCATCGCGTGACAGACTCGTCGTCGTTCTGTTCGTGGCAAGTGTTTAAAGAGTTTCATCAAGAAGACTATGCGAATGAGGTCAGAAGCCTCGTCGCCAAGTGGGGTAGCTAGACGTGGCCCAACCTCACGCCACCGGCTCTTCAGGCCGCGGTACCACGCGAGCACAATGGGACCTGCTGCTGCACAACGCCACACTCGCGACAATGACTACTTCGGAAGTGCCGTATGGCCGCATTGACCAGGGTGCCATCGCGTTCAAAGACGGACGCATTGCCTGGGTGGGACATGAGAGCGAGCTGTCTGCACAGGCTCGCGAACATGAACAGCAAATTGACTGTGGCGGTAAGCTATTAACTCCGGGTCTAATCGACTGTCACACGCATTTGGTGTACGGCGGTCACCGTGCCAAAGAATTTGAAATGCGCCTGAACGGAGCGAGCTATGCCGACATCTCGAAAGCTGGCGGCGGTATTTTGTCAACCGTGAGGGCCACGCGTGAAGCCTGCGAAAACGAGCTGTTCGACGCCGCTTCTATAAGGCTACAAAAGTTTATACGTCAGGGTGTCACGTCAGTTGAAATCAAGTCGGGTTACGGCCTGACGACGCAAGACGAGCTAAAGATGTTACGCGTTGCTCGCCAATTGGGAGACGCGTTTCCGGTCGACGTTGCCACTACCTTTTTAGGCGCTCACGCGATTCCCGCTGAATACACGAACCGTACCGAAGAATACGTTGCGCTTGTTTGCGACGATATGCTACCTGCGGTCGTCGAACACAACCTGGCCGACGCGGTAGACGCGTTTTGCGAGTCCATTGCTTTTGATACGCAGCAGGTCGAGCGAGTCTTCAACAAGGCCAGAGAGCTGGGACTACCGGTTAAACTACACGCCGAGCAGCTAAGCAATATGCAGGGGGCCGCAATGGCTGCACGCTACGACGCCCTATCGGTTGATCACCTTGAATTTTTGGCCGACAGCGACGTTTCAGTGCTGGCAGAACACAGTACCGTTGCCGTGCTGCTTCCCGGTGCGTTTTACTATTTACATGAGACGCAGCTGCCACCGATTGGGGCCCTGCGCGACAATAAAGTTCCGATTGCGTTGGCGAGCGATCACAATCCTGGCAGCTCTCCCGTCATGTCGTTTTCGCTGGTGCTGAATATGGGCTGCGTTTTGTTTGGCCTGACGCCAGAGGAAGCACTGGCCGCCGTTACGCGCCACGCCGCGACAGCTTTGGGTCGGCAACACGAAGTCGGCACGTTAGAGGCCGGCAAGAAAGCCAACGTAGCCATGTGGGATACGTCTGACCCGGCTGATCTCAGCTACGCTGTCGGCGGTAATTTGTGCGTGGGTACGTACTACAACGGATGTATTAACAGCCTTTAGTTGTTCCAACCTATTTTTCTTGACTAAAACTATCAGACAGCGCGTACTGATCGCCGCGGTGATACAGGTCGACGTAAGAAACAGGCGTGTCCCGAGACCAGGTTTTGCGTTCAAGCAGCAAGCACGGAATAGTCGTTTCAATGGCCAGAGCTTCAGCAACTGAGGGCGTGGGCATGACCGCACGCACCTTGTGCTCCACTCGCTGAAGAGGCACGTTCTGCAGTAGAAATTCACTGGGTGTCGACTCGGTCAGGTCGATGTCCTGGTAAATGGGTGCCGCGGCCAAACTCACCAGGCGCCGCTCCAACTGCAAAGGCACGTCATTTTCGCGGTGAACAATTTCAGTACAGCAAACCTGTTCATCCGGCTCAAGGCCCATCCATACGGAGATGTCAGCTGGCGGTGCTTCAAGCTCGTGACGCAAAACATCGAAGCGATAAGCGCGACCGCGTTCTTTCACTTCTTCGGCAATACTGCGAACGCGCAGCAAACGCCCGGTTGTTTGGGTTTGCGCTACGAATGTCCCTTTACCATGAATGCGTGTCAGCAAACCTTCGGTTGTAAGCTCGGTCAAGGCACGGTTAGAGGTCATGCGGGATACGCTAAAAATTCGAACCAGCTCGTTCTCGGACGGCACTCGGGAACCGGGCGTCAACTCGCCCGAAAAAATCTTGTCGGCGATGTAGCTTTTTACCTGCTGGTAAAGCGGCTCGGTGTCATTGACTTTGCTCATATCGCGGCCATTCAGGTATCGCAAAAATACGACGTTTAGTACACTTGCTGTCATGGTAGCAGCTGGACAGACCTTCCGCATACGCCCCTGCCGGCAACATTGGCCCCTATTGCGCTTTTTGCTGATAAAACAAAAAACCTGAGCCGTTCATTTATGGATCATAAGCAATTGATTTAGCGGCAATTAAGCCACATGGCAAATGAGGGATACTTCTGTAATATTTAAGCGCTAGGATCTGAACTTGTCATATTGCCGTCAAACAGGGAGCACCGCATGGCACATTATCCGAAGTCACTCATCACCTTTTTTGTAAGCGTGGTCATCGCTTTCACCGCTGCTACGGCCGCAGGCTCTGAAGCAACTTATCGAATGACCGTCGTTAATACATGGACCGCGGCCGACTTTCCGGCCAACTTCCCGGGCAACGATCACTGGGCCATGCTCGGTGGCGGCACCCACGACCCGGCGCTGTCTTACTGGTCGCTGGGCGAAAACGCCTCATCACAAATTGAATCCATGGCCGAAGGTGGCAACGCTTTTCCACTGCGCAACCAAATTACGGCGGCCGGCGGCTCTCCTTTACTCTGGAACTACTGGTTCTGTCGCGCGGACAAAAATCATCCGTCGTGCGGCTCCCCGGTGGTTGAGTTTACCGTCGACAGCGACACCTCGGCTCTGACCATCACCTCGATGATTGCGCCGAGTCCAGACTGGTTTATCGGCGTTGATGCACTCAACCTGTATCCGGACGGCGCCTGGATTACCGCACTTGAAGTGCCACTGGTTATGTACGATGGCGGCACTGAAGAAGGCCTCATTCCGAGCGGCAGCAATCCTCCAACCAGCCCCAAAGAGCCTGTTTCCCACATCACCTATAACACCGCTACCGGCAACTACGAACGCTCTGTCGGTATTGACGTAGTCGGATCATTTACCTTCGAGCTACTCAGCGTCGACGGCGACCTCGACGGTGATAATGACGGTATCGGCGACTCATTCGACAACTGCCTCGTTGCCAGCAACGCTAGCCAGCTCGACACCGACGGTGACGGCTACGGCAACGCCTGCGATGCCGACACTAACAATGACTGCGTGGTCAACTTTATTGACCTGTCCGCGTTTAGTGACGCCTTTTTGTCGACCGAAGCGCTATTCGATTTCAACGGCGACGGCGCGGTTAATTTTATAGACCTGTCAATCCTGGCCAATGCGTTTCTGGGCGCACCGGGACCGAGCGCCGCGGGTTCCTGCGCTGACGGTCTATAAGATAGTTCAAGCGTTTGACCTAGTGCCGTAGCTGCCTCTACGGAAAGCTGGGAACACCGTTCATTTTATTGCATGAACGTCACCAGTGATAACACTAATGCGCGCGGCTTCGGTCGCGCGCATTTTTTTACGTTATCATCGGCCGGTAATTCAACCATGGTAATTAGGTATGGTGCGAGCCTGGCTCTCCAATTTGCTGAACGGCCTGCGGCTTGTATGCGGTATTCCCAACGCACGACAGGACTTCAGCGTTTCACTGCCGTTTATGCTCTTTGCCCTCCTGCTGTCAATCGTACTCTTAGCCGGAATTGACTACGCGCAGCTTGACTACATTCGTTATCAGGACATTCGTGGCACGGCCCTTCTTGGATCGTTTTTTGCAATCGGCCTTTTGCTAACCGTTATTGCGGCACACCTCGACAAAGACTACCCGCAGCTCCCGGTACTCTTGACCATTTTGCTGTCTTGCCTGCCGTGGGTCGCAATAGTGCTGTCGGTTTTTCCTTACGAATGGGTCGTACAAAACAACGCTCAATGGCTTCTTTGGCTGCTTCTTGCAGGGGTCGCTGCCGTGGTCGTGCGCTGCTTGTTTGCGGCCTTTTACCGGCCTGGGCTTGTCACAATTGTGGTGCCCGTTGTCGCTATGACATGTGTTGCCTTGTTTAGCTGGGAGCGGTTCTATTTTCCAAGCGTATTCGACTCCTACAATCCGGACGAGTTTGCCGACTCGCCGTCGATAGATATGGAATACACGCTGTATCAGCAGCAAAGGCTGGTTGAGCAGGCGTTACGGCAAGTAATGCCGTCTGTTATTGGCGAAACAGACTATTTTTTTCTGGGCTTTGGAGGCAGCGACCGGCAAACCGTTTTCGAAACGGAAACGCTGTACGCCAACGAACTGATACAAACGCAGTTCAATACACAGGACCACTCAATGGTGCTGTTTAACAACGCCGATAAACTCGACGAGCAGCCGATTGCCAATGCATACAATCTGGTCCATGCAATCAATGGCTTTAGTCGTAAAATGACGCCAGACGAGGACGTCCTCATCATGTTGCTTACGTCTCACGGAAGCGATGACGCCACGCTGGCGGTTGATCTCGACACCATGGATCTCAAAGAGCTGAACGCTTCAGAGTTAAAGGCGACGCTGGATCTGGCGAATATTAAGTGGCGCATCCTGATTATTTCGGCCTGTTACTCAGGTTCATTTATCGACGTCCTGGAAGACCCCAATACTCTTATTATTACCGCATCTTCAGCTGATCGAAGTTCATTCGGCTGCTCTTCGGACAGAGAACTAACCGTATTTGGCGAAGCGTTTTTCAAAAATGCGCTTAGACCTGACAACAACTGGGTCACCGCTTTTATCGAAGCCGAAGAGCAAATCAGAAACTGGGAAACCCAGGCTGAACTCCTGACTTCTAACCCCCAAATTCGCATCGGCCACGACATCCGGCTAAAGCTAGGGCTCCCGGTACCGCCCGCGCCGACCACTGAGCGTGCGGAGTAGCTCAGGCCAGACAGACCAAATCGAATTCACATGGCCCAAAAGTCTGCGCAACTGCGTCACCCGTGCACTGCAATAATAGCGGTAAAATGAGCCGCGCTCCCAGAGCTTTTCAATACTTTCCGCCCCTTAGAACGGGCTTTAGGGCTGCGCTTCGGCCGGCGCAAATACTGATCGCCAAATCCGTTACACTACCGGCATAAGAAAAGTGTCATATCCGCGTCACAGAACGCGGCGAACATCTCATTCAGAAATTTCTATCCATGCGAGCTCTGAAACCCAGAGCCGCGACTACTCTTTGGGGGAGTATTTATGAAAATTGCCGATTTTTCATCTGCGCTGGTGCGATCCGCACTGGCCGGCCTGACGGTGGCGTTGAGTGCCACAGCCGTCGCGCAAGTGTCGATCAATGAGATTGATTACGACCAGCCCGGGTCCGATACCGCGGAGTTTATCGAACTTTACAATGCGGGCGCTGGCGTAGTTAATCTGTCCAACTACACAATTGAATTAGTGAACGGCAACAACGATACGCCATACAACACCATTTCACTTGGCAATGTCGATATTGCGGCCGGCGACTTTTTCGTCATTTGTGCTGACGCCGCTAACGTTGCCAACTGCGACCTTGAAGGTTTTAGCTCGGTACAGAACGGCGCACCCGATGCGGTTGCCCTGTTCGACAATGGCACCATCATTGACGCCGTAAGCTACGAGGGCGATGTGGCGGCACCTTATACCGAAGGCTCTGGCGTAGGACTCGAAGACGCCAGCGGCGGCGGTGCTGGAGGTCCAAACGACTTCAAAAGTATCGCTCGCTTCCCCGACGGTAACGACACCGACGTCAACAACGTTGACTTGGCTCACGTGTGCATGAGCCCGGGGGAAGCCAACCTCAATACCACAAGCGGCTGCCTGCCGCCTGCCGTTGAAGCGGTTGTAATTAACGAAATCGACTATCAGGAAACGGGTATAACGGACAATGAATTTGTTGAAATTTACAACAGCGGTAACACTGACATTGACCTAAGCACATACAGCGTTCAACTCGTCGATGGCTTTACCATGAACCCTTATCAAACCATCGCTCTGGGCAGCGTTGTGCTGGGTCCGGGTGAATTCTACGTTGTGTGCGGATCAACAGGCGTTGCGAACTGCGACCTGAATACCGGCCTGGGCAACGATTTTATTGAAAACGGCTCACCCGATGCGGTTGGCCTTTTGGACGGCTCCACGCTAGTTGACACAGTTAGCTACGACGGCAGCGTCTTTGGTTTTACCGAAGGCAGTGGTAGCGGTCTGATCGATGATGCCAGCCTCGAAATAGCCGGCATTTCCCGATTCCCGGACGGCTCTGACATCGGCAACAATAGCGTTGACTTTGACGTTCGCTGTGCCACCCCTGGCGCACCGAACACGTCTGTTGCAGCCGCGTGTAACGGCGGCGCGAACACCCCGATTCACACTATTCAGGGCAACGGTCTTTCAAGCCCTCTTGCTGGCCAAATTGTGACCACCAACGACAACATTGTCACCGGTGTAGGTCCGGAAGGTTTCTTCATTCAGACACCTGATGCCAACGCTGACGCCGACTCTGACACCTCTGAAGGCATTTACGTCTTCACCGCCACGCCACCTGCGGTTCAGGTCGGTGACCAGGTTGACGTAACCGGTCTCGTGGAAGAGTTTTTTAACTTCACCGAAATCACCAGCTCACCGTTGGTCAGCATCGATTCAAGCGGCAACGCACTACCGAGCTCTATTTTGCTTAGCTCAGTACTTCCGTCACCGCTCCAGCCTCAGTCTCCGATTGAACTGGAACGCTACGAGGGCATGATTGCCACCGTTGTTGGTCTGACTACTGGTGGAACCGACCGCTTTGGCGATACGCCTATAACCGCACAAACCGAACGTGCGTTTCGCGAGCCGGGCATCGAATTTCCGGGCTTGCCTAACCTTCCTGTATGGGACGGCAACCCTGAGCTGATCGAAATTGACGCCGACGCGCTCGGCCTACCCGACGAACTGCTGTTCGGTGGTCAGGAAATCACCGCCATCGGACCTGTAGCGTTTGCCTTCGGTGACTACCAAATCTGGCCGACTGCACTGAGTGCCGGTATTCCTCCGATTCAGCCTCGCGCGGTACGTGCAGCACAGAACGGTGAATTTACCATTGCGACCCAGAACTTCGAGCGCTTTTTCGACAACATTGACGACCCAGGCGTGGACGACACGGTTGTGCCCCTAGCCGAATACGAAGCACGCCTTGAGAAGGTCTCATATCAGATTCGACTAAACCTGGGTTCACCTGACATTGTCGCTCTGCAGGAAATCGAAAGCGCAGTTGTCATGCAGGACATCGCTGATCGCATCACGCTTGACGATCCAAGCCTCGTTTATAACGTACACCTGATTGAAGGTAACGACGTTGGCGGTATTGACGTCGGCTTCCTGACAAACGACGACACCATTACGGTTTCTGCGACTACGCAAATTAACCCTAATGCCATTCTGACGTTTGATGGCAGCTTGCTGAACGATCGCCCGCCTCTGCAAATTGACGCTCAGTACACGGGTGGTGCGGAACCGTTCGACATCACCGTTATCAACGTGCACCAGCGCTCACTTGGCGGCATTGACGGCAGCAGCGCTGAACGTGTCAAGACCAAGCGATTCGAGCAAAGCGAAACACTGGCCCTTTACATTCAGGACCTGCAGGTGAACAACCCGGATATTCATCTGGTAGTCACAGGTGACTTCAACGCGTACGAATTTACCGATGGTTTTGTCGACGTTGTAGGTCAAATCAGTGGCAACCCTGATCCGCTAGGTGCTGAGTTCACCGCCACCGATGTCGTGAATCCGGACCTGACAAATCAGGTACTGTCGCTTCCGCCTGAAGAACGTTATTCGTTCATCTTCAGTGGCAGCGCACAGGTTCTTGATCACACATTGACCTCCAGTGAGCTAAATCAGTTTGTCACAGGCTTTGAGTTTGCTCGTGGCAACACAGACGTGCCCGAAAGCGTTCAGCTGTTGGTAGGTCCAGGTGTTCCACCTATCGCAGACTTCACGGCCGTGCGTTCGACGGACCACGACGGTGCGGCTTTGTACATTACGCCAGTAGCCGCTGTTGACACCGACGGTGACGGCGTTGTCGATAGCGCAGACAACTGCACTCTGGTCGCAAACCCGACTCAGTTCGACTCGAACGGTGACGGCTTCGGCAACATTTGCGATCCGGACCTGGACAACAACGGAATCGTTAACTTCTTTGATCTGGTGCAAATACAGATGGCGTTCTTTGCCACACCAGTGTCACCAAACTGGAATCCGGATGCCGACTTTGACAACAACGGTGCGATCAACTTCCTGGATTTTGTCATTCTGACCAACCTGTTCTTGAGCCCTCCGGGTCCAAGTGGCATTGCACCATAGAATCTGAATTTAGCATTTAGACTCTAAACACCCCGCGCTTGCATAGCGCTGAACGGCCTGCCCCGCAAGGAGCAGGCCGTTTTTTTGTGCCCTGCGCTGCGCCCGGCCTGATGATTGTCAGGTTTCCCCACATTTAGTCACACCCTCCCCGAATTAGGCGCTAGACTTTGATCTATTCCTGGAAAATTGAGATTGATTATGGGTGCGATGCAGAATACTTTCGGCCACTTTACCTGGACACCCCCCGATTGGGCCCAGCGGCTGGGAATAAAGAAACTCTCCGGGCTGATACTAATGCTGGTGGCACTGGCTCTGGTTGCGTTCGCGGCCTATCGCTACTACCAGTCGCTCCCGGTTCCTCCTCGCGTTGTCTCTACCGCCGTCGCGCCCGGAATATCTCCAGTCGTCCGTAATGTTCCGCAACCGCAGCCCGTTGTGATTACCTTCGCGATTAAAACTGACCCGCGACAGCCCGTTGAAGGCAGCAGCGCCATTGCTCGAGTTGACCTCATTAATACAACGCTTGATCGGGGCATTTCACTCTCTCCTTCGCTGCCAGGCGCGTGGCAATGGATAAGTGATACGCAGCTGCGATTTGCGCCAGAGCAAGATTGGCCAGCTGACACTACCTATACGGTGAAATACACTGAGGACCTGTTTGCTCCTGGTCTTGAATTTGAGAACACAACCGTAGAGTTCACCACTCCGGAATTCTCGGCGAACATTTATGAACTCACTTTCTATCAAGACCCGGTCGACAACGAAGAACGCAAACTCGTCGCAACACTTTCGTTCTCCCACGTTGTAGACGCTGAAACCGTAAAGAAAGCACTCTCACTTGGTATGCGCAAAGACGGTCAGACGGTTACCGACACGCCTGTTGCACTCACCTTCGACGTCACAACGGACACAGCAGCACGAACAGCTTACGTTCACTCTCAGCGTCTCGACATCCCAAAAAATGAAACCTTCGCGACCCTGACGGTGGACGAGCGAATGACGTCGAAAGACTCAACAGATCGACTAAACGCCGACCTGATTCAAACCGTACGTATTCCAGATGTCAGCAGCTACTTCAAAATTGCTAACAGTCAGTTCTTATTGGCACGAGACGAAAACGATGTACCGCAACAAACCGTAACGCTGTCGTTTACGGACCGGGTCAGCACCGCGGGTTTACAGAAAAAGCTGACCGTGTACAAACTGCCAAAGTCTGTCACGGTGAATGGCCAGACTAACAGTATGTACTGGGAGTCCGCCACGCAGGTGACGCCGGACATTCTCAGTCAGGCGACGAGTGTACCGTTTACGCTCAACCCTCAGGAAACTGGTAGCGCGTCCCTGCACAGCATTCGCATGGATGCGCCCGTCGGCGCGTACTACTACGTGAGAGTAGAGAAAGGCCTGCAGTCCAACGGTGAGTTTGTTCTCGGCACACCGTACGACACGGTTTTCTATATGCCGGCCTATCCTGAGGAGGTCAAAGTCGCCCAGGACGGCGCTATTCTGCCACTGACTGGCAGTCACAAAGTACACTTCGTTTCCCGGGGCGTTAAAGCCCTGAAGATTGAAGTTGGACGCCTGCTTGAAAGCGATGTCAATCATCTGGCGAGCCAAACGGATGGCGATATAAAAGACGCCCGGTTCAGCACCTATCGTTTCGACCAGGACAACCTGACCGAACGTGAGGTTCGCTACATTACGCTACCCTTCGCACATCCGAAGAAGGCCAGCTTCGCCCATTTGGACCTGAGCGAATACCTCGATAAAGGCGGCTACTATTTCTTGCGGGTAAGCGGCTGGGACGCTCAGCGAAAATACGAAACAGGCGTCGCCGACCAGCGCATTGTTCTCATTACCGATCTTGGTTTTATCGCCAAAACCGGTGCTAACGGCGACCAAAACCTGTTTGTGCATTCGCTGTCTACCGGCCTTCCGGTTTCCGGCGCAGTCGTGTCGCTGCTGGGTAAGAACGGTTTACCTGTCCTCAGCGCAACAACCTCGGCTGACGGTCATGCTCGAATGTCGTCGGCTCAGGAATTCGTGAAAGAAAAAGCGGCGACAGTTTACGTTGTACGCAAAGGTTCAGATTCGGTTTTCATGCCCTATGGCCGCTACACGCGGCAGCTCGATTTTTCGCGCTTTGACACAAGCGGTGAGTACTCCGCTGACGGCAACCAGCTCAGAGCACAACTGTTTACCGAACGCGACCTGTTCAGGCCTGGGGACGTCGTGCACCTTGCGGCTATCGTCAAACGCGGTAACTGGGAAGCGCTTGACCGGCTACCACTGAGGTGGATTGTGCGTGACCCTCGCGGCCAGACTATGCTGGACCTGCCGCTTAGATTACCGGCAGACGGCTTCATCGAACACACGTTGCAAACTGATCCGGCGTCCAGCACCGGTAATTACGAGGTAGCCCTATACACGATAGACCAGCGCAACCGTCGTCGCTATCTGGGTGGACACCAGTTCAAAATTGAAGAGTTCCAGCCAGACCGGTTACGCATTCGCAGTGAAGTGAGTGGACAGAAAGCCGCCGGATGGATTAAGCCAGACAACTTGACGGCCGAAGTTCAGCTAGACAACCTGTTTGGAACGCCCGCCAGTAATCGCCGAATTCAAGGCTCAATGCGACTGCGTCCCGCGTCAATTTACTTTAACGATTACCCTGACTTTGTCTTTACCGATCCACTTCGCAACGACAATGTTGCCGCGCAAACAGTTGAGCGAAAACTAAAGCCCACTACTACCGATGAAAACGGCGCAGCCAGTCTGCCCTTGAACATAGGCCAGTACGATGGAGGCCTATATGAACTAAACGTCTATACCGAAGGATTTGAAGCAGGCGGTGGTCGCAGCGTGAAGTCGAATGCACGTATTATGGTGTCACCGTTAGACTACCTGGTGGGTTTTAAAGCCAGAGGCAGTCTCGAATTTGTTCAAAAAGAGTCGGCGCGCAGCATTGAACTGGTGGCACTCGATAGCGACGCACAGAACGTCAAACTTGAAAGCCTCTCTCTTCAGCTTCTCGAACGTCAATACGTGTCATCACTCATTAAACAAAACGATGGCACTTTTGCTTATCAGTCAATTAGCAAAGACTCACTTCTTACCGAATCACCCTACTCAATCTCTACTGATGGAGAGAACTGGCCCTTACCCACTGAAAAAGCCGGACGCTTTGTTGTCCAAATATTGGACGCCCGCAAAAACGTTTTAAGTCGAATTCCGTTTACGGTAGCTGGCGCGCGCAATCTGGCGGGAAATCTGGAGCAGAATGCCGAACTGGATCTGAGTCTGGACAAAGAGAGCTATGCCCCCGGAGAGATGATTCAACTGCAGATTACGGCGCCGTACAACGGTACGGGGCTAATTACCATTGAGCGTGATTCCGTTCTGTCTTACAAATGGTTTCGAGCGTCCACTAACTCCAGCATGCAATCTATTCGTGTACCCGACCAGCTTGAGGGCAACGCATACGTAAACGTCGCCTTCATGCGCGGGCTGGATTCTCCCGAGATTTATCTGAACCCTCTGAGCTACGCGCTCAAGCCTTTTTCAATTAAACGTGACGCGCGCACCGTCGCTGTTTCGTTAGACGTACCGGAAACAGTAGTACCCGGACAAGCGCTGTCAATTGAGTACAAGACAGACAAGCCCTCACGGATCGTAGTGTTCGCAGTTGATCAGGGGATTTTGCAAGTCGCCAAATACCAGCGCCCGAAGCCGCTGGATTTCTTTTTGCGTAAACGCGCGCTGCGAGTGTCGACGTATCAAATAGCCGATTTAGTCCTTCCCGAGTTTGTCACGGGCAAACGTTCGGCGGCCCCCGGTGGCGGCGAAGCGGCAGGACTTGTGGGTGAAAATCTAAACCCGTTCAAACGCAAAACGGATGCGCCCGTGGTCTATTGGTCAGGCGTGCTCGACGCAGGTCCTGCGGCTAAATCTACGCTCTACAACGTGCCGGATTATTTCAACGGCGAGCTCACCATCATGGCCGTGGCCGTACGGAACGACGCCGTGGGCGATGCTCAAGTCTCTACCAAAGTGAAAGGGCCGTTTGTAATCAGCCCCAACCTGCCGGTCAGCGTTTCGCCGGGTGACGAGTTCGATGTCAGTGTCGGACTTGCAAACAACGTGAAAGGATCGGGCGAGCAGGCCTCGATATCGCTGGTAGCAGAACCTTCAGAGCACCTGACCCTTTTGGCAGATCCACAAAAAACCCTGAGCATAGATGAGGGCCGTGAGAACAGCACTATTTTTAAAGTGCGCGTGAACGACACTCCCGGTTCAGCGTCGCTGCGCTTCACAGCCAAACTGGGCGGCACCGCAAGCACTCTGAATTCGTCCGTAAGCGTGCGCCCGGCGACGCCGTTCAGAACAACGCTTCAGTCGGCAGCGCACACTAATGATCCTGTTGAGCTGACGTTACAACGCAAACTCTATAAAGAGCTTTCGACCAATTCGGTAGCAGCCTCGGTAGACCCGATTATTTTGGCTGACGGCCTTCAGCAATACCTGGATGGTTTTCCTCACGCCTGCGCCGAGCAAATCGTAAGCAAAGTATTCCCTCAGATCGGCCTCTACAGCAACAACGCGCAGTTCGATGATAACCGCATTCGTACACAGTTCAGCGAGTTGACTGGCAAGCTCAGAGCGCGGCAACTACCCAACGGTGGTTTCCGCTTTTGGCAGGCCTCAACCGAAGCCGCCGACTTCCCGTCTGTGTATATCAGCCACTTTCTGACGGAAGCCAAAGACGTTGAGCTGCCTGTATCGAATCGTATGATGCAAAGCGCCCAAACGTTCTTGCGTGAGCTCGCAGCACGTAACACCAGCACTGAAAGCGAAGCCCGGCTACGCGCCTACGCTATTTACGTATTAACACGTAACGGCGTAGTAACGACCAACTACCTGACCAGCCTTCAGGAGTATCTGCAAACCAGCGGCGACGCCTGGGAAAAAGACATTACCGCCATTTACATGGCCGCCAGCTACCAATTGCTCAAACTGGACGACTTGGCCGGCGTATTAGCAGCCCGCTACGAGCTGCAGGGCGGCAACGAAATGTTTAGCGATTTCGACACTCGTCTGGGTCGTGACGCTCAATACGTTTACCTGCTGGCAAAACACTTTCCGGAGCGACTGACTCAGCTCGGCGCGAGTCAGCTGCAAACGCTGATAACGCCGGTAATGCAGAACCGTTTCAACACGCTGTCGTCAGCGTACACAATACTGGCACTTCAGGCCTACGGTGAAGCCGCTACTCGCGAGGAAACCACCGGACTCACGCTCACAGCAGCTGACGGTACAAAACTGTCAATCGACGCCGTTATTGCCCGCGCCAACTTCGGCTTGACTCGCTCGGTTACCGTGTCAGGCGGTGGTGACCGCACTGTATTTACTACGCTTACTCAAGCCGGTTTCGACAGCGCTGCGCCACCCGCAGCGGGCGAAGGTCTGGAAATCGATCGACGCTATCTTGACAGCGACGGCGACCCGGTCACAGAAGCTGAACTTGGAGATGAACTCACCGTCCAGCTGCGTATTCGCTCGGACGGCCGACCCCGTACAAACGTGGCAGTCGTTGATTTATTACCCGGGGGTTTTGAAGTTCTGACCGATTCCGTGCGCCGACAGTATGACACGTGGTCAGCTGACTATACTGACGTACGCGAGGACCGGGTTGTCACTTACGGTACGTTTACCGATCGCTTAAGCGAAATCAGGTATACAGTGAAAGTGACCGCGGCGGGCACATTTACCGTACCAGCTGCTTACGCCAGCTCAATGTATGACCCGACGGTGCAGGCTAATACGGCAAGCGCGCAATTTGTCGTCACACGGCCTGCCAAATGATAAAAGCGCGTGTAACACGACGAAAACTGATATTCGCGGCAATCTTTGCTTTCGCGTTTATTTTTTTGTGGACGAGCATTCCTCGTCCTGCGCTCTATGACTCCGTCACCTTCTCCACGTCAGTTTACGACCGAGACAACAAACTGCTGCGCCTGACGCTTGCCAAAGATCAGCGCTTCCGACTGTTTGTTCCTCTCCAAAACATCGCTCCCGAACTTGTTCAGGCGACGCTGCTCTACGAAGACCGACACTTCTACGACCACCCGGGTGTGAACGTCGCTGCGCTGGCCCGGGCAACGTGGACAACGTATGTGAAAAAAACGCGTCGCATGGGCGCGTCCACAATTACCATGCAGCTGGCTCGAATGCGTTTTGGACTCAACACCCGGACGGTGTCTGGAAAGCTGATTCAAATAGGTCGCGCCATTCAGCTTGAGCGGCATTACAGCAAAGACGACATTCTGGAGGCGTATCTAAATTTTGCTCCTTACGGCGGAAACATCGAGGGCGTCGGCACGGCATCGCTTATCTATTTTGATAAACAGGCCGCCCGGCTGACGCTACCCGAAGCGCTGGCACTCGTTGTCATACCGCAAAACCCGGCGCAGCGAGCACCGAACCGGAGCAGTAAACTTCCCGCCTTGTATGAAGCACGTGAGCGACTGCTGTCTCTTTGGCTCGAACAGTATCCAGTAAGTCCGGCACAAAGCGCGCTTATGCGTTTGCCGCTTCAGGTTCGGCACACAAACCAGCTCCCCTTCATGGCACCGCATTTTGTGCAAAACGTGCTCAACGACAATACGAGGCATGCAACGGGGGCGAAGACGACTACGCTGTCACTGAGCCTTCAACAGGCCTTTGAACAAACCATTGAACACTTTTTGCAACGACGCAAAACGGATGGTCTGAACAACGCAAGCGCCATGCTCGTCGATACGCGCACCATGCACGTGTTGAGCTCAGTCGGGTCGGCCGATTTTCATAACGCGGCCATTAGCGGACAGGTAAATGGCACCACGGCCAAACGATCACCTGGATCCACCTTAAAGCCGTTTGTCTATGGTTTGGCGATGGATAAAGGATTAATTCATCCAATGAGTCTTTTGAGCGATGCGCCGAAACGCTTTGGCGTTTACACGCCGGAAAATTTCGATCGCGGTTTCATGGGCCCCGTACTCGCCACCGACGCGTTGGTGTACAGTCGCAACGTACCCGCTATCGAACTTCTTAACCGAGTGGGTCAAGACGCGTTTCACCAGCTTCTGACGGACGCAAACGTTAGCCAGTTACAAGACGCTGAGCACTACGGCCTCGCCATGGTACTGGGTGGCAACGAATTAACGATGGAGGAACTGCTGCAGCTCTACGCTATGTTGGCTAACGGTGGCAACTGGCAGGAGCTCGTGCATAACGTCCAAGAGACCACTGACACGTCAAGACAATTAATGAGCCCCGAATCCAGCTTTCTGGTACTGGACATGTTGCGCCAAAACCCGCGACCCGATGCCCTGTCGGTAGGAACCGCGGTCAGCCGAACACCAGTAGCGTGGAAGACAGGAACGTCCTACGCCTACAGAGATGCCTGGAGCGTGGGAATAATCGGACCTTATGCGCTGGCTGTCTGGGTCGGTAACTTTGACGGCAGCGGCAATCCCTCGCTTATTGGCCGGCAGGCCGCCGCGCCCTTGTTTTTCGATCTGGTCGACACGTTAACGTCATCCGCGCAGGTAGCCAACGCTGTTGACCGCAAGGCCTTGTCGACTAGCCACTTCCCGCCTTCTTCGCTTAACCTTCGCAAAGTAGAAATGTGTGCCGGCACCGGCGACCTGCCTAACCGGTATTGCCCCGAAACCGAGAAAGGCTGGTTTATTCCGGGTGTCTCACCAATCAAAGTGTCCTCCATCTATCGCCCGGTACAGGTTGATCGCTCTACCGGTCTGCGCGCGTGTAACAAACAGGGTGAGAATGTCGCCGAGGAAGTGTTTGAATTCTGGCCGTCAGATATCAGTCGCCTTTTTCGACAGGCCGGCGTGTCGATCCGTCGCCCGCCGGCTTATTCGCCCGACTGCCCGCAAGCGGTAATGGCCGCGACGGGAATAGCACCGGTTATTACGTCTCCGGCCCCCAAACTCAGCTACCAACTTCAGCCTGGCCTGCCCCAAGCCGATCAGCTACCGCTCACGGCGAACACCGACGCCGATGTTTCTTCTTTGTTTTGGTTCGTGGGCAATGAGTTCATAGCCGAAGTGAAACGGGACGAACCGCTTCTGTGGACACCAACGGCCGGAGTCTACGACATACTGGTGGTTGACGATCTCGGACGCAGCGATTCGCATCGATACCACTTTGAAGTCGTCCAGTAGTTACCGTTGCGCCGGACGAGAGCCGACATTACGGCAACGTGTACACCGTCACCTTGTCGGTGACAGCCTGTTTACTCAACATTCCGCCAATGGTAATAAATCCTTGTGGGGTTTCAAGTAACCCGCGGTGATCGATCGTCGGTACGGCTTGCACACCCAAGCTGTTCCAACTGTTAGTCAGCAGATCGTATATCCATACCGAGCTCAAAGGCTCTGAAGGCTCCGTGTTATAACCGACGCCGTCATAGTTATACGGATTGTCGCTGCCACCGGCAAAGACAACACCGTCCAGCGCTGAACTGCCGACCGCGGCCATGCGATAACGGGCTGCACCGGGCATGGGCTCTGTCGTACGCCAGTCAATTCTTCGGTTATTGTCCTCACGAATGGTACCGGCGTAGCACGCCGTGTTCATTACAAACTGACGCGGTTCACTCGCAAACGTTTTTATTTCAACGCCGCCACACACAACCATTTCGTTGTTAACGATACCGCCGGAGTGGCCAAAGACGGGCGTCCCCGGATAGGCGGTCGCCTGAACCCAGCTGTCGTTTACGGTGTCGTACAACTGTACTAGATTCACATTGGCGGTATCGTGCCACCCGGATATCAAGTAGATATATCGCTGTTGGTACACCAACGCCATGGCGTCATCCACCGGTACCGGCATATCGGCCAAGCGAGTGAACTGATTGGATAACGGATCAAAACGATGCGCCAAAGGCAGCGACACTTCGGTATGGTCTTCGGCCACGGTGTAGCCACCGAACACATAGGCGTGCTCCCCGACAGCCACCGCAATTGAAGCCAGGCGCCCCTCTTCACCCGGCACGTCAGGTGCGCGCCGCCAGCTTTTCGCTTGCGGTGTGAGGACATAAGTACGAGCCAGCGTGTCGTCCCATTGTTTGTCGGCCGCAAGCCCGTTGAAACTGACCAAATAGAGGCCCTTCGAAGTACTCACGGCCGCCACGGCATTATTGGAAACAGGTTCAGGCAAAGCAGGAAGCGTGGAAGTCGCGATTTCCGGCAATACCTCGACGTCGGCGTCAACACAGCTTGCAAGACACAGCAAGAAAACCAATACAGTAACTGAACGACCTAACATGAATACCTCATTTCGCGATTAAAACGCCTATATCAACACGCTGAGCGTTACCGCCCTGACTTCAGCTCAGGACCAGGCCCCAGCCGTTTGAAATTACCCATATCACCTTGCAAATATACGTCGCCGTCTGCTGCGGTAATGAACGCGTACGTTGCACCCGGCTGCCAGGGTCGCTTGAAGTGATGTTCTGATACCGCTACCAACGGTCGGCGTCTTTTACCGAAGCGGGTATGCAGCTGGTTGTTCTTGATGGTTACGGTTAACGAGGGAATATTGGCTGACGCGTTTGGTCGACCGAATCGCTTCGTTACTTCAACGTAGTCACCTGCGTAGTCCCGAAGCACAGATTCAGGTAGCTCCACCACGTCATCTGTGCGTGCACGACTAGCCCCTCCCTCACGCTCGGTTGCAGCCTGCCTCGCAATGTAGCGCTCAAGCTCGTCACGCATTTCGTTCAACGGCTTTTTGTTATAGGCTGTCACGACAATAAAGTAGCCGAAGCCTGCCTCGTTTGAGTAACCATAGTGACTCAAGTAGCCGTCGGCGTCACCACCGTGACCGTGAAATAGAAGCCCTTGGCTGAACCAGTGATAGTTACCAAGTCCGTAGCCGTACGTGAGGCCCGTGTCAGCTGCAAGCGTGGTAGCGGGATTTTCAAAGCGCAGACGCTCTGCCGCGTTACGAAACAGAGAGTCTGGACCAGCCGGTTGCAATAGCGCCTGAAGAAATTTCGCCATGTCTTTTGGAGTGGCGTTAAGCCCTCCAAAGGAACGGTACAGCATGTGCCAGTAAGGAATAGGCGTTACGCCATCTGTGTCGTAGCCTGCTGCCAGAACGGGTGTGTCTTCGGTGACGAAAAAGCCAGCTGTCTCCATGCCAGTTGGACTAAGCACGTATTTCTCGACCAGCGTCTCGAATGCATCGTTCGCATCGACTTCGAGCATGTAGCCAGCCAAACCGTATCCCGCGTTACTATAAGAGGAGTGTTGCGATGCCGGCCATCGCAGCACACGCGTATCCGGGTCTAGCCCGATCGCTTCTTTGAACGTCACCGTTTCACCCTGAAAAGCGAACTCTTTTCGACTCAAGTCGCCAAGACCCGCCGTATGTTCGAGCAACTCGGGCAAACGCACCGTGTCTCCGCCGTGCTCGGCGTCGGCGCTCAGCACGTTTGGCAAAACGGCATTGACGGGAACGCTAAAAAGCTCAGGGCGTTCACGTAGCCGACTCAACGCAGTAAGACCGACAAACGACTTCGTAATGGATCCCAGGCGGAACCAGGTTTCAGATGTGGCCGCTTGCACAGACCCAAGGCGCTGAACGCCCAGTCCACCCACATGAATAACCTTGTCACGGGATACCAGCGCAATACCCACGGCCGTCACGTTCGCATCGGACCGAATAGACTCGATATCGGCTAACAGCTTAGCGAGATCGTGCGCATTAGCACCTAATCGGTCAAGCTCTGGGGAGCTTGGGTTTTCGGCACAGGCAACCGCACAAAGAAACAGTATTAAGAACGCCAGAGATTTTTGTTTAGTCAATTTCAGGACCGCTACTTGTTACAATGAGGTGAGATAGATCATTCTCCACAGTCGTATGGTCCATGAGGTAATCCATACGCCTTCGCAACTGCGCGCTTGCGTTTGCAGCGACTTCGTTTATACCATGCGCATACACTTGAGTCTTAAAGGCAAAACCATCGCTACCATTCCCCACATAAGCTTTGACGACGTCGACACCCACCTGACCTGGTCAGGCATCGCCGATGCCATTCATGATGGACACAAGCTTGCCAGAGCCATCCACGAAGACGTGTACTTGCAGCACGAAGACAAAGGCTTCTTTAATCGAAGCGCGTTCGTTCCAGGACTCGGTCTGGCACACAAGTCTGTGACGGTTTTTCCTGGCAACCGCCAAGCCACACCTCCGAGCCCGTCGGTTCAGGGCGCGGTACTGCTGTTTGAAGACGATGGAGGAAAACTTTTGGCCGTACTCGACGGCGAATTGGTCACCAAATGGAAAACCACCGGCGACTCGATTCTGGCCTCACGGCTGCTCGCTAGACCCGAGTCGAAGCATCTCGTGGTAGTCGGCGCAGGAACCGTCGGCGGCTATGCGATAGATGCATTTTGTGAGCTTTATCCAAAACTCGAACACATTTCAATCTGGAACAGAAGTCATGAGACGGCTGAGCGCCTCGCCGCCGACAACCAGCATCGCCACCCCAAAATAGTTGCAACGCGAGACCTGCCGGGTGCGGTAGCGCAGGCCGACATTATAAGCAGCGCTACAATGAGCCCAACTGCCGTGCTTGAAGGCGCGTGGGTCAAACCCGGATGTCACGTCGATTTAATTGGTGCGTTCTTACCACACATGCGCGAGGCGGACGACGCCTTGTTACTGGCATCTAAAGTGTTCGTCGACTCAAGACGTTCTACGTTTGAAGACATTGGCGAAATCGGCATCCCGCTTAGTGAGGGCACGATCACAGAAAGTCACATTTTAGGCGACTACTATGACCTGTGTAACGGACTGGAATTTAAAAGAGAGCCGAATGACATTACGTTTTTCAAAAACGGCGGTGGTGGACACCTTGATTTAATGTGCGCGAGACATATTTACAAAACCTATCTGGAAAAAAACCAGTCGGCCAAGCACAGTAAATTCGTTACATAAAAATAAAACAACAACTATGCAAAGCACAAACTGATTGCGTTTAACTCAACGCATTTAAGAGTGTGACGGTCGTCACACTTTCAAAAAAATAATCTAACTCAAAGCGTATTTTTTCAAAATGCGTTTGCGTAACTTTTGCGCAAACAAGGCATTTTACAGCCTCGTTATGCACCGTTCATCGGCTCAGCCGAGTATCTTGTCGTGAGTTTCGTGCATAAATTCGGTTGACTATTAGTATTGCCGCATCGCTTAAATACGACGAACAACCTCTATTTAACAAAACATTTTGACGCCAACTCAATACGGAATTAGAGCAATGAGTAACTTGATTAAACGCTATTTGTCTAACGCAGGGATTACAGCAGCCGCTGCAACCTGGGTCCTGTTCACTGGCATGCCAGTGCTTGCGGACGATACGGAAATCTACTTCGGCCAACCCGAAGCCAATCCGGACAACAACCCAAATATTTTGCTGATCATTGACTCCTCAGGATCGATGGATGAAACCGTTTGGGATGACGTACCGCTATATCGCGACCGTTTGGAGGTAGTACAAGACGTAACTAATTCGCTCATCGACGAACTCGAAGACGTGAACATTGGCATGATGAAGTTCGACATTCGCTACACCCAGCGTCCTGGTTGGGAAAACGACTACGACTTGCTCGGACAAGGCGGCATGGTTGTCCATCCGATTTCTGATCTGGCCACCAACAAGTCAGACCTTATTCAGCGAATCAACGACATTCATCACTTCGGCAGCACGCCGTTGGCCGAGACCTATTATGAAGCTGGGCTCTATTACCTGGGTGAGAAGGTAGACTTCGGATTTGATTCGTGGCACGGCTTTCAGCTGGAGGGTGACGAAAACACAACGTACATCGGGCAGCTCTACTCGCATCCGGATAGCTATACCGGTTCAAAGTACGATTCACCGTTTAGAGGTACTTGTCAGCGTAACTATATCGTCTATCTAAGTGATGGCGCACCTACTTACGACGACAGCGCTGAAGATCGTATGGAAGACCTGATGGGTGACCCAGACTACACCGAACATTCAGAGACTGAGTGCCTTAACGCCGATAACGGCTCAAGCAGCGGACGCTGTATTGATGAGTTTGCCGAATTTCTGTACGCCAACGACTTCAACAGTACGCTGGACGGCAAGCAGAACGTCGTCAGTCACTTCATTGGCTTTAACGTCGACCTGCCCATTTTTGCAGAAGCCGCCCGTCGTGGTGGTGGTAACTACTATCAGGCTAATAACGCCGATCAATTGCGCGAAGACTTGACTGATATTCTGAAAGAAGTAGCCGATAGCAGTGACGGTTTTACAGCTCCCGCCATTACCGTTAACGCCTTTGACCGTACCAGTCATCTTGACCAGCTCTTTTTCACCGTGTTTAAGCCGACGGCTACATCGCGCTGGGGCGGTAATCTCAAGAAGTACAAATTTGAGCCAAGAGACTCCGGCGACGGCCTTGTGATTGTTGATGCAAACGGTGATCCTGCGGTTGACCCTGATACTGGCTTCTTCTATGACGGACGCGATCCGAATGGACAGGTAAACGCAGCACTGCCAAAAGCACAGAGCTACTGGTCAGTTGACGAAGACGGCAACCCGATTGCCGACGGCGCGGACGTGGCTGTTGGTGGCGCATCCAGCGTGCTTCCAGTTGACCCGCAGCAGCGCAACATTTACACCAACTCCGGAACTTCTGTTGTTACTCTGGAGTCATCGACAGCTTTCTCAACCAAGCTCGATGCCCTCCATGCTTTAGGTCAGGGCTACGAATTGACGTCAGCTGAGTGGCGCAACTGGGCTCTGGGTTATGACGTAAAAGACGAAGACGAAGACGGCAGCATGACCGACGCGCGTAAAGATCTTGGTGCCCCTTTGCATTCCAAGCCTACCGTTGTTGTTTACGGCGGTACGACTGAATCGCCTGACGCTGTCATTTTCATGGGCACCAATGACGGTTTGCTGCATGCGATTAGTAGTCAGACCGGTGAAGAGCTGTGGGCGTTCATGCCTGAAGAACTGCATGGCATCGTGCCTGAGCTGGCCGAGAATGCTAAAAGCAACGGTGAAATTCCGTACGGCATTGACGGTCATATCGTGGTCGAAAAGAACGACGACGGTGACGGCACCATCACAAGCACTTCCCCTGGTGACAAAGTCTATCTGTACTTCGGCATGCGTCGCGGTGGTGATGTCTTCTACAAGCTCGACGTAACCGACTACACGGCCAAACCAAAAGTAGAATGGATTTTCGACAAGGCCACAGGGCAAAGTTGGTCTCGCCCGGTTATTGCCAAAGTCAATTTTGGTACCGACGCGAATCCAATTGCGAAGAAAGTCGTCCTGATTGGTGGTGGTTACGACCCTGCTCAGGAAAGTCAGGACTCGTATACTGCAGACGTCAATGTAAAAGGCAATGCTATTCACATGATTGACGCTGATTCAGGTGCAGAACTTTGGCGCGCTGCTCCCATTACCAATGCACCTGTAACGGGCGCCTTCCTCGAAGTGCCAGAAATGAAGAGCCCTATTCCGTCATCGGTTCGGGTACTGGATATGGATATCGACGGTTTTGTAGATCGCATGTACGTTAACGATCTGAACGGCCGACTGTTCCGCTTTGACATTCACACCGACGGCACTTCCCAGCGTGTAACCGCCGGCGTGATTGCCGAACTGGGTGGTACGGATATGAGTGGTGTCGAAAACAACCGTCGTTACTACTACGCTCCGGATGTTGCGCTCAGCTCTACGTCAGGAACTCAGTTTCTAACCATTACCATGGGTTCCGGTTTCCGCGCCAATCCTCTGAACCAGAGGACCAAAGACCGCTTAAGCGGTGTACGCGACTACAACGTATTCAACAAACTGGGTATTGATTCAAGCTCAGACGGTTCAGAATACAATTACGATGCCACCTTTGACACACTGTCGTTAATTGTGGGCAATAACGAAAATCAGAGCGTGCCTGTTGGTGCCAAAGGCTGGTATCTGACACTGGGTAACGACGGTCGCAAGGCGCTTGCTCGATCACGAATTTTCCAAAACAAGGCGTTTTTCACCACCTATACACCTGGTGAGGCTTCCGCATCCAACCCGTGTGCACCCGCTGTAGGAACCGGACGACTCTACACAATAGATTTGCGTACCGGTGCAACCGTCGTCAACAATCTGGAAAAGCCAGGCATACCGCCCGAAATCACCTTCATTTTCGGCGAGCCTGACGAAGGTGATACCGACGACTGTTTCGGCGCCGGTTGTGTGACTACTGGTGGTGGTGACCAAACAGGTCAAGAGCCCGACTTAGGCGGCCCTGACGGCACTGACGATGAAAACAGTACCAAGCCAGGTGAGCGTCAAGTTGAGTGTCTCGCAGGTCCGGAGTCGTGTGATGCCGATGCGGCGGAAGTACCGAGACGTACTTTCTGGCGACAAACCACCGAAGACTAACAGCGACCAACCACGTAGCAAGAACGAGTATCTTGCCGGTTAAACGAAAGGGTCCGAAAGGGCCCTTTTTTATTCAGGCGGCTGCGCCATAGAGTGACCTCGCATCGGAGCGTTTACCGTGTTGCCCGTTGACGCATTTCGTGGCGGATGTCCCACGTGTATTCCAGGCAGTCAATTTGAATCGTGTGGCGCGTTGACTTGACGTAGTTATCATTCATCTCATTTAAGTCTTCTGCGATCGATTCACGCATGGTGTGGGGATCCGGTAGCTGATAGTCGCCAGCAATGTGTGCGGCCACCAGACGCGACTGTATCTGCGCAATAGGCATCAGTGCACAAAGTGGCTGCACCAAACCAACAAAATAGAGCTGTGAATTATCCGGATCGAAAATACGCTTATAGAGTGCTACTTCGTTATCCGCCGGATCCATTATCTCTTTGGCAAAAAAAGGAAAGCGAATGTGATAACCGGTACAGTAAACGATGGCGTCGGCTTCCTCACGCGTACCGTCCTCGAATTCCACTTCATCACCGTGCAAGGCGCTGATAGCCGGCTTTGGCAATAGATCGCCACTGCCCAGACGGGCGTGAATTTCATTTGAAACGGTCGGATGGTTTTGTCGAAACCGGTATTTCGGTTGAGGCAGGCCAAATTGCTCGGGTCGCCCGACCGTGCGTTCAACCAAATGCTCGACAACCGCATTGAGCAACCATCTTCTGGCTTTCGCCGGAAGCAAATGCAGCAGTTTTTCGCTTAGCCCCGGCTCGGCTGCCGGGTGACGCAGAAGAAAGTCGAGCACCTTTCCGCCGAAATACTTGGGCATGATGTGCACGCCACTGCGACACGACAACCATACTTTCTCTGCCACACCCTTGCGGCTAAGCTCGCAGGCAATATCCATGGCGGAGTTTCCCATGCCTACGACAACAACGCGCTTTCCTCTCAGGTCGTTTGGCGACGACGGGTCGGTAAAATAGTGTGAGTGTGTGGTAGTGCCATTAAACTCTCCCGGTGGCGGCGGACTGGGCCACTTCGGGTCCCAGTGATGACCGTTCGCAACAATCAGATGGGAGAATGACTTCTTGCGACCGTCGGCAAACGTCAGCATCCAGCCTGATTCAAGCGGCTCTGCACTGGCAATTTCGTGGCCAAATCGCAGGTGTTCCTGCAATCCAAAATGGTCAATATATTGATCGAAGTACTCGGTTATTTGCTCGTGATGTGGAAAGTCCGGATAGTGGTTCGGCATGGGCAAATCGTCAAATTCCATCTTCCGTTTTGACGTATTGATGTGCAAAGAACGATAGGCCGAAGACTGACCGTTGTCGTTATTAAATCGCCACAGACCACCGGCCGCCGAACCTTTCTCGTAGCAGACAAAATCGATATTGTGCTGTTGCAAAACCCGGCTCGCGGCCAGCCCGCTGGCTCCCGCTCCAATAATAGCGACCCGTTTCATCCAAACCCTTTGTCTTATTTCAGCCTGTCGATTGTAGTGCCAGGCCAAAAGCCCTAAGACCCTGTGCACCTGCACGCCGACTAAAGTACCATATAGCCGAAACGGCAGGCGCAGATCCTCTAACTCAACCCTACGGATGCCCACAAGAATGCACAACCGGTTCCAGGACAGCCTCAAACCTCATTTGCCGTTGCTGGTGTTTTTGCTACCGGTCATCTCAATTAATCTGGCCTACATCGTAGCGAGCCTGCTCGACCATATTCCGCGATGCATTCCTTATCTGTCCGGCTGCACGTCAATCAGTTCGGCCGGACGCATCATGCCTCAAAAAGGCATTTTTCTTGTTGGCATGGTGCCTGCTGCTATTTTTGCCCTGCAGCTTTGGACTCACAGCGAAGCCTGGCTAACACAGAATTCTGAACGGGAAACGTCCCGAGCTCTGGTACTAACAGGAGCACTCGCCTCGTTTTGCCTGTTAATTTACGTCACTACGCTTGGCATTCCCGGAGACGTGTACCGTCTCTTTCGAAAATTCGGCGTACTGCTCTATTTCGGCTGCACGTTTATCGCTCAGCTTCTGCTGGTAAAAGAACTCAAACGAATCGGCAGCGAAAACGACCTGCCTCACTATTCGAAACTGGCGAAAAGACTCGAAGTGTTATGCACGCTGGTACTGCTGTGCGGCCTGGTCATTATTCCGATCAGCCTGATAGAAGATCCGATCAAACAAAAACAGTTTGAAAATGTGGTGGAATGGAACTACGCGTTCGTTCTACATATATACTATCTAGCTCTCTACCCCACGTGGCTTCGAGCCGCGAGGCCCCGTTCTAACCCGGAGTTAACTCATGGATATTGAATTTTTTGGCGCCGCAGGCGAAGTCACGGGCTCCTGTCACATCCTCACCGTTAACAAGCGGCGCATACTCCTCGACTGCGGCATGATTCAGGGCGGTAAAAAAGCCGAGGCGCGCAATCGCGATCCGTTTCCTTTCGACGCAACCAGCATCGACGCCGTGGTGTTAAGCCACGCGCACATCGATCACTCAGGGCGACTACCGCTTCTGGTCAGGCGAGGATTCAAAGGTCCTATCTGGACCCACAATGCCTCTAAATCGCTGTGCAATATTCTTCTGCAAGACTCGGCTCGCCTGGGTGAAATGGACGCCGAGCGTAAGAATCGTAAACGCCAGCGCCAGGGCAAGAAGCCCATCACGCCTTTGTATCGCTCAGCTGACGCCGAAAGCGCGTTGCGGCAAATTCGCGGACTGCGCTACCGCGAGCCTGAAGAAATCGTTCCGGGCGTTACCGTTACCTTTAAAGACGCCGGTCATATTCTGGGTTCCTGCGTGGTCGAAATAAAGGCAATCGAAAACGACCAGACCCGCACGATTGTTTTTAGTGGTGATCTCGGCCAATACGACACGCCGATTTTATGCGATCCGGAACCCATAGCCCATGCCGACGTAGTACTAATGGAAAGTACCTACGGTGGTCGGCAGCATCGGGACAGAGAGCAAACTGTTATTGAACTGGGCCAGATTGTTGAACACGCCCGCAAAACCGGCGGCAACATCATGATCCCCGCGTTTGCAGTAGGACGGAGTCAGGAACTCCTGTACATGTTCGGAAGCCACTACGAAGAATGGGGAATGAAAGACTGGAAAATATTCCTCGACAGCCCTATGGCCATTGAGGCCAGTAAGATCTACTGGAATCACCCGCACTTGTACGACGAGGAAGCCACCCGGCTACGCAAAGGGCGTAACGATATGCCACCGCTTGATAACCTTACCCTGAGCCAAAGCGCGGATGACTCACGAAGCATTAATCAGGAAAAAAGCGGCGCTATTATTATCGCCGGTAGCGGCATGTGTAGCGGCGGTCGAATTTTGCATCACCTCAAACACAATCTTTGGAACTCTCGCCACCATCTTGTTTTTGTTGGTTATCAGGCGAAGGGCTCACTGGGACGACGGCTTGTTGAGAAACGGCCTAACGTACGTATTCACGGCGAGACGATTAAAGTCGCGGCTCATGTCCACACAATAGGAGGCCTGTCGGCACACGGTGACGAACAGGATTTGGCCCGATGGTACAGCCACTTCGAGTCAACTCCGCCAGTCTACCTGGTGCATGGAGAAAAACGGTCTGCGCGTAAGCTCAAGCAAAAATTCAAAGAGGACTTTGGAGCGAAAGTCACGCTGACAGATCCAGGCATGAAGCTGGACGTGCTGACCAACAAGCTCATGGCAACGGGAACGCCTCTCTAGACTCGGCAGACGCGACTCGTACCGCGCGCTACTTGAGAAGCGGATGATCTTTTGGCAACTCGCGCATCATCCAGCGGGCCAACACTCTTTTGTAGTTCGGCAGTCCGACCTGGTCGTTGGCAAGAGGAATAACTTTCTTGTCGTGGACCAGAAGCTTGTAACAGTATTCGATTTTAAGCGCGGCGGAATCGGTCGGTTCGAACTCGGCGACTTTACGTCGCTCCGCGTCTTCCATGATGATTCGAAGCGCTTCTTTTACCAAACCCGTTTCATTCTTTATTTTCTTCATGTGTGCTCCTTCTTGTCGGCCCAGCCACTTTCAAGAGCCCGCTCCAATTTGTGCAACATAAGCGTGACATCACCGGCTGTTACGGTTAGTGGTGGCAATAATCTCAGCACGCCGTGACCCGCTTGCAGAACCAGCAAGCCCTCATCACGACAGGCCGCGACCAGCGCAGCAATGTGGTCTCTAAACGGCTCACGCAGCTGCGCTCCAAGCATAAGTCCTCGACCTCGTATTTGCGAAAATACGCTGTGTCGATCATTTATCTGAGCCAGCCCGTGTTCCAGCTGCTCTCCCCGCTCTAACACCTGCGCTTGCACCGATGGACTGCTGGCAAGCTCCATCACGGCGTTAGCAGCGGCACAGCAAAGCGGGTTTCCGCCAAACGTGGAGCCGTGACTGCCAGGCTTAAAAACATCGGCGAGCGTTTCGCCAATCAGAACAGCGCCAATGGGTAGGCCGCCGCCCAGGGCTTTTGCGGACGTCATCACATCGGGCACAAGCGCGTACCACTCGTGCGCCCAGAGCTTGCCCGTTCGAGCAATGCCGCTTTGCACTTCGTCCACGATAACATAGGCCCCGAAGTGATCGGCCAAGCGTCGAACTTCAGCCACAAACTCGGGCTGCGCGACGTTAACACCACCCTCGCCCTGAACCGGCTCGAACATAATGGCACACACCGTCTCATTAACCGCCGCCCGAAGCGCGTCGACATTATTAAACTCACAGTACTTGAAGCCACCGGGCAGTGGCTCGAAGCCTTGATGGTATTTTGGTTGCGCTGTCGCCGTTACGGTCGCCAGGGTACGACCGTGAAAGCCGCCCTGAAAGGTTAGAATCGTACGCTGCTCAGGCGGCCTGGTGGCGCTGGCGGCTTTGCGTACAAGCTTAATCGCCGCCTCGTTAGCCTCAGCGCCGGAATTGGCAAAAAACACTCTCTCGGCGAAGGAGTCTTCAATCAGTTTTGCAGCCAGGTCCAAAGACGGCCGGGTATAGAACAAGTTACTTGTGTGCCAAACGCCGTCCATTTGGCGGAGTATGGCCGCACGTACTTTTTCGTGACCCTGCCCAAATGACGTTACGCTAATACCGGAGCCGAAATCGAGGTAGCGATCTCCCGTGGCCGTCACCAGAAAAGCACCATCGGCTCCTGTAAAGGTCAGCGGCGCCGGGCCATAGTTGTTGGCCAGAAGATTACCCGCCCTTTGGGTATACTCGTCTGGCGATTCTGATTGAGTTGACATATCTCGAGTGTAGTCCGCAAGCCAATGGTTGTCTTGACTTTTTACTGGCTTGGACGAAATAGCCGTAGGACCTGCGGGATAAAATCAGGACGAATGTGGTCGGACTCAATGACCTTGAACAATTACCTACTGCCCCCATCTCTTACGTTTTAGCGGGAATTCACTATGAGCTCGACCAAATCGATTATGGTAAACGCGGAAAACGCCCTCCCGGGCCGAAGCACAGCGATCAACATTACCAACCGTCATTTCGTCAATGGAGCTTCGCTTCAGCCACCGTTTGAAGCGGGTACTGAAACAGCCGTATTTGGAATGGGTTGCTTTTGGGGAGCCGAGCGGCTGTTCTGGGAGCTGGAAGGCGTTATCTCGACGGCGGTTGGTTATGCTGGTGGCCTAACTGACAATCCTACCTACGAGGAGATTTGCTCGGGCCAAACAGGCCACGCAGAAGTCGTTTTGGTGGTATTCGATCCGACGCAGATTTCATATGCGCGCCTGCTCCAAGTGTTTTTCGAATCACATAATCCAACGCAGGGTATGCGCCAGGGTAACGACCTTGGAACCCAATACCGTTCTGTTATACAGTACGGCGGCACCGAACAGCAGGAGCTGGCGCAGACGGCGATGGACGCGTATCAGCGCGAGCTGAACAGCGCCAGTCTGGCCACAATAACGACTATTTTGGAGCCTGTTACGACATTTTATTACGCCGAAGACTACCATCAGCAATACTTGGCTAAAAACCCTAACGGGTACTGCGGTATTGGCGGAACCGGCGTGACTTGCCCCATACCTCAACGTGCTGCGACCAGCAGTTCGTAGAACCGAAAAAATAACAGTACGAGATATCTATGAGCGAAGAAAACACGATAGATCAGGCGGAGTTAACCAGCGGCCAGCGCTTTTGGAAAGAATGGCGAGGCTTCTTCCTGTTTCTCGGCCTGATGATTTTCTTCCGCGTGGCGATTGCCGACTGGAATCACGTCCCATCCGGTTCCATGCGTCCAAACCTGATTGAAGGCGATCGCATCTGGGTGAATAAACTCGCCTACGACATTAAGGTTCCGTACACGTCAATTGTGCTGAAAAAAGTCTCCGAGCCTGCACGCGGGGATATCGTCGTGTTTTTCGCCCCTAATGAAGAACGCACCCGAATGGTGAAACGTCTTATTGGATTACCGGGCGACAAAATCACAGTACTTAACAACGTCGTTACGATAAACGGCGAACGCCTCGATTACGTTGACGCGACACTTGAATCGAGTGACGCGGTCGAAATCGATATTGCCAATGGATTTCGTCACCTTGAAGAAGACCTGCCTGGTCGCCCGCACATTATGATGAAACGGGCAAACGGCCGGACCGCGCCCGAGTTACGTTCGTTCTCACAGACAGTACCGGAAGGCCACTACTTAATGCTGGGCGATAACCGCGACCAAAGTCGTGACTCTCGAGTGTGGGGATTTGTCCCGCACGACCGTATTATTGGTCGTTCTTCGACTGTGGTCATGTCACTGCGCACAGCCAAAGAATTCTTCGTACCGCGAGGCGATCGATTCTTCATGGGACTGAACTAAAAACAACCGGACAGTCTTCAAAATCTGAAGAAGAGCGTCACCGGTCCAAGCGAATTCGAACTGAATCGACGTTGCGGGCCAGCTTGTAAAAAAGCAAAAAAAAAGGCCAAACTCGAATTGGCCTTTTTTCCTGCACTTATTGTTTTTATTTACCGTGCTGTCAATCCGCTCTCCGTGACCGTCTCTGCGAGTTAAAACCCCATGTACACAAATTCGGCGCTATCGTAACCGTCGAGTGAGCGTTTTACTTACGTAACTCTTTCTCCTGCTGAATAAAGCAAAGTCCGTGCCGGATTTTCGATTTTCTATATATTTCAATAATCTAGAGTCAAATTGCGACACCGAAAGGTTACAGCTGCCAGACCTGTGTAAAGCTCGCCGACGCCTTTATCGCAACTTAAATTCATTTCTTGCTCATGCGTTTTTTCTGCATGGTGTCACTGATCCGGCGGCGCAAGGACTTGAGCCACCTCCGGGCAAAGGCAAACTCGATGCTCAAAATAGCGAGTCCGGCCGGAATAACCACAAACGCCGGCCCTGGCAGCACAAGCAAGGCCACGCCGATCAGGCACACCGTGGTGCCTACAATGCCGATAACGATACGTCTCGCCGTCCTTACGCTGGTATTTACTAGAGCTTTCATTGTGCTGTTTCGCCCCCAAAGTTGCTGGCTGTAGTCCTATTATGACCCCAAAAATTCGAAAATGAGCCCGATAAAACAAACAAAACCGACTTTTCGCCCACAACGCGAAATGGGTTAGCCAGAATACGCGCTCAAATTGTTTTTTGTCAGTGACGAAATATTTTCAAGAGGGCCTAGGTCTATATCAACACACTCATACGGTGGCGCAGCGGCACAGGCTGCAACGAAACTACCTTACGACATACTGAAGGAATTAACGATGAACCAAATGAACTCTAAATCTCCGATCGCTGCTGCTGTTGGCGCTGCTCTGGCCGTATCGTTCGCCGCAGCTGCTCCGGCACAAGCCGACGTAAACCCTTTTAGTATGTCAGCACTTTCCAGCGGTTACATGGTCGACATGGGCGAAGGAAAATGCGGTGAAGGAAAATGCGGCGGTGACAAAGCCGAAGCGGAAGGAAAATGTGGCGAAGGTAAATGTGGCGAAGGAAAATGCGGCGGTGAGAAATCAGCCTCTGTTGCAGAAAAAGCCTCGAGCACTGGCGGTGCCGGCGCAGTCGCCCTCGCTCTTGGTTTGATCCCCCTGGCTGTGCGACGCAGACGCAACAGCTAACGCACAAACTCCCCCTGGTTTGTACGTGGAAACCGCAGCCTTGGCGCTGCGGTTTTTTTTCGACTTCTTGTAATGTATTCCCCAAATCACGGGTCTTTAATATTAAGTACCCCAGTTGCAGTACTTTAAAGTCTCCCTTACTTCCCAGGCTGCAACGCCATTAACCAACTTTTGCCGGGCCCTGACGAACACCATCAGGTCACCCGGCTTTTTTTTGACCAGTGCATGAGACGCGCTCGCCCTGCATGGAATCACCACTTATTCACGCCGTCGACTATAATCTTTGAATTCAAAGCTGCGAGGAAAACTATCGTGCGATTACACGTTTACACATTAATGCTCGCTATGCTGATATCCGGCTGTGCTGGCGTGCCTGAGCAGACGTTTAATCCAGACGTCGCTACATTAGATTCCATCGCGGTCGCAGTCCCCTCCTATCAGGAAGAACTCCTGCTTCGATATCGTAACGACCAAGTTGAATCGATAGGTTTGTTTAGCCCTATTCCAATTGGCCGTTTAATTACTTACGTAGCAAAAGAAAACCGCGAAGCGCAATTCACCGAGTCCGTAGAAACAGCGACTTCAATCTTCGCCGAGAATTTGCAGCAGCAGCTGGAACAGCAACTGACACAAAATAATGTAACTGTAGTAGCCGCAACGTTGCCAGATGCGAATGCGGAGCGCGACCGAAACAACTTGCTGAAAACAATTCCTCAGCAGGCCTTTAACGGAGCCAGCGCGCTGCTTGAAACAGCCGGGCAAATCGGATTTACGGCGGCCGGTCGAGGTAAGACGTATCAAGCGACTCTATGGATAACGGTTCGACTAACCGCGATTGATGGAAGGGTGTTGCTGCAAGACCAGGTGCTGTACAACCCTCCCAAGACAAATGCCAGGGGCGTCCTGCTGTACCCAACAAATGAATACAGCTTTGCGAATCAGGACGAACTCATGGACGGCGAACGTACGACATCCGCACTGGCGCTTGCCACGGCACAGGTTAGCGAAGAACTGGCATTCTTATTGAAGGGGCAGACTCATGAAGTCCAATAGACAAGTCTTCCTGTCAGCGGCAAGCCTTGCAATCGCCCTGCACGCGCATAGCTTGGAGCTGCAGTGTGAACAGGACATTAAGGATGCTCCAACCGCTAGAATCCCGGTAGAAAACTATGAACGCTATGAACTGACGGACGCATTGCAATGTCGCTGGATCAATTCGAATGAAGAACCAACAGCATCGATTCTCTTCTACGCACCAAACCCAAAAGAGATAACCGAAATAGAGGTGGCGACCCGTCTTGATGTAAACAATTCAACCGCAACGCATGTTGCGTTGTTAGACCGTCATTTCAAGGCCGTGAAATGGGTGCCGTTTTCGGCGTTCAGAGAGCGGAAAGGATATCTGACGGCGCGGTTCTTTCTGAACCCATCCGATGCCGTGCGGTACATTCTGGTTGGCGGCGCTCAAAACGCGTCGGAGCAAACTTTGAAACGAATCTACTCACCAGCGACTTCTGACCTTCTCAATGTGGCGGGTCTGGTTACGGCTCGTGAAGTAAACACCGAATTTACTTTTGCACCGGTCGGAAAAATTCGCGTGCGAACGCGCAAACCTCAAAATAAGCGCATAAAAGTCACTCGGTAGATTTCAGGCCGAGGCTGGAATCATTGTTAGCAGCATTCGTTAGCCCAACTCTTTAAAATGGTATTACAGGCAGCTATCTAAAGGACCAACACCAATATCTATAGAATCTACTAATCGATTTTCGTTAACGGAATACATTCCAAAAGCGTTCAAAAATTCAATGTTGACGCCAATGAATTCATTAACGGGATCAATAGCTGGATGTGTAATGATAGAAAATTGGGAACAGGTAACCGGAGAATAACCATCATCGATGGCTACATACCATGTTGGCTGAAAGCCCGCGTGGAGACCTGAGAAATTTACGACGCCGGCACCCGAGTTACCAACTCTAAATTCAACGTCGGCAAACGACATTATTGACGGCGAGTTCAAATCCAGAATGGCGCCGGCCTCAATCGGACTTGATTCGAAAGAAAGAAACTCTCCCCGGGTCACACTTTCAGCATTCAGCACGAGATGTGCATTGCTGCCTAGTGCGAAGCTACCTAAACCAATTGAAGTAGCGTTAACAGTAACAGTTGGTGCAGAACCACTGCCGTCACTTTCAATATTCAATCGGCCTGACTGGTTAACAGCCTCGCCCAAAACAACAGCCGATTCGACAGATGGTTTGAACGTTAACTGATTATTCAAGACTATGCTTGCACTCTCTGAGCCAATCAATGCCGAGGGAAGGTCAAACGTCCAGTTAACATCCTCTTCGATTGTAAGCGTTGGAGAGTCGCCCGCTATGACAACAATCTGATCGTCAACAAGCGGTGTAGACGATTGCCACAGAAACGTTCCTCCGTTCATGGCCGCTGACAGTGTTTGAGACCCTTCGAACGTAACAACAGAGCCTTCACTGAGAATTTGACTACCAAATTTAAGGGTCAGGCCATTTCGAATTATAACATCAAGATCATGACGTAAATTAACGTCACCTTCGAACTCAACGCCGTCGAACACCAACGGGCCTTCGCCCGGCATGAAAGATTGGTTAGCAGCTAACACGTTAGGGAAAGGTCCTCCAACCACTTCCAGTGGAAGAACGTACTGTATGTCTCCAAAAATCGTTACAGGCGTAGAAACCGAGTTGAGCATCCTGCCAGACACGAAAACAGAACCTGAAGACCCTCCAGAGTTCAGATTCTCCGTATCGAACGTTGCAAATACAACCAGGTCGCTGTTGGTCATCGAAAGAGAACCGACCCCAAGAGGGTTTAGCCACAAGTCTTCCAACCCATCGCCTATTTTAAGAGTGCCCTGCAAAATATCTACGGACCCGGCATTTTCAAACCGGTCGGTCAATACCAGCGCCCTTCTCGTAACCGTAATCAAACCCGCGTTCAACACTGCGCCTGTGACGGTCAGTGCCAGGTCAGTGCTGGCGGAGCAGCAACCAACAGTAAGCGAACCGTTTTGACCTATTTCAACCATACTGTTTAAACGGCTTTCCATCCCACCGCCTTGAGCCACGTCAACATAAAGCTCGTTATTAATCTCTATCCTGTCGGCCGTTATTTGCAAATTTCGCTCCGCTTCAAACTCGCCGTTTAAAACTAATTCAGAACCGGGTGCATTAATAATCAGGTTCTCATCTACTTCAAAGGCAATTCCAGCCTCAACGGTGAGAGTGCTCTGTGCAGCAGGTAAATTGATAATCGCTGGCTCCTGCACTGACAGCACACTAACAACTCCCTGACCAGATAGAGTTTGAGTACCCACAAAATTTAGTGGCATAGCCTGATTTCCAATTGAAATCACCCCGTCGTCGAGTGTGATGCCATTTTCTATATTGACTGTGCCCTCTGGACTACCAGACGAGAGATACATAGTGCCCGCCAAGACAATATTATCGAAAATAACACTTTGAGAGAAAAATTCTCGAGTTGTGACGCTCCCAAACAGACCGACTTCGACTCGTGCATCCCGCAGTGCGCTGCTGTTCATTTCCAGCGTACCGTCGATCGACTGCAGAGCAATCACGCCGTCAACGCGAACATCTACATAGCTTAAAAATAGTCGCCCTGAGGCACAATAATGTCACCAATTACATTGAGCGGATCTGCTGGCCCAAACTGGCTATAACTAACCGTAAGGTCACCGTTAAGCATATTAATGTCGGAGACAATCTGAACAGGCCCTTCGAACTCGGAATACATTTCTAGCTCCAGGTCACCGTCTACTGAAATTCCCGCCACCTCAATGAAGTCATCCGAACCATCATTGGGAAAGCCAAAGTCTTCACAGTCGATGAAACCCATAGAAGCATTTCCGGACAAAAAAACGTGTGTCTGCGCCGTTGGAACCGCAGCTGGTGCCCAGGTTATTGGACTGCACCAGAAACCCCCTTGGGAATTTGCGAAGCCAGCTGGCCCCGGAGGCTGCTGAAAATGACTCATGAAAATCACGATATCGAGGAAATTAACTACGCCACTGTCATCCAGATCGTACAACTCCGTAGAGGATAGAAAACTCTGCGACAGCATGTTGAAATCCAGAAAATTCACCTGACCATCGTTGTTGAAATCTGAATCACAGGCGTTTCCCCATGAGTCTCCGTCGGTATCAGTCTGGCTGGGATTGGCCACGAGTAAACAATTATCCATGGCATTCTCGACACCGTCGCCATCTGTATCCGTGTTCTGACCAAATGAACCTGTAGCGATCATCAAAACAATGATGGCGATTGATAATTTACCCATGGGTTTGGAATTCCTTTTGGTCACTTGAACAGCAGCACGAACTACCTGCTCTCGATTTCGAAAGCACTATGATTTTTTTATATCTGTGTGTTCCATCCTAACACTTCAACACTTCAGGTCGATTTGCATCCCACATAACGCTGAACAAGATAAAAAAAACACGTATTGCTAGCCTGATTCGCTACGGCTGAAGAATCGCAGACATAATCGGGATAGGGGTGGACAGGCTATCTGTCCAACCCCTCCCACACCACCTAGCATGCGGGTCCGCACTAGGCGGTTCGAGAAGTTGAGGATCATGAGAGACGAGGTATGCCAAGGCGATCAAAGAACTTAGGCGGCATAGCAAGGTTGAGCGAGTAACGGCTGCTGTGCCACCACCTTCCGGCATGACTGGCGATACGTCTGGCAACGTCACAGGGTACGTCCATCCTTCGAAGTTCACGGAACGTCGTCGGACCACGTTTCCAGTGCTTAAGCTGCAGGGCA
>JBGCFV010000039.1:0-181473 GCA_045107075.1 Gammaproteobacteria bacterium
TACCACACATACAGTATGGCGCGATTGTCTGAAACGATAGTGGCCTGAGCATCTACCACACACGCCGCGCGTGAGCCGACCAAGTCGGTTGAGACAATTTCTTTCGACTGCGTATAGTCAATCTGATGTTGCAGCTCGGACAGCAGAGACTGTTTGCGCATGAAGTCATTAAGCGCCTCTTTGTTGGTTTCTTTGTCCAGCGTTAAGGTTAAAATTGCCAGAGACACGTTAGGCGTTGGTACGCGAATGGCGTTGCCGGTTAGTTTCCCAGCCAGCTTCGGGTAGGCTTTGGACACCGCTTTGGCGGCACCGGTGCTGGTGATAACCATGTTCAGTGCAGCGCTACGTCCGCGTCGGTCGGCTTTGTGATAGTTGTCAATGAGGTTTTGGTCATTGGTAAACGAGTGAACGGACTCGACGTGACCGTTCTGAATTCCGTATTCTTCGTTCAGTGCCTTCAAGACAGGCGTAATCGCGTTGGTGGTGCAACTCGCGGCGGATAATATCGTGTCTGAATTTTCAATTTCATGATGGTTGACACCGTACACGATGTTTTTGATGTCGCCTTTGCCTGGTGCGGTTAGCACGACTTTTTTAGCGCCTTTGGCTTTGAGGTGCATGCTGAGACCTTCCGGGTCTCGCCACATGCCGGTGTTGTCGACGACGATGGCGTTGGTAATGCCGTACTTAGTGTAGTCAATTTCATCCGGGCTGTTGGCGTAAATCATTTGAATAAACGCGCCGTTCGCCTTAATTGCGTTGTTGTCGTGAGAGACTGTAATGCTGCCGTTGAAAGGGCCGTGAATCGAATCTCGTCGCAGGAGGCTTGCACGTTTTTCCAAGTCTCCGTCTTTACCCCCTCGCGTTACAATGGCGCGCAGGCGAAGAGAATTGTTTTTGCCCTGTCGCTCGATGAGCAGTCGCGCCATAAGACGTCCAATACGGCCGAAACCGTAGAGCACAATATCCACTGGCTCTCGCGTGTCACCTTGTCCGAGAATATCGGTGAAAATTTCAGTCAGGTAAGCATCGATTGCTTGCTTGGCATCGCTCTCATACTGGTAGTGATACGCCAGCTTGCCAAGATCGATTTCCAACGGTGGGAGCTTCATCTTGCTGAGCGCTTCGAGTAACGGATAGCTTTCACGAAGCCGCAGTTTCTGTCCTTTGTGCAGCCGCACGCTACGATGCGCTTTAATAATGTCGATGGCACTTGCACCCACGAGGGAACGACCAAAAACGGTCGTTTCAATTGACTGTTCCCGATAAAGTTTACCGACCAGTGGCTGCATCAGTTCTGCATACTCCTGACGTTCCATCCAGCTATTTAATAGCGCTTGTTCGAGATCCTGATTCACGGGCATTCCTTCTTCTATAAATGGGGGATGTGTTTTACGGCTGCGTTTTCAATTTATCCGTTGCTTTTTAGCAGCGCGGTTGAAAACACAGCCGTATTAGCCAGAGCTCACAGTGCCCTGATACGGACGCCCGTAGTGTAAAGAAAAGCGCAGCGCTATCCAACCGATAAGGAAGGCTTCAATGGCTGTTTATGATCGACTTATGTAGAGTTGGGTTTGGCTGATCCAATTGGCAACGTTGTCATTCGATTATTAGCCAACATAGCGTATTTCCATGCAGAACGTCCGGCTTGTGCCGGGTCCTGATTTATTCACGCTATAGAACCGCATTACCAGCCTTTTCGGCCATCAAGACTTTATAAACGCGGAAGAATTTAGAATGGACAATTTGGGCAAGTTTTATATCAACGGTAAGTGGACAGAGCCGCATAGCAGCCGCGAGTTTCCGGTGCTCAATCCAGCGACCGAAAAAACGGTGGGCACCATTAAGCTTGGCGATCACACCGATTTGGAACGTGCCGTTAATGCCGCTAGCCACGCATTTGCCGCGTATGGGCTGTCGAGCAAGGAAGAGCGGCTAAAGTTGCTCGAAGCTCTGCTGGTCGAAACACGCAAGCGATTGGAAGACCTCGCTCAGGCCATGACACTCGAAATGGGTGCGCCCATTTCATTTTCGCGCAGCATGCAGGCTGATGTAGCCGTGGGGCATCTTGAGAGTTTCATCGACGCATTGAGGTCACAAGAAGAGCGCGAAGATCTTGGCAATGGCGACATTCTCGTACGGGAACCCGTTGGCGTATGCGGCTTAATTACGCCGTGGAACTGGCCGGTAAACCAAGTTGCTCTAAAAGTTATTCCCGCATTGGCAGCGGGGTGTACCTGCGTATTGAAGCCATCCGAGTTCACGCCGGTGTCGGCGGTGATTTACGCCGAAATCATTCATGCAGCCGGTTTTCCTCCCGGTGTTTTTAATCTTGTACAAGGTGACGGCCCTACGATTGGCGCTGGCCTGTCCGATCATCCTGATATTCATATGATGTCGTTCACGGGTTCCGTTCGAGCCGGCACCGCCGTTACCAAAGCGGCGGCCGATACCGTCAAGCGCGTTACGCTTGAGCTCGGTGGCAAGTCGCCTGACCTTGTATTTGCTGACTGCGATTTACAGAGTGTTACCGCTACCGTATTGAATTGCTTTAGCAACACAGGACAGTCTTGCGACGCACCCACACGCCTGTTGGTTGAGCGCAGCTGCTACGAAGAAGCGATTAGTATCGCTAAAGCCGCCGCCGAGAATCAGGCAATTGGAAACCCGTTGGAAGAAGGTGATCATCTTGGACCGCTGTTTGACGAAATTCAATTCAAGCGTGTTCAGAGCATGATTCAGATTGGCATTGACGAAGGTGCCCGGTTGGTAGCTGGTGGACTCGGCAAGCCTGACGGCTTCGAAACCGGTTGGTTCGTAAAGCCCACTGTATTCGCCGACGTTACAGGAGATATGCGCATTGCTCGGGAAGAGGTTTTTGGGCCGGTTATTGTGATGATGCCATTCGATACGGAAGACGAAGCGATACGCATGGCTAACGACACTCCTTACGGTTTGGCGGCCTATGTAGAAACGAGCGACGCCGCCCGAGCCGAACGCGTGTCTCGACAGCTACGCGCCGGAGCGGTACATATCAACGGTGGTGTGTACAACTACGGTTCGCCGTTTGGCGGCTACCGTCAGTCAGGTAACGGTCGCGAGGGTGGTATTATGGGTCTAGAAGACTACCAGGAAGTCAAGACCCTGCATTTTGGATAAACGACCTGTGCACAAAAATGGGTCCTCAGAGGAGAGTTGTAGCTGTGTGTTTTGAGTTACCTCTTTGCATGACAATGGTCGCCACTGTCGAAAATTAATTTATCAAGATCAGCTGACTTTTTCCGCGGCTGATATCATGATTTCACGTTAATCGAATCCCGTTCTACCGCTATTTAAGGAGTCCGCAATGCGTCTGGTTGTTAATGGCACGGTCCACGAAGTAAAGGTTGAACCCAACATGCCCTTGCTCTGGGTGTTGCGGGACGAGCTTGGCATCACCGGCCCAAAATTTGGCTGCGGAATGGCACAGTGTGGGGCTTGCACTGTTCACATAAACGGTTCACCCATGCGCTCGTGCGTAATGCCTGTCAGTGCCGTGAAGGGTGAGGTGACGACGGTAGAGGGTGTCGGGTCTCCCGATGCCATGAGCATTGTTCAGCAAGCCTGGGTGGACCACCAAGTTGCCCAGTGTGGCTACTGCCAGTCCGGTCAAATTATGACGGCTACCGCCTTCCTTGAAACCAACAGCAATCCCTCGGACACCGACATTGATGTAGCAATGTCTGGAAATCTCTGTCGCTGCGGCACGTATACGCGTATACGGGCAGCGATTAAATCTGCTGCGGCAAAAATCAGGGAGGCCAAGTCGTGAGTCGTTTTAAGAAAATAGCTCGGCGCACTTTTCTTATCGGTTCAGCTGCCGTTGCAGGTGGTGTGGTCTTTGGCTACTACAAATACAATAAGCCGTACGCTAATCCGCTGTTGCAACGACTTAATGATGGTCAAACAGCGCTTAATCCTTATGTCAAAATTGACCAGTCGGGTATCACCATCATTACCCCGCGCGCCGAAATGGGGCAGGGCGTTCACACGACTTTAGCGGCGCTGGTCGCCGAAGAGCTTGATGTCACTCTTGACCAGATAACCACGGAACACGGTCCCGCGTCGAAGGCGTACTTTAACGGTGCAGGCTTCGAAGAAGCCGTTCCTTTTCGGTCGACCGATCACGGTTGGATGGCCAATAAAGCGCGTGCTTTTACGCACGTGCCAGCCAAGTTTTTAGGCATGCAAATGACCGGCGGGTCGTCTACGACAGTTGATGCCTACGAGAAAATGCGCCTTGCGGGAGCCACGGCTCGAGCTGTGCTCGTCGAGGCAGCCGCTGCCGAGTTAAACGTTGCCGTCGGGACTCTTAAAACACGCTCAGGCGCGGTTATTTCGGCGGACGGTCGACAGTTGCCTTACACTCGCCTCGCAGCCAAGGCCGCTTCAATCGAACCACCGGCTTCGGTGCCTCTTAAACCTAAAAGCAATTGGACAATACTCGGCAAGTCTCAGCCTCGCGTCGATGCCGTAGGCAAGAGTACTGGAACCGCTGAATACGCCATTGATGTCCGGCTACCCGGAATGCTGTATGCGAGTGTGAAAACCAATCCGCATTTAGGTGGCCGAATGATTGGTTTTGATAGCACTCGTGCCGAAAAAATGCCGGGTGTCCAGAAAATTATCGAACTCGAAGACGGTGTGGCGGTTGTCGCAACCAATACCTGGTACGCATTTCAGGCCGTCAACTCAATTCGGTTTGAGTGGGGCCCGGCCGACTATCCAACCGACTCTGCAGCGATTTTCAATGTGCTTGAAAACTCATTCACGAGTGAGCGGGAAGACAGTCAGTTTCGCAATGAGGGAGAGGTCGAACTGGCGCTCGACAGTGACCAGTCGATTACCGCTGAGTACAAAGCGCCGTTTCTGGCTCACGCCACTATGGAGCCAATGAATGCGACCGCGCTGGTTAAGAATGGTTGGCTCGAGGTGTGGGCGGGCAATCAAAGTCCGACGCAGGTGCTTGCGGTAGGAGAAGAGATTACGGGTTTCGACCGCGATAACATTGATGTGCACTCCATGCTCATGGGAGGTGCTTTTGGTCGCCGTGTTGAAATGGATTTTATCAAGCAAGCTATCCATATCGCCAAAGGGGTCTCAGGTACGCCGGTTAAGCTAACCTGGACGCGGGAAGAAGATACTACCCACGACACGTATCGGCCTGCTGCTTTGGCAAGATTCCGAGGCGCCGTCAAAGACGGGTTGCCCACCGCTCTCGACCTGCAAGTTTCGAGCCTGTCCGTTCTTGCCTCGCAGATGGGACGCATTGGCATGCCGGCAGCGGGAGCAGATGTCACGCTGGTACAGGCCGCATGGGATCAGCCGTACGGCATTCCCAATTATCGGGTAACGGGATATCGGGCGCCTGTTTCCGTGCCCGTTGGTGCATGGCGTTCGGTTGGTGCATCACAGAACGGTTTTTTTCATGAAAGTGCACTTGACGAACTTGCGCACAAGGCCTCCAAAGATCCGCTTCAAATGCGACTCGAGCTCATGACTTACGAGCCGGGTCGTTTGGTGCTTGAAGCCGTGGCTGAACTGTCTGACTGGGGTGCCGCTTTGCCTGACGGTCACGCGCTGGGTGTTGCCTTCGTCATGTCGTTTGGGGTTCCGGTGGCCGAAGTAATTGAAGTGGCCAACACGCCGAGCGGGATCAAAATTGTCAACGTCTGGGCGGCGGTTGACGTCGGAACGGCGCTTGATCCACGTAACGTTGAGGCGCAGGTAGAGTCCGGTATTAACTTTGGTCTGACAGCTGCAATTATGGGCGATATCACCATCAAGGACGGACGTGTAGAGCAGACCAATTTTCATAACTACGGTGCTATCCGCATGAATCAGGCACCGTCGATAAAAGTTCGCGTGCTCGAAAATCAGGCGCACATTCGCGGTATCGGTGAGCCTGGAACGCCGCCAGCTGCTCCGGCTCTTGCCAACGCGATATTTGCGGCGACAGGTCAGCGCATTCGTGAGCTCCCTTTGAAGAAACACATTCGCTTCGTGTGAGGCTCGAACGCCGGCGTTAAGTAAAATTCGATAAGATCCCGGGCCGTAAAGACGGTTAAAACCGTGGCCAAACGCGCCGTAGCGATGTGACGTAGGGTCATTGACGGGGAATAAGCCCCCAGCGCCTTGCCTGTTGGCTTGCCATTCGGTTACTTTGGGCACTGGCAAACACAAATAAGAAAAACAAATGTCAATTTTCCAGGAACTCAAACGTCGCCACGTTACCCGCGTCGCCGCCGCCTATATTGTTGGGGCTTGGCTCGCTATTCAAATTGCCGTCTCAATACTTCCTGCATTCGACCTTGATCATTTGCAGAAGTGGATCATTATTGCCGTCGCTGCCGGATTCATTCCAACGCTTATTTTTTCGTGGGTGTTTGAGTGGACACCGGGCGGTTTCAAACGCGATGACGAAGTAGATACCGCGGAGTCGGTTGCTCCCTCTGTTGCGAGGCGACTGGATCAGTTTATTGTCGTGACTCTGGTGGTGGCAGTTGGATACTTTGCTGTGGACAAGTTTGTGCTGTCCGAGTCGCGTGAAGCCACGATTGCCGAAGCGGCGCGAGAAGAAGGGCGCATTGCCGGAAAACTTGAGTCGTTTGGTGAAACCTCAATAGCCGTCATGCCGTTTACGAATCGCAGTGCAAATGACTCGGACGAGTATTTCTCTGATGGCGTAAGTGCCGAAGTACTGGGTTTGTTGGCACAGATTAAAGAACTTCGAGTGGTGTCACGGGCATCGAGCTTTGCGTTCAAAGGGAAAAATACTGCGTTAACAGACATGGCAAAGAAGCTCAACGTTGCCTACGTTCTAGATGGTTCGGTGCGCATGAAAGACAGTATCGTGCGAATCTCGGTACAGCTTATTGACGCCGAAACCGACGCGTATGTCTGGTCTGAAACCTACAATCGCGAACTTAAAGACGTCTTTGCGGTCCAGGACGACATTGCGCGTCAGGTCACAACGGCGATGAAAATTACGTTGGTGAAGAAGCTGCCTCAATCGGCAGTCACATCCGAGGAGGCGTATCTTACGTATCTCAAAGGTGAGCATGCATCACATAAAGGTACGAAGGAAGGGTATATAGAAGCGCTGGATTTTTTCGCGAAGACCATTGACCTGGATCCTGGTTACTCGCTCGTGCGAATAAATCGGGCCAGCATTTACGCGATTCAGGCGGCTCGCGGTTTTATTCCTTACGAAGAGGGGTTTGCTCAGGCTATTGAAGCGGCCGACGAAGCCTACGAAATAGACCCGGACCTGTCGTCTTCGGTGCGTGGCTGGATAGCGATGATGTACGAGCGGGATTACCCGGCTGCTGCTCGTCTGCTAAAGCGCGCCATTGCGGTTAAGCCTAATGACGCTTCGATCATGAACAATAGCGCGGTGTTAGCCAACGTACTTGGGCGCACGCCGCTCGCCATCGAACTAATGAAAAATGTGGCTGAAATTGCGCCCCAGTCTCCGATACCCCGTATTAACCTGGCGTCCTGGTATGCGGACATTGGCGATTACGACAACGCAGAGCTTTACTCGAATAAAGCTCTGGAGATTAACCCGGATATCTTCGGCGCACCTTTGGTTCTTGCGCGTCTGCCGTTGTATGACAATAAGCCAGCGGTTGCACTTGAGCTGGCTGAAAAGATCAAACAGGATTCGTTTAAGCACGTTGTAAAAGCGATTGCGATGGACGAGATGGGCGATCGTGTTGCGGCGGACGTCGTGTTGCAGTCCATGATTACCGAACACGACAAAGACTGGGGTTATTTTATCGCCATGGTCTATGCACGACGTGGCGACGCAGACCTTGCGTTTGAATGGATCGATAAAGCGATAACAGAAAACCAGAACATCAACGCGCTAAAGACAGACGTGTTTTTTGAAAAACTCTACGCGGATTCGCGGTGGGAGCAATCTCTGGAGCGTATTGGCCTCGCCGAAGCTCAGGTTGGATCTATCGTTTTCTAACAAACGGAATCCAACGGCGTGGCGTGATTCATCGCGGCAAGATGAACTGTGCAGCCTGTCCGGCCATTGGTCGGATAATCAAGTGCCCTAGTGGTGCTCATACGTATGAATGTTTGTCGTGCGAGCGTATGATGATGACCTCGTTATTCTGCGGCGACGTCTCTTGCAACACACGGTTCAAACACTGGAAGTATCCGGTGGTGTCTCTGTGCACTACCAGTCATGGCGACCAGATGAGGCGCAAGCACTTCGGGGTGTGATTCTACTGGTTCACGGTGCGGCGGAACACGGTGGCCGTTACGAAGCGTTTGCGGCTCAATGCGCTCGCAGCGGATTTGCGGTGGCAACGGTCGATTTGCCCGGTCATGGAAAGTCATCGGGTGAGCGGTGTTGTGTCTCCAGCTTCGACGAATATCTTCGCGCGGTATCCCTTGCCCGAAAGACCGCTGAAGAGGAGTTCTGTTCTGTAACCGCCCGCAACGAACACGCTCCACCAGAGTCACTTGACCATACGCCGTTCTTTTTAGTGGGCCACAGCATGGGTGGATTGATCTCTGCGTTGTACATTCAGGACGACACCCGGTTCGCCGGCGTTGTGTTTTCAGGAGCTGCGTTAGCGGTTGAGCCTCAGCCGCCCAAGCTGCAGTTGAAGCTGGTCCGCGCATTGGCGCGCTGGTTCCCGGCGTTGGGTGTACTGAAACTGGATGCCAGTGGTGTTAGCCGCGACTCCGAAGTAGTAGAGCGCTACGTGAACGATCCGTTGGTGTACACAGGCAAACTACCGGCGAGTTTGCTGGTCGCCATGTTTGCCGCGATGGATCGGGCTGTGGCCGGTCTTGGTGACGTATCGACTCCGGTGTTGGTTCTTCACGGTGACGCTGACAAGGTGGTTCCCCCGGTCGCTTCGACTTTGTTGCATGACAGGGTGGGTTCGCAAGACAAAACACTGCGTCTGTATCCTGGTTTGTATCACGAGATTTTTAACGAACCGGAGCGCGAGCAGGTCATATCCGACGTTATAAACTGGGTTGAGCTGCACCTGCCTGCTAACGCCTGACATTGTTTGTTTCTACAAGCTATTGATTTACGGAGCTAGTCTGCCATCTCGATGAGCTGGCGCCTTTAGCATGAAACTGAAAATTGGCCAAAAATCGAACAAGCTTTCTGCTATGATCCGCGTCGGCGGCTGATAAGGGCCGTTTTTTCATACAAGACAGGCTCTTACGCAGCCGAGGAAACGACGTGATAACAACCTCAAATTTAACCATTCAGTTTGGCGCCAAGCCTCTGTTTGAGAACATTTCGGCCATGTTTGGTAACAGCAATCGCTACGGACTAATCGGTGCGAACGGCTGTGGTAAATCCACCTTCATGAAGCTGCTGTCCAAAGAGTTGGACCCGACTTCAGGCAATGTTTCAGTTGGCCCTGATATCCGCGTTGGAACACTGCGGCAGGACCAGTTTGCCTACGAAGAGCGTCGCGTTCTCGATACGGTAATGATGGGTCACAGTACGTTGTGGGACGTGATGCAAGAGCGTGACGCTCTATATTCCAAAGCTGACATGAGTGACGAAGAAGGCATGCGTGTCGCCGATCTCGAAATTCAGTTCGCTGAACTCGACGGTTACTCGGCGGAGTCTCGAGCCGGCGAATTGCTGGAAGGTATCGGCATTCCTACCGAGCAACACGAAGGGCTTATGAGCGAAATTGCACCCGGCTTTAAGCTTCGTGTTTTGCTGGCCCAAGCTCTGTTTTCAGACCCGGACGTGCTGCTACTCGACGAGCCCACAAACAACCTCGACATTAATACCATCCGCTGGCTGGAAGAGTTTCTGAATCAAAGTCGCTCGACCATGATTATCATTTCGCACGACCGTCACTTCCTGAACACCGTATGTACCCACATGGCCGACCTGGATTATGGCACGCTGCAAATGTTTCCGGGCAACTACGACGAATACATGACCGCGGCTACTCAGGCTCTGGAGCAGCGACAATCGGATAACGCCAAGAAGAAAGCTAAAATGGCTGACCTTCAAGCCTTCGTCAGTCGTTTTTCAGCGAACGCCTCGAAAGCAAAACAGGCTACATCGCGAGCCAAACAGCTCGAGAAAATCAAACTCGACGAGATCAAGCCTTCGAGTCGTGTCAGTCCTTATATTCGTTTTGAGCAAGAGAAGCCGCTGCGACGGTTTGTCGTTGAAACGGAAGACATCAGCAAAGGGTTTGATGAAGGCCCGCTGTTCGAAAACCTGAATCTCAACGTTGACGCCGGATCCCGCGTGGCCATTATTGGCCCAAGTGGTATTGGTAAAACGACTTTGGCACGCTGCCTCGTAGGTGAGGAGCCTTTGGACAGCGGTACCGTTAAATGGTCCGAAAATGCGAACGTTGGATATTTTGCTCAGGACCATGCCGACGAGTTTCCCGAAGACCGGACGTTGTTTGACTGGATGAGCCAGTGGCGACCCAAGGGTGCTGACGACCAGTTCCTGAGAGGAACGCTCGGACGCATGTTGTTCAACCGTGACGACTCCGATAAGTCGGTTAAGGTGGTGTCCGGTGGAGAAGAGGCGCGCTTGTTGTTTGGTAAGCTGATTTTGCAAAAACCAAACATAATGGTTATGGACGAGCCAACCAATCACCTGGACATGGAATCCATTGAAGCGTTGAACCTTGCGTTGGAACACTATGAAGGAACGCTGATTTTCATTAGCCATGACCGCGATTTCGTTTCGTCGCTGGCCACGCGTATTATCGAAATGACGCCCACCGGGATCAACGATTACAACGGCACCTATGAAGAGTATCTGCGCACCCAGCTGGAGTCGAACAGCTCGAGAGTCGCCTAAACGCCCGTTTTCCGTCTGTTGAGAAGCTTGGTTTCTCGACAGGCGGTTGTTTCCTCTCTTTGTAACTCGTGGTCTCCATCGCGCCTTGTATCAAAGTTGAACGTAAATTCGAAAACGGGACGGTCAAGCCGTCGCCGCTCGACGTTGCCATTCTCAATCGGCCAGTAATACGGCTAGCCGGTTATACTCCGAACCAATGAGGAGAAAGGCATGAGCAGCAACAGTCATCCCATCGGTTCGAAACGGCCAGATTCTGCGTCCGTAGATAATGCGGGTCGTACGCATAACCTTGCCCGAACGCTTGGCATTGTGTGCCTGTTGGTTTTAGTGTTGGCCGCCGGCCTTATGCACGGGCTGCGACAGTCTTCACCCGGAAGCGGGTCTGACAGTCGCGCCTCGCAAACGCCCGCGGAAAAAAGTTTAGAAGCTATTTCACAAACCGCTGTTTTAGTCAGTGATGTCGACACATCAGTCGTCGCGGCACCCTATCTTTTCGTACTGGGTGTAGCACAGGATGCAGGTTATCCGCAGGCCGGCTGCTACCAGCCACACTGCCTAACCGGTTGGGAAGTGCCCGGTGCAAAGCGGGGCGCCACCGCGCTTGGATTGGTCACGTCTGCACAGAAATATCTGTTCGAAGCGACGCCTGATTTTCCTTCCCAGCTGTACGCCTTCGAGCAAGAGGCGCCGTCGGAGACGCATCCTCTCGCTGGAATATTTCTCACCCACGCACACATTGGTCACTATTCCGGTTTGATGTATTTAGGACACGAAGTGATGGGTGCAAGTGAAATGCCGGTGTTCGCGATGCCGCGAATGAGTGAGTTCCTGAAGGAGAACGGGCCCTGGAGTCAGCTTGTAGGCTTCGAGAATATAGTCTTGAAGTCTCTGCAACACGAACGAAGCGTGGACGCAGGTGGTGGCGTACGTGTGACTCCGTTCTTGGTGCCTCATCGTGACGAGTTCTCTGAGACGGTTGGGTACCGCATCGCAAGTGAGTCACGCAGCGCGGTGTTTATTCCGGATATTAACAAGTGGCAGGTGTGGAGCGAGGATTTACGTGAAGTTGTAAAGGCGAACGACTACGCGTTGATTGATGCGACGTTTTTTGCCGACGGTGAATTACCAGGCCGCGACATGTCAAAAATACCGCACCCGTTTGTATCCGAGTCAATGGCGTTGCTTCAAGACTTGCCCGCAGACGAGCGCAATAAGGTCTGGTTCATACACTTGAATCATACTAACCCGCTGTTGGTTAAAGATAGCGAGGAAGCGCGGCTGGTCGAAGCCGCGGGTTATCACGTTGCCAGAGAAGGGATCAGGCTGGCGCTTTAGGGCTGACTAAACGGTGTTCTCGATGTCCGATGGTGTTGTCATGGCCCGCGTTTATTCTGTTCATTGCGTTTGAATTTCAAGACGCGTTAACCGTAACGGCCAAATAAACAAAGTTTGCAATTAAGAGAAAGGTAAGGAGGTCAACCAGCCACTCGTGATGCCCGTCAGTCATGTGGTGCAGGATTCGTTTCCCTAACCAGTTGCCCGGGATCGTGGCACAACCAATCAGTATCCCAAGTAGATAGCTCTCGGTACTCATGAGCTGTGCCGAGCTGAAGACGATAAGTTTGGCCGCGTTCATCGCAAGCGTGATGATCGCGATGGTGCCTACAAACGTAAGCCGATTCATGCCGGTTCCTTGAAGAAACGGCGCCAGAAAAAAGCCGGGTCCAATCACGTTGCCTGCGAGCATACCCCACACGGAGCTGGCGACCGCCAGAACCGGTTTGGATGTGTTTATTCGATGCGCTTTGGCCCATCGCTTTACTGGAAACGATGCGGTTAGAAAGACTGCAAAAATGAAAGCCACAACGGTCTCGCTAATGCGTGTGAAAACCCATGCGCCCAGAACGATAGTGGGTAGGCCAAAAGCTAAAACAAACCAGGCCGTTGACCAAGCGGTCTCTTTTCGAAATAAGAAAACGCGGCTTCCGTGACTGAACAAGAGGGCGCACGTCATGATGGGTACGGCTGTTTTGAGGCCGACAAAGTGAGCCAGCACGGCGGCCATAACGACGCCCCCGGCAAGACCCACCGCGCCGTGTAATACGCCGGTGCCGAATGCGGCCAGTAATAAGATGGCTAATGAAGCTGTCGACAGTTCCAACATGAGTGGAGTATACGGAGTAAAATTGTGTGTCAGGATTCTTTATGATCTCGCTGCGACGAAGTAAACCGAAAAGCTTGTTTTATAGTTTCGGCTGACATCGGCACGTGTAACAAACTGTAAAGATTCTTTTTTTGCGCGCCTGTTCCGCTCTCTCTCAATGTGCCCCTGTCTTTCATCACGTAATAGATGGCGTGACTTTGAACATAATCACGCCTGCTGGTCTGAAGCGTGTGCTCTGGGTATAATGCTGCAACCGCACAAGTTAGTGCGCACACTTATAACGAAGAGAATTAACGCCGCTTATGTCCTCGGTAAATAAAAGCAAACTCCTGCTCGAAATGCGCGACGCACCCAGCTATTCCGCGTGGGTTAAACTGGCCAAAGCCCACGATCTTGCGACGGGCAAAGAGAAGTGGCGCAAGAAAGTAAAATCGCCACTCTACGACTATTCAGCCATTGAACGTCGTCTCGAAGAGTTGCGAACCTTGCGTAAAGCGCGTGACCAGCGCGGCCTGCTTTACACGCTTAACCAGGGTATCCACGGCAACATTGGTGGCATGGGTAGCAGCAAGCTCTACCGTCAGTCCAAGTTTGGCACGAAAGAGCTCATTATCGATTACATTGACGAAGTCGTAACCGCGTTACAACATTTGGCGAAAAGCCGTTCGCGTACTATCGGATTTGAAGAACGGCTTGAGTTCTTCCGTCGAGCCAGTCACTGCTTCGGGCAGTCCGGTTTAATGCTTAGCGGTGGTGCGGCGCTGTCGCACTTTCATGTTGGCGTGGCCAAAGCGCTAAACGACGAGTCGATTTTGCCGTCTGTCATATCCGGTTCCAGCGGCGGTTCGCTGGTTGCGGCCGTTCTCGGCACCCACAGCGACGACGAGCTGGACTACTTTTTTGAGCCCGCCAATCTTGTGATGGAAGCGAAGAACGAAGCGAGCTGGATGCAAAACCTGATTCCGTTCGTGGCTCCAAGACTGGACGTGAGTGACCTTGAAAACGTGCTCGAGCGCATGCTGCCAGATGTCACGTTTGCCGAAGCCTACGAAATTAGCGGTCGATGGATTAACGTATCCGTCGCGCCCTACGAACAACATCAAACATCCCGGCTTCTAAACGCGATTACGTCGCCAAACGTATACGTGCGCAAAGCCGTCATGGCGTCCTGCGCCATTCCGGGCGTGTTCCCGGCGGTTACGCTTGAGGCAAAAAGCGTGACGACCGGCAAGCGTCGACCATATTTACCCCGCCGCAAATGGATTGATGGTTCCATGAGCCAGGACATGCCGATGAAACGTCTGTCTCGTCTGTACGGCACCAATCATTACATTGCCAGTCAGGTGAACCCACACGTGCTGTGGTTCTTGCAAGATCCAAAGGGTCGCCAGAATTTGTGGACAACCGGAATGAACGCAGCCCTGAGAAGCTATCAGGAATGGTTGCGTGCAACACAACCGCTGACGCATAAAATGGTCCGATCATTTCCTCCTGTCGAGTACCTTTACCGGAGTTTTTATTCGGTTGCGACTCAGCAGTACACCGGTGATATCACAATTACCCCGCGTTCACCGTATTTTAACCCTATGCGCCTTTTGGCTCGGTTGACCGAGAAGGAACTCATGAACCTGATTACGGAAGGTCAGCAGGCGACGTACCCTAAAATCGAGATGATCAGGAACTGCACTAAAATCAGTCGCGCGCTGCAAGATATTATTGCCGACTACGAGGGTCGTGCTCTACGCAAGAGTGGTAAAGGAAAGGGTCCGAAGTTGGTTGTCGCAAGCTAAACGGCCGGTTGGCTTTTACTCTTTAATCACGATTGGGCTGGCGACTGTTCCAACGCCTTTGGTGTCCTCGGTATCTGTTCTTAGCTGCAGGTTTCTAGCGATTACCTGCGGATCATTGAACACCTGTTCAAGATTATTAACTGGCCCAGCCGGGACGTTTACCGCGTGTAGTTTTTCGAGCCAATGACTCGCCGGTTGGCTGGTGAGTACTGACTGGATCAGGCTAACCAGCTCTTCACGATTTTCAACTCGTTGGTGATTTCTCTCGAAGCGCACACTCTCCGACCATGCACTCTGCTCGAGTGTTTCACACAGTCGCGCAAACTGGGAGTCATTGCCCACTGCAATTATGATGGGGTGATCAGACGTTGAGAAAACCTGGTACGGGACAATGTTTGGATGTGTGTTGCCAATGCGCGACGGCACATCACCGCTGTTCAAATAGTTTGTCGCGTGATGCGATAGCAGAGACACTTGCACGTCGAGTAGTGAGATATCAATGTGGCAACCTCGGTTGCTTTGGTTGCGAGCGTACAGAGCTGCACAGATGCCGCTAACCGCGTGCAAGCCGGATGACAAATCGGCCATGGCGACGCCAGTTCGTAGAGGTTCTCCACCCGGTTCACCGTCGGCTTTTCCTGTCACGCTCATGAGTCCCGACATGCCTTGAATGATGAAGTCATAGCCAGGCCGGTAGCGATACGGCCCGGTTTGGCCAAAGCCGGTAATCGAACAATAAACGAGACGCGGGTTTATTGTTTTGAGTGATGCGTAATCAAGACCGTAGGCTTTTAACCCGTCGACTTTGTAGTTCTCGACTAACACGTCGGCGTCGGCTGCCAGCTGCTTAATTCGCTTCTGTCCTTCTGGTGTTTTGAAATCTATGCCTACGAAATTCTTATTGCGATTGGCGCAGTAAAAATAAGCGGCGTTGCCGCGTGTTCCGTCGGCGGCTTGTACAAATGGTGGTCCCCACTGGCGCGTATCGTCTCCCCGTTCGGGGTGTTCAATTTTGATCACTTCGGCGCCGAGGTCGGCCAGCATTTGAGTAGCAAACGGGCCCGCCAGAACGCGAGATAAATCGAGAACCTTGACGCCATTTAAGGGCTCATTGTTTCGTGCGCTATTGCTCAAAGGTTAGTGCCGCCCATGCAGAGGTGTTCAGTGTCACGTTAGTCGTCGAGGTCGTATTCTATTCTTACCGGCCCGATTCCGATTCGTTAACGCTACCGAAAAGTTGCGTTTCACCAAGCGCGTTCCTGTCAGTCATCGATGCCGGATGGAAGTCTGTTACCCCGGCTTGCGCATCATCAGTACAGGGGTCTTGTCTTTGTATGCCTGGTACTCGGGGTCGTCCCCCCATTTGGCGTCGGATTTGGCTTCAAGCAAGGGGACGCCACTTGCTCTCGTTAGCAGAAGATATACAAAAACGGGTGAAATCAGGGTGGCGTATTGCCAGCCTGAGAGCGTTGGGAAAGCGATAATGGCAATGCCGATCCAAAGCACAATTTCGCCAAAGTAGTTTGGGTGACGTGACCACGCCCAAAGTCCCGAGCGGATGAACTCGCCGGGATGCGCGGCCCGATGTTGTCGTTTCTGTCGGTCGGCGATGACTTCAATACCAAAACCGATTAGCCACACTGCAATGCCGGCCCAGCCAATAAGGCCTAGTTCTGCTCGGCTCTGGCTTGTAATGGCGGCAAGTCCGGCGGCGGCGGTAACGCTGACCCAAACGCCTTGCAGACTCCATGCCATCAGGAAGCGGGCAAACACAGGTTTGATTTCGTCGAAGCGACTGTCGGAACCATCTTTCCTGATGCGACGGAACAGGAAGGTGCCTAACCGGGTGGCCCAAATGGCGATGAGAGCCGCGATGATCATGGCGCGGAGGTCGGCGGCAGGGCTGAACGCCAGTGCAAATCCAACCACGGATAAATACGTGAGCGAGCCGGTCAAATCAAAATAGTGCTCTGTCTGAGCCAAAAAGGACGGGATGAAAACGATCCATTGAATGGCGAAAGCCAGAAGAATGCAAAGACCAAATACACCTGTGCCCCATGCGATTACGCTGCCGCTGTTGCCTGCGAGGGCGATCAGGCTGCCGAGTACCAGTGAAATGACAATGCCAATGATGCCGCGTTTGGTTGCAGGGTTAATGGTTCTCTCCTCGACGGATTCAAATGGAAGTAATGCGAAGAATGCCGACACTCTGGTGAACTGGTAGTGAACGGTCGTGCTGTGCAGTTTAGTTCAGGCTGAGGCTTGCTGCATGCAAGTTCACGACATCAACAAGCATAAAAAAAGCCGGGGCAGGACCCCGGCTTTTTCTTTCTTGCTGGTTGTACGTTAGAGCGAGTCTAGAAGCTCTTGCGTACTGTCAATCCGTACGTGCGTGGCGGATTAGGGTAACCGCTGAAGCTTCCTGACTGAAGTACAGTTGGGAAAGCGCTGAGCAAATGGTCGTCGTTGGTCAGGTTGCGTCCCCATAGAAGTAATTCAAAGCCGTTGTCGAAGTTAAGGCCAAAGCTTGCGTTCAGCAGGTTGACTTCGCGAGACGCGACGTCGGCTGATACGTTTTCGACAATTTGTACTTCGTCTTCGTAACTGTAGTCGGCACGAACAAAGCCTTCGAGACCGTTACCAAAGTCGTGGTAGTAGGTGCCTGAGGTATTGATGCTGACTTTGTGGATACCCGCTGGATCGCGACCGGTCAGGTCCTCAGGACCGTTTACGCCGTTTCCGTTAACGAACGAATCGTAAGTTGGATCCAGGAAGGTGCCTGCAAAGGTGAACTTCCATTGATCGTTAGGTGTAAACACAGTATCAACTTCAAGACCGGTGGTTGATTGCTCACCCGCGTTGGCGAGGTCAAAACCGGTTCCGGTGAAGATGTTTGACTGGAAGCCTTCAATTGACTGATCGAAGATAGCGAGGTTAATTGCACCTCGCTCAAACTGTGCTTTCATACCCAGTTCGTAAACGGTTGCTTCTTCAGGTGAAGCGAAACGTGTTCCTGAACGCAGGTTTACAGTGTTTAATCCGGCGCTTGTGAGTGCTCCGATATCGGCTGCAAACGGGCGTGAGTCTCGCGACAGGTTCCATGAAGTTGACTTGAAGCCGGTAGCAGCACTGGCGTAAAAGTTGTACGTGTCGTTAGCGGCAAAAGAGACACGCAAAGTGTACGTTGTGTCGCTGTCGTCAGAGTTGCCACTCTCAACAGAGTTCGGGAAGTTCACAAACGGAGGCAGGAACTGTAGTGGCTGCAGTGCGAGGGCTGAGTTACACAGTGGCCCGGTTGTTGGCGAGCACGGAACGGTGCTCAATGCCTGCGCCTGAGCAAATTGAGCCGGGAAGGCTGCGAAGTTAGCCGGTGTAGGTGCCTGACCGCCGGTCAATGCGCCAAACAGGCCGCCGAAGCCAACCTGTACCAGGTCAACTGCAGAGAATGCACCGGTTGCGCTCGCATCAACAAATGCGTCTTTTTCATTGCGCGTGTTGTTAAGGCCGAAAGTAAGGGTTGTGCGATCACTAATGTGCCAGTCAACCTGACCAAAGAAAGACAGCGCGGTGTCGTCTTGCCCGGTTCGGTCAAAAGAGCCTTGGCCTGCACCGAAGAACGTTCCCGGAGTGACACCCAGCGCGCCCTCCAGACCGGTAATGCCGCCACCGGCCAGGATGTCAGCATAGGCGCGGAAGTCCTGACCAAAAATAATGTTGTTCTGGTACTCGACTTCTTCGTTGAAGTAGAACGCGCCAACCATCCAGTCAACGTTGCCGCCGCCGTTCGAGGTCAGGCGAAATTCCTGAGTGAATGTATCAATGTCGGTGTTGTACTGGTTTGCGCCGAGAAGGTCGGCACTGTTGAAGTCTGAATCGGCATTTTCATATTTTTCCTGGCCACGTACCGAAGTAATAGTGGTCAGTGTGAAGCGATCATAATCGATGTCGCCCTGCAAAGAGATGCCGCTGTTTTCAATGTCGTTTATTGAATCAAGGTTGAAAAAACCCGAGCGTGAGAAGGGGTCGTTTGACGTAAGTTGACCGCCCAGTGCTCGAACCACGTCGCCAGTAGGTCCATCGACCAGATTGGTGACACCACAGCAGTTTTCGTCGATTACATCGAGGTCGGCAATCAGGCGCCACGAGCTGTTATCGGTTGGTTCAAACAATAGCTCCCCGCGGAGGCCCCAGCGCTCTCGCTCGTTTGTGTTGTTGTTCGTAAAACCGTTGCCGAAGTAGCCTTCACGCTGGTTGCCGCTGGCGCTGACACGGAAAGCAAGCTTGTCTGTGATTGGGCCAGTTACATGGGCGCGACCCATCAAGGTATTGAAGTTACCGACGGTCAATTCGCCGCCACCGCCAAACTCGAACGAGGGCTTCGTCGTCACTACGCTGATAACACCGGCCGAAGCGTTCTTACCAAACAGGGTGCTTTGAGGGCCACGCAGAACTTCCACTCGTTCAATGTTGGTCAGGTCGGAAATCGCGCCTGATGAACGTGAGCGATAAACGCCGTCGATGAATACGCCGACTGAAGGTTCGATGCCCGGGTTGTTAGCGCCGTTACCAAAGCCGCGAATAACGAAGTTGGTGTTACCGGATGATTGCAGCTGAGTGATTCGCAGCGATGGCACGATTGACTGCAGGTCGCTGATATCAATGATTTGCGCCTGCTGCATGGTTTCACCGCTTGTGACGGTGACCGCAACAGGGATGTCTTGCAGGGTTGTTTCCCGTTTGGTCGCCGTGACGAGTACTTCTTCCAATTGGGCCATGGCCGGTGTGCTAATGGCGATGGCAAGAACCGTTGAAGTGCAAAAAACACTTAATTGTTTGAACATTACATTTCCCCTGTTTTGGGACTAAAAGCTGATGGTGAAAAAAGACTCTATGTATAGAGTGTCATTTCATGATCCAAAAAGTGCGCGGAGGATAGCATTTTGGCCGTCTTCGGTCACATCACTTGGCTGGTCCCGCAGCCCACCCAAGAGGCAAATATAATATTTAATTATATTAGTAGGTTACAGCTATTGTTTCACGCGTTCATTGATTTAAAAACACGAAATACACGAGCTTCGATCAAAAAACGCGCAAATAAACAATCCTGAGCTTACCGTCGTGTATTAATGACAACGAGTTTAGAGCTCTTATTTTGTGCTTTTTAGTGTTGTTTAAGTACTGTGATGCGCGCGCGAAATCTATCTAACAATTGATTGATAGAACATAATGCATTTTTTATAAAATAAATAACTGATTTAATTAATAAAAAATAAATGTGATCAAATTCCTTGTCATAGTTCTATAGATCTATAGAATGCACCGACACTTAAGGCAGGCCTATGACCTCACTGGACGATGACAAATACCAACAGCAGCGCATCGCGGCCATTCGCGCGGCGGCGAGTGTGTTTGCGGACAAAGGGTTTCATGGAGCGACGACGAAAGACATCGCAAGCAAGCTGGGTATAAAGCAGGGCAGTCTGTATTACTACTTTGACTCGAAAGTAGAGGCTCTACACGAAGTGTGTCTGCTGGGTATTAGCGAGTATGCCGGTCGTATGGCTTCTATTGTGGAGTCCAACCAGCCGTTCGCAGCCAAGTTGATGGCCAGTGTGACATCGCATCTGTCTTGCTATCGGCAGAATAACGAAGCGCTGAAAGTGTATAACGACGAACGGCTTTACTTGCCGGAGGAAAAGCGCACCACGCTCAAGGAGCTTGGTAGCGGCTATCGACAGTCGCTTGAAGATCTTATGCAAGCGGCTCAGAACGACGGCGAAGTTCGCAAGAATCTCAATTGTCGGATGGCGGCTCAGTCTGTCATTGGACTATGTAACTCATGGGGGCACTTAATTGTGCGAGACCCGGAGCTCGACTTATTTGATGTTGTGCAGCACTGCACAGACATTGTTTTGAACGGATTAATTTCAGATTAGTAAATTTTTTTGATGCTCAGGCATCTCTTGTTTAAGGAAAAGTATCGTGGGCGCATTTAAAGAACCGCATGGCGGCGAACTCAAAGATTTGTATTTGTCGGAAGACCGTGCAGACGACGAAAAAGAACGTGCAAAGGATTATGCGTCGTGGGATTTGACCCCACGTCAAATATGCGACCTCGATCTGTTGATGAACGGAGCGTTTTCGCCACTTGAGGGTTTCATGACCGAAGCTGACTACGACGGCGTATGTAAAGACATGCGGCTGCCTAGCGGCGTGCTGTGGCCAATGCCTGTCACGCTCGACGTAAGTCAAGAGTTTGGCGACTCTATTGAGGCGGGTCAAACCATTGCACTACGCGACCTTGAAGGTGTGCTGCTGGCTACTTTCGAAGTGACCGACAAGTACGCGCCAGATCTGATGGCCGAAGCGCAGTCTGTTTTCGGTACTACCGACGACCTGCATCCGGCCGTTGCATTTTTGAAAAACAAGTCCAATCCGGTTTACCTTGGCGGCAAGGTTCACGGCATTGAGCCTCCTACGTATTACGATTTCAAATTATTGCGAGACACGCCGTCTGAACTGCGCGGTCGTTTCCGCAAGCTGGGCTGGCGTAAGATTGTGGCTTTCCAAACACGCAATCCACTGCACCGGGCGCACCAAGAGCTCACCTTTCGCGCAGCGCGTGAAGTGGGGGCTAACCTTTTGATTCAGCCGGTTGTCGGCATGACCAAGCCTGGCGACATTGATCATTTCACACGTGTTCGTTGCTACGAGCACGTTCTGGAACAGTATCCCGAGCAAACTACTCAGCTGAGTTTGCTCAACCTTGCCATGCGAATGGGTGGGCCACGCGAGGCTATCTGGCACGCCATTATCCGTAAGAATTACGGGTGTACTCACTTTGTTGTTGGGCGTGATCACGCGGGTCCGGGTAACGATAAAGATGGCAATCCGTTTTACGGTGCCTACGAGGCGCAGGAGCTTTTTCTCAAGCATGAGAAAGAGCTGGATATCGCCATGGTGCCATTCAAGATGATGGTTTACGTTGAGAACAAGGCCGAGTACATGCCGGCTGACGAGGTTGACAAGACCGACACCGTATTGAATTTGTCGGGTACCGAGTTTCGTAGACGATTACGTGAAGGTCTCGAGATTCCGGAATGGTTTTCTTACCCGAAAGTGGTTGAAGAGCTGCGTAAAGCGCATCCTCCTAAACACAAGCAGGGTTTTACGGTTTTCTTTACCGGGCTATCTGGCTCGGGTAAGTCCACTATTGCCAACGCGCTCATGGTCAAACTGCTTGAAGACGGTTCGCGCCCGGTAACGCTGCTTGATGGCGATGTTGTCAGAAAGAATTTATCGAGTGAGCTGAATTTTTCAAAAGAACACCGCGACCTGAACATTCAGCGTATTGGTTACGTAGCTACCGAAATTACCAAGAACGGCGGTATTGCCATTTGTGCACCGATTGCACCGTACGCGGCAACTCGTCGACAAGTGCGGGAATCTGTTTCAGAACACGGTGGCTTTATCGAAATTCATGTAGCAACGCCTATTGAAGTGTGCGAAGAGCGTGATCGCAAGGGGCTTTACGCAAAAGCGCGTGCGGGGCTGATTAAGGGCTTCACCGGTATCGATGATCCGTACGATGTTCCGGAGAACCCGGAGCTGGTAATTGATACAGCTAAGCTGACGCCCGATCTTGCGGCTCATCGTATGTTGATTGAGCTGGAACAACTCGGCTACATACGTTAGTTGTTACAAACTGAAAGTTAGAAAATACAGCGCCGCGTCCTGATCTGGGACGCGGCGTTTTTTTGTGCGTCATCTTAAGCGCGGATCGTTGTATTCTCGGATCGCTCTGACTGGCTTACAAAGTAGGCCCGAAGAATTCTCACAGAGATTGCCGCACCGGCTGCGCCGGCTCGTAATGATGAAATCAGAGAGGCTGTCATTACCAACGAGCGGCGCGTGGCAATCTCGTGACGTTGTAGCCTGTCGTATCAATCAGGTTTAGAACAAAATGTTGCGCTGCGCGCACCGGGCTGGCGAAAACTATTGCCTAAGCTGTCATCTTGGAGTAGCGTAAATTTATTGCACTGGAATCCAGATATGCTTCAATTTTACGGATACGTCAAAACGCTCGACTGGTGGCCACCACCTGTGAGCTAACCTACCGGCAGCTTCTGCTGCCGACGTGCTTGGTGCAGAGCTGTAGTTATCACAGCCAGTGTCATTAGCAGACAGAAAAGCTAGTGAAGCCGCACCCCGTAACCGCTACTGATTTACCGAGGCTTGAGTTAAGGCCGGGTACACATCCATGAAGCTAAGTTCAATTGAGTGCAACGACCTGGGCGTGCTGGCTCTGTTCGAGAACGGTAAGCGTTCTTTGTATCCGTACATCTGGTTGCGCGACAACGATCCGGCCGGTTTTCACCCTGACACGCGCGAACGTACCTTCGACTTAACCTCCGTGGCGCTCGACGTTCAGCCTCTGCATCACGCTTGCACGCGTGACGCCTTGAGTTTGAGCTGGCCGGACAGTGACCGCGTTTCCGTGTTTGATGCCGCATGGTTGTACCGACACCGCCCCGGTGTGCGCCGCTCTGATCCATCCAGAGTGTTACAGCGCACCTGGTCGGCCGAAACGCTTGATAACCTTCCCCGTTTCTCGGCACAAGCATGTCGCAGTGATCCTCACGAACTCGCAGAGATGCTCACTGAGTTAAAGCGTCTGGGTATTGTTGTAGTGGAACAGCTGGACGACGACCCGGCGGCTGGTGAATTGTTCGGCGACCTGATTGGCTTTAAACGTGAAACCAACTACGGCGTCATGTTTGAAGTGATTAATAAACCGGACCCCATTAACTTGGCGTACACCGCACTCGCCTTACCGTTGCACACAGACCTGGCCAATCAGGAATTCGTGCCTGGCGTTCAGTTTTTACATTGCGTTGCCAATACCGCGACGGGAGGGGATTCTGTCTTTGCTGACGGCTTTCAAATTTGCCATGACTTGGCGCACGAAGAGCCTGATGTATTTGAAACGCTAAAAGCCACAAGCGTGCCCTGGCGTTTTTTCGACGATACCTGCGACATTATCAGTCACTGGCCAGTTATTCAGCAAGCGGACGACGGGCAGTTTGAGGCGTTAACCTTTAACGCTCATCTGGCAGATATCCCTGATCTAGAGAGTGAGCAGATGATTCGGTTTTACGCTGCGTACCAAAATATCATGCGTCGAATTCGAAGTGACAAGTACCGGGTTGAATACCGTTTCAAGCCGGGTGAAATGATCATTATGGCCAACCGTCGTGTCCTTCACGGTCGCACCGAATTCGATCCAATGTCTGGATTTCGCCACCTCCGCGGCTATTACATAGAGATGAATGAAATTAACAGCCGTCTTCGTGTGATTGAGCGGGAACGTCTGGCTGTCAAAACCACCTGAGTGCCCTATCAGGATTCCAAGTAATCAAGAGTGAATAAGCTATGCCATTAACCATGAATCGAGACGTGTTTATCACGTGTGCTGTCACCGGCTCCGGAGGAACACAAGACAAATCGGAGCATGTACCTCGCTCACCGCAACAGATTGCCCAAAGCGCTATCGACGCGGCCAAGGCTGGTGCAGCTGTCGTTCACTGTCACGTCCGTGATCCGGATACCGGGGCGCCATCAAGGCGCGTTGATTTATATCGAGAAGTCACAGAGCGCATTCGGGCTTCCGACACCGATGTTGTGCTCAATCTGACCGCTGGCATGGGCGGCGACATGGTGTTCGGGCCTTCTGATAGCCCGCTTCCGGTAAACGCAGAGCAGACCGATATGGTGGGCGCCGCTGAACGCATGGAACACGTGCTGGAGTGTCTGCCCGAAATCTGTACGCTTGACTGCGGCACGATGAATTTTGCTGAAGCCGACTACGTCATGACAAACACGCCCGGCATGCTGCGAGAAATGGCGCGCATGATGGTTGAGTGTGGAGTGCGTGCTGAAATTGAAGCCTTTGACACTGGACATTTGTGGTTTGCCAAGCAGCTTGTCGAAGAAGGGACGCTGCCGGGTCCAGCTTTGGTGCAGCTGTGCATGGGGATTCCATGGGGTGCTCCCGACGATTTAAATACGCTTATGGCCATGGTTAACAATATCCCCCGGGACTGGACGTACTCGGCGTTTTCGATTGGTCGAAATCAGATGCCTTACGTGGCAGCGGCTGTTCTGGCGGGCGGTAACGTACGTGTTGGGCTTGAAGATAATTTGTATCTTGATAAAGGCATTTTGGCGACCAATGCGCAGTTGGTAGAACGGGCTGCGGGCATCGTAACGAATATGGGTGCTCGTGTTCTCTCTCCGCAGGAAGTACGCGACAAACTTGGCTTAACCAAAAGGGCGCCTCGATGACGCGCTGCGTTGCCATCATCGGAGGTGGCGTTATCGGAGGTGGTTGGGCCGCACGCTTTTTGCTCAACGGCTGGGATGTTCGGGTTTACGATCCGGCCTCTCAGGCGAAGCGCAAAGTGGCGGAAGTGATTGACAATGCACGATTGAGCTTACCTGCAGTTTATGACGTTCCGTTCGGTCCTGAAGGGAAACTCATCTTTGCGCCTACAATGGAAAAAGCGGTTGAAGGCGTAGCCTGGGTGCAGGAGAGCGTGCCCGAAGTGCTTGATCTTAAGCACACTGTATTACGTGACATTCAGAAAACGGCACCCGCTGACGCGATTGTTGCATCGTCGACTTCCGGTTTTACACCTACTCAGCTGCGTGAAGGTGCGCGTGCGCCTGAGAACATTATTGTCGCGCACCCTTTTAACCCTGTTTATCTCCTTCCCGTGGTTGAGGTGGTGGGAGCGGGAGCGCAAGCTGTTCTCGACCGCGCCGGTGATGTCTTGAGTTCAATCGGTATGAAGCCGGTCGTCATTCGCAAAGAGATTGATGCGCACGTAGCGGATCGTCTGCTCGAGGCGGTTTGGCGAGAGGCACTGTGGCTGGTAAATGACGACGTGGCTACGACCCAGGAAATCGATGACATTATTCGCTACGGCTTTGGACTGCGATGGGCGCAAATGGGTTTGTTTGAGACTTACAGGCTAGCCGGTGGTGAAGAGGGCATGGCGCACTTTATCAGGCAGTTTGGTCCCGCGCTTGAGTGGCCCTGGACCAAGCTTATGGATGTGCCGGAACTGACCGATGAGCTGATCGAAAAAATAGCCTCGCAGTCCGACGCGCAGTCAGGAGCTCCCGGTATACGGGAGTTGGAACGGATACGCGATCAAAACCTGATTGGCATTTTGCGCGCTTTGAAAGATCGCCATTGGGGCGCCGGAGAGTTGCTGGCGCAGCACGATGAACGCCTGCGTGAGTTTACTTCGGAACGTGTTCAGCGCTTAAAAGAAACAGCAAATGCGCCTCTTCGAATGCTTGAGTTCGATATTTTGCCGGCCTGGATTGACTACAACGGCCACATGACCGAGTTTCGCTATCTGCAGGTTTTTGGAGATACCTCCGATCGCCTGCTGCAATACATTGGTGTCGACCGCGACTATCTGGCAAGTGGCCACAGTTACTACACGGCCGAAACGCATATCCAGCACGTAGACGAAGCAAAGCTTGGGCAGCGCCTTTACAGCACGACTCAGCTACTGCACGTGGATCCAAAACGCCTGCACGTTTTCCATCGGATTCATCGGTGTGACGACGACAGGTTGGTAGCCAGTGCCGAGCAAATGCTGCTGCATGTAGACTCACGCGCCGGCAAGGTGTGTGCGGCAACAGGGGATGTATTCGCACGGCTAAGTAAGCTCAATACGCAGCATGCTGATCTTGAGCGGCCAGCAAAAGCCGGTCGTTTTGTCGGGCAAAAACAAAGTTAATGGCAATCCACTCGAAAAACGCCGGGAGCGTACCATGCATTTTGGACTAAGTGACGAACAGGTGTTGTTGGTGGACACCGTAAGAAAGTTTGTCGAACAGGAAATCTACCCTCACGAAGACGAGGTAGAGCGCACCGGTATTGTGCCAAAAGAGTTAGGTCAGGACATTGCGGCCAAATGTCAGGAGCTCGGTTTTTTTGCTGCGAACATGCCTGAGGAATTTGGTGGCGGCGGTTTGGGTGAGTTTGACTTTACGCTGGTTGAGCGTGAGCTGGGTCGAGCTTCTATGGCGCTGACCGTTTTTTTTGGCAGACCCTCCGGTATTTTGGCGGCCTGCGACAACGAGCAAAAAGAGCGTTACCTGTTGCCGGCTGTTCGGGGGGAGAAATTTGACGCGTTGGCGATGACAGAACCAGGTGCAGGATCTGATCTACGCGGTATGCAGTGCGTCGCGAAACCCGACGGTGACGATTGGCTACTTAACGGCACCAAGCATTTTATTAGTCACGCGGATATCGCCGACTTTGTTATCGTCTTTGTCGCTACCGGCGAGGAGCAAACGCCCAAGGGCAAGAAAAAGAAAATCAGCTGCTTTTTGGTTGACCGGGGTACGCCGGGCTTTGACATTCGACCTGGCTACAATTCGGTGTCTCATCGCGGCTACCACAACTGCGTGCTGAATTTCGATGACTGCCGAATACACAAGCGACAAATGCTGGGTAAAGAAAGCGAGGGTTTCGAGCTTGCCAACAACTGGCTTGCTGGCACCCGACTTACCGTAGCGGCCATGTGTGTAGGCCGTGCCCGTCGCGCGCTCGACCTGGCACTGAACTATGCCGCCGAGCGCAAACAGTTTGGTCAAGCCATTGGCAAGTTTCAAGGTGTGTCATTCAAGCTCGCCGATATGATTACGTCAATCGATGCGGCGGATTACTTGACGCTTGCGGCGGCTTGGCAGATGGAGCAGGGCCTGCCGGCTAATCGAGCCATTGCGAGCGCAAAATTATTCTCCACCGAAATGCTCGCAAGCGTAACGGACGAAGCATTACAAATTTTTGGGGGTATGGGCCTGATGGAGGATCTGCCTTTAGAACGTTTTTGGCGCGACGCGCGAGTTGAACGCATTTGGGACGGTACGTCAGAAATTCAACGTCACATTATTAGTCGCGAACTACTTCGCCCACTTGAAAAATAGTTTACGCATCGCACTCAAGGAAATTTTATGTCGAAGCAAACCAGCACGCATGCTGATCCGATTCAAACAAAACGTGAGGACGGAGTCCTTGAAGTTACCCTGAATCGACCAAAAGCCAATGCCATTGATCTGGCGACCAGTCGTATTATGGGCAACGTGTTTCGTGAGTTTCGCGACGACCCCGAATTACGCGTCGCGATCATTACAGCGACAGGAGAAAAGTTCTTCTGCCCGGGCTGGGATCTGAAAGCGGCAGCTGACGGTGACGCCGTAGACGGGGATTACGGCGTCGGCGGATTTGGCGGCTTGCAGGAACTGGGCAATTTTAACAAGCCGGTCATCTGTGCGGTTAACGGGATTTGCTGCGGAGGCGGTCTCGAGCTTGCGCTCTCTGCCGACATTATTTTTAGCGCAGAGCACGCTACGTTCGCCTTACCCGAGATACGCTCGGGTACTCTTGCCGATGCAGCCTCTATTAAGTTACCCAAGCGCATTCCATACCATATCGCCATGGAAATGTTGCTTACCGGTCGCTGGTTGGACGCCAACGAAGCGCACCGGTGGGGCTTTGTTAACCACGTTGTTCCGGCCGATAAACTCAGCGCAAAGGCGTGGGAAACGGCAAGGCTGCTGGCAGCGGGTCCGCCGCTCGTCTATGCCGCGATTAAAGAAGTGGTTAGAGAAGCTGAAAACATGAAGTTTCAGGATGCTCTGAACAGTATTACGAAGAGTCAGTTAACGACTGTTGATACTTTATACCGCAGCGAGGACAACGCCGAGGGCTTTAAAGCTTTTTCTGAAAAGCGCGATCCTGTTTGGCGCGGGCGATAGTGCGTTGTGTTCTGTTAACGCCGGTAAAGGCATGGGTATCTGCGACGCGTGAGTAGCGCAAAGTCAAAGCGGTTATTGCGTCTGATGGCGCCGAAATCGATTGCTGTGGTGGGTGGGCAATCTGCCGAAATGGTCGCAACCCAGTGTCAGCGCATTGGTTTTTCAGGAGCTCTCTACGCCGTTAACCCGGTACGAAGTAAACTGGCGGGAATTACGTGTTTCCCTTCTCTCGAAAATTTACCTGAAGTGCCGGACGCATGTTTTCTTGGGGTTTCCCCAGAGCGTTCTATTGCGCTCATTGAAACGCTCAGTTTTCTAGGAGCACAGGGCGCTGTCTGTTACGCCTCTGGTTTTGCTGAAGCTGGAGACAAGGGTGCGCTTCTCCAAAAACAGTTGGTTTCTGCTGCAGGCCCGATGCCGGTAGTGGGCCCAAACTGTCACGGCTTTATAAACTACCTTGATGGTGTCGCGCTGTGGCCGGATCATTTTGGTGGGCAGCGTACGGACAAGGGTCCGGCACTACTCATGCAAAGCGGCAACATCGCTATTAACGTTACGTTTCAGCAAAGAGAGCTAGAGTTCGCCTATGTTGTCGCTATGGGTAACAACGCCCAACTGGGTGTCCACGACTATATTCACGCCATGCTGGATGATCCGCGGGTGACCGCAATTGGCTTGCACCTTGAAGGCATTGGCGACGTCGCCCATTTTTCGGAGGCGGCTCTTCGCGCCCTTCAGCAGCGGGTGCCATTGGTGGCGTTAAAAACGGGGAGTTCGGAGCTGGGTGCGGATATGGCCTTGAGTCATACGCGGTCACTATCAAGTCCAGATGACCTGGTGTCTCTCATGTTTGAGCGCTTTGGCATAGCGCGCTGTCGGTCATTACCAGAGTTTCTGGAAACCATTAAGTTGGTTTCCCTTGGTGGTGCGATAACCTCTCTAGTCGATTCAGAAGAGGTGCAGTTGAGCGACGGCAGCGAAGCCCCGGTTAACTCGCCAACGGCGCCGGTACTCATATCGTCTATGAGTTGTTCGGGTGGGGAGGCTTCGCATTTGGCTGATCTGGTCGGACCACGCGACATTGAGTTCGCCGGGCTGTCGGATTCAACGGTCCTCGGTCTATCCGAAGTGCTCGGCGAAAGAGTTCGCGTCTCCAATCCGCTTGATTACCACACCTATGCGTGGGGCGACGAGCCTGTTTTAACCAAGGCGTTTACCAAGCTGTTAACGGACAAGGTTGACTGCGCTCTGTTGATTCTCGATTACCCACCTCCCAACGAGTACGACGTAACGCAGTGGGAGGTGGCTGAACGGGCGCTGTGCGATGCGTCGATTAAGACGGGAACTCGCGTTGTCGTGGTGTCTTCGTTGCCGGAGAACTTTCCAGCGTGCGCTCGCGCCCGACTGGTTAAGCACGACGTTGCACCCATGCAAGGTTTACTCGAGTGTGTTCAGGCGATGGTGCACGCGCGCACGATTGGTCGTGCTCAAGAGGGTTGCGCGTCTTTGGAACCTGTTAAGTCGATGTCTGTTTATTCAGGGAGTCGGCGAGTTTTGGACGAGCTGGCCAGCAAAGCCGAGTTGGCAGCCTTTGGTTTGGCCGTACCAAAGGCGATGCGATGCGCGCCCGAAGAAGCGGCCAGAACGGCGGTAGAAATCGGCTTTCCCGTTGTCGTAAAAGCGCTTGGTGAAGAACTCATACACAAGACCGAACTCAGCGCGGTAAGAGTCGGACTTGAGAGCCTGGCTGAGGTCGCCCGTCACGCCAAGGAGCTCGGTGACATGAGCAATGAAGTGCTCGTAGAATCTATGGTGGGTGACGTGATGGCAGAGCTTATTGTTGGTGTCATTTCGGACCCGGATTTTGGCCTTGTACTGACGCTGGGCTCGGGCGGTGTTCTTGTTGAGTTGGTAAACGATACGGTTCAACTGCTGTTGCCTGTGAGTCGGGAGTCCGTTCTGGAGGCGCTTTTGTCTCTCAAAGTAGGGTCGGTGTTAAGCGGATTCAGAGGTGAGCCGGCGGCGAATATCGACTCTGTGGTCGAGGCCGTAGTGTCTATTTCCAACTACGCATGGGCAAATAGAGAGGCACTTATTGAGCTCGATGTGAACCCGCTGCTGGTGAGGCGAAATGGATCTCGGGAGGGTGCTGGCGATATCAGTTCTGCGCAGGGTCACAAAGCCAGTGCGGTAGCCGTTGACGCTTTAATATGCCTCAAAGCCTAATCTGACCTGTGCGATTTAACTGACTACCGGATGTCCAGCATGTCAGATTACACAGTGGAAGCCTTCCAGTTACGTATGTTGCTCCTTTAGGCGTCAGTCCGTGCACGGCCGATCTGCGAAAGATCTGTCTCTCTGGTCTGGTCACAAACTCTTTCTAACCTGTATGATTACGGGCCATGTGGTCGCGATGCGGTCAAGATTAAAAAAAGAATCAGGAGTCATTCATGGGGCAGTCGTCATCGCCGGATTACAGTACGGTTGGTTCGCTGAAAGTTGAGCCTTCTCTGAAGTCGTTTGTGGAAGACGAGCTTCTGCCCGATCTCAATATCCAGTCCGACGAATACTGGGAAGGGGTGGAACGAATTATTACCGAGTTGTGTCCAGAGAACGGGCGCTTACTCGATAAACGAGAAGAGCTGCAGGCTGACATCGATGGTTGGCACAGCCGACGCAAAGGCGACGCATGGGACTCTGAAGGCTATTTAACCATGCTGCGAGAGACAGGGTATCTCGTTAGTGAAGGTGAAGAGTTCGCCATTCGCACAACTAATGTCGATGCAGAAATAGCGACTGTGGCGGGCCCACAGCTAGTCGTACCCGTGAGTAATGCCCGGTTTGCACTGAACGCTGCGAACGCGCGTTGGGGCAGTTTGTATGACGCTCTTTACGGTTCTGACATCATTGACGAGAGCGACGGCAAAACCCGAAGCGGTGGTTATAACCCAAAGCGTGGCGACGCAGTCATTGCGTACGCCGCCCGATTTCTTGATCAAGCTTTGCCGCTAAAGGCTGGGAGTCACGCAGACGTTCAGCTCTACAAGCTCCATCACCACGATGACGTAACCAGTATTGAAGTGCTTTTTAACGACGGTGAATCAGTCCTCGAAGACCCGGAACAATTTATAGGTCACGCTGTTAATAACGGTCGTCTTACGCTGTTGTTCAAGAATAATAATTTACATATTGAGCTGTTTATTGACGACGACCACCCAGTCGGGCGTGATGCCAATGCACACCTCGCCGACGTGATACTGGAATCAGCTGTTACGACCATTCAGGACTGTGAAGACTCAGTGGCTGCAGTCGATGCTGAAGACAAAGTGGGCGTGTACCGTAACTGGCTGGGGCTTATGCGCGGCACGCTTTCGGCCTCATTTCAAAAAGGCACTAAAACACTTGAGCGCGTTCTAGCCAAAGACCGGCGATATCTGAACGGCAAGGGAGGCGAAACGGTGCTCTCAGGCCGAAGCCTGCTTCTGGTACGCAACGTCGGTCACTTGATGACCAACAACGCCATTCTCGATGCCGACGGAAAGGAGGTTCCGGAAGGTATTCTCGACGCGATCATTACGTCGACCTGTGCGCTTTACGACTTACGCAAAGAAGCGGGGGTTAAGAACAGCCGGAACAGTCGTACGGGCAGCGTTTATATTGTGAAGCCAAAAATGCACGGTCCGCACGAAGTGGCGTTTACCGACAGATTATTTGCGCACGTAGAAGACCTGCTCGGTATGCCGCGTTACACCTTGAAAGTTGGCGTCATGGATGAGGAAAGGCGTACCACCGTTAATCTGAAAGAATGCATACGCGCGGTCAAAGATCGGCTGGTGTTTATTAATACCGGTTTCCTTGACCGCACAGGCGATGAAATTCACACCAGTATGCACGCCGGGCCCATGTTGCCAAAAGACTTGATTAAGTCAGAGCCCTGGATCGATGCCTACGAACGATGGAACGTAGACGTCGGTATACGCTGCGGTTTACCCGGAGTAGCTCAAATTGGCAAAGGTATGTGGCCTAAACCAGATGAGCTAAAGGAAATGGTAGAGACTAAACAGGCCCATCTGGAAGCTGGCGCGAATTGCGCCTGGGTGCCGTCACCCACAGCGGCAACGTTGCACGCTATGCACTACCATCAAATCGACGTGTTCAGTAAACAACGAGAGTTAATTACTCGCGACCACGCCAAACTTGCCGATATTTTAACGCCACCTCTGGCGCCGCGTCCGTTGACCGATGAAGAAGTCAGCCACGAATTGCGTAACAGTTGCCAGACCATATTAGGTTACGTAGTACGCTGGATTGACCAAGGGGTAGGCTGTTCCAAAGTGCCTGATATGAATGACGTAGGTTTAATGGAAGATCGCGCCACCCTGCGTATTTCAAGCCAGCTGTTGGCTAACTGGTTGCATCACGGTGTGTGTAGCAAAGAACAAGTGGTCGCCACAATGCAGGAAATGGCTGCAGTTGTTGATCGGCAAAATGCAGCTGATCCGCAGTATGAGGTAATGGGCGACATCTTAGACACCTCAATCGCCTTCGCGGCGGCCTGTGATCTCGTGTTGTTAGGTGAACACCAGCCAAGCGGATATACAGAACCTCTACTGCATAAGCGTCGGCTTGAGAAAAAAGCCAACGCCTGACCCTAACCCGTCAGAAGACAGGTTTGATGGAACAAGCTCGCCTTGGAAATCTTAATCTTTAAAAAGATAGCGAACGGTTAATCCGCCGTAAACACTACGATCAGGTCCGGGTTCAAAGTAGCGCCCGCCAAAAGCGTTTGTACGCGTATTTGCAAAATAACGTGTGTCTGTCAGATTTTGAATGCCGATGAACGGTGAAAGCTGCCAGCGTCCGTATTGACGCACAATGCCAGCACGTGCCGAGAGTACTACCTGACTTGGGCTTGTCTGCGTATTGGCGTTGTTTAACACAATGTCTCCGACATGTGCCGCGTCCAGAGTGGCGAACGTGCCGTTATCGCTTTTGTAGTCAAGAGACAGCGTTGCCGCGTGTTCTGGAGTGCCCGGTGTTCGCAAGCCTGCGAAGTCGTTTCCGTTGCTGTCGACAAATTCTTCAAACTCAAAATCTGACCAGGTGTAGGCAAGGTGAACTGACAAGGAGCGACCAAGTTGTGCCGTGGCGTCGAGCTCAATACCACGGCGCGAGGACTCACCGGCGTTGAAGAACAGATCGTTCCCGTCGGCCTGTTCTATCGGAATAAGTTCGTCTTCAATATCCAGAGTAAAGGCCGCGAGAGAGTAGTTTAGTGGTACGAAAGATGTGTATAAGTCTCCGCGTATACCCACTTCGTAGTTTGTCGCAACTTGCGGCTCGAGAGCCGAGTTGAAGCCTCCCGTCGGCAGAGCCAATTCTGTTGTGGTGGGCGATTCAAACGAAGTCGCCCGATTGAAGTAGATGGAGAAATCGCTGTTCGGAGCCCAGGTCAGTCCGACGACCGGGCTGGTATAGTTTAGCGTGCGTTTGGCGGACGCGTCACCGTTGCTTAGAAAGCGGTCGGTTAGTTCATACGTGATCGAATCGTAACGCACGCCCAAGACCAGGCGAATATCGTTCATAGCAATGGTGTCTTGTAAAAAAACGCCAAGGTTGTCGACCTTTTCGTTTTGCTGAACAAGTAAATTACCGCGTCGCCCGCTCAGGTTCTGATAACGCTCGCGGTCGTCGTCCTGCACTTCGGTATCTATGCCAGCGACCAGATTGTGTTGCAGCGTAGTGGTCGTGAACGGGCTTTCATACTGAACGCCCCCACCGAGAAAAGTGCGTTCGAAACTAATGCTGCCGTCTCCGGTTGGAATGAAACCGTCGAAATCGCGCTGACCCATATGAGCCTTCAGCGTTAGAAGATCGCCGTCTCGCCACAGGTTTTTGTGAGTAAGGCGAGTGCCAAACCGTGTCTCGTTCAAGTCTTCACCGGCGCCAAACTGCACGTTTCGATCGCGCGCGGCTCGGGGTGAGCTGTCGGCCAAAGCGCGATTAATACCGCCCGGATCGTTTGCTTCGGGTTGATCCGTGCGGCTTAGCGACAGATCCAGTACGGTGTCGCCCTCCGGGCCGTCAAACCGATAGCGGCCCTTCATGTTTATAACGGTGTTTTGCGCTTGGCTGAACTCGCGAAAGCCGTCCACGTCAACGTGTGCGATGCTCGCCATGTAGCCGAGGTTACCGATGTTGCCGGCCCCCTTAATTTGCGTTTTGTCATAGCCGAACTCACCCACGGCACCGCGCGCTTCCAAATAGGGCGCGTCCGAACCTACTTCTGACTCAATCGCAATGACTCCGCCGGCAGCGTTCCCAAACAAGGCTGAGGCGGGACCTCGAAGCACTTCGATGCGCTGGATAGAACTCAGGTCAATCAGGTCGACGCTTCCCTGACCGTCGGCCAGCGTCGCGGGTATGCCGTCAACAAGAATACGAATACCGCGAATACCAAAACTGGCGCGCGCACCAAATCCTCGACTGGAGATACGCAGGTCCTGAGCGAAGTTAAAGCGGTTTTGCAAGAACAGCCCCGGCACCCGGTTGAGCGCTTCATCAAGACCCAGCTGTGGTTGACCCAGTTGTACAAGATCGCCGTCAACAATTGACACGGCCGCGATCGACTCTCTGGCTGATACAGAGGTCCGGGTGGCCGTCACCACAATTTCTTGAAGTGGCTCGTCTTCTTGTGCGGACGAAGTGCTTATGAAGGTGGTAGAACTCGTCAGGCCGAGCGATAGCAATACAAAGAGTCTACAGGCCTTAATGGGCTTTTGTCGGTTAGAGGGAGTCATGTCAGGTCGTTGGTTTGTGGTTGGAGAGGGCGAGCGCAGTGTACCCGAATTCGGTGGTCGTTTGATCAACTGCGCGTGAGGGCCTCTGTCCGTCTCAAAGTCTGGTTACTTTACAGGTTCTTTCGCGTTGATTGGTTGCGAGTTCAGCGCATATTGTTGACAAAACAGCGTTGAAAGCACAAAATTCGGCTCCAATTCGAATTTTCACCTCTATTTTGTTAACAATATTGAGTTTCTTTGTCATCCAGCGATCCTACAGTTAATCCACCGACTCGAGCCGATCAGCTTCTCGAACGGCTCCAGCAAGCTATCGTTGAAGGTGAGCTCTCACCTGGTCAAAAGCTGCGCGAAGCGGAGCTGGCCATGACATACGGAACGAGTCGAGGCCCGATTCGCGATGTTATTCGTCGGCTTGAAGCCCAGCGTCTGGTGACAACGACGCCGAACGCCGGTGCCAGTGTTGTGTCGCTTTCTGAGCAGCAGCTACTTGAGCTCTATCAGGTCCGCGAAGCGCTCGAAGGCATGACGTGTCGACTGGCCGCTAAGCATATGAGTGACGCTCAAATAGACGGGCTCCGCCAGGTGCTAAAAACCCACGAAAATGAAATCGAAAAGCAGGCTGGACGAGAGTACTTTCGTCAGCAAGGTGACCTTGATTTTCACTTCCAGATAGCCGCGGGCTGTGGCAATCAGCTGTTGGCTTCGGCGGTATGCAGCGACCACTACCAGCTAATGCGTTTGTATCGACGCAAGTTCAGCGCACACCGTGGGCGACCACGCCGAGCGCTTGTTGAACACCAGAGAATTTTTGCCGCAATTGAAGATCGCGACGGAGAGCTGGCTGAAATACTCATGCGACGACACATTAGCTCGGCTCGTCGCAATATTGAACGACGCATCGCTGAGCGCAGTGAGACGCAAGACGATTCGAAAGAGGCTGAGTAGCCACCAGTGACAAAAATCAGTGCAAGAAATCTTCGGCCCTTTAATTGACAGACATTTAATAGCGCGTCCGGATTGCGGACGACCAGACAATACAGGAGTCATTTTATGACCACACGAGTTACCCCGCGATCTACCCCAGGGCAGAAGCTCAGAAATGCGGTTGCCGAACATAAGCCTCTTCAGGTAGTGGGAGCCATTACCGCGTTTGCGGCTCGCATGGCCGAACGCGCTGGACACAAAGCGCTGTATCTGTCAGGTGGAGGTGTTGCGGCAAACTCACTGGGCATGCCCGATCTGGGTATCAGTAATCTGGACGACGTGCTCATCGATATTCGGCGCATAACCGACGTCACCGAGCTACCGTTACTGGTTGACGCTGATACAGGATTTGGTGGTGCTTTTAATATTTCGCGCACGGTGCGATCCATGAGCAAAGCCGGAGCGGCCGGACTGCACATTGAAGATCAGGTCTCACAGAAACGCTGTGGTCACCGGCCGGGCAAAGAAATAGTGTCTACCGGTGAAATGGTTGACCGCATTAAAGCCGCGGTAGATGGCCGCATCGACGAGAGCTTCGTCATAATGGCGCGGACCGATGCACTGGCAAGCGAAGGTATGGCGGCAGCGCAGGATCGTGCAGCCGCGTATGTAGAGGCGGGCGCCGATATGATTTTCCCTGAGGCTATTTTCGAACTTGAACAATATAGTGCCTTTCGGGCGGCGATAAGCGTACCTATTCTGGCCAACATTACCGAGTTCGGTAAAACACCTTTATTTAGCACTCCAGAGCTTGGCGAAGTAGGTGTCGATATCGTCTTGTACTGCTGTGGCGCTTATCGCGCTATGAATCGCGGTGCCGAGCAAGTTTATAAGGCCTTGTTAGCAGACGGTCACCAGCGCAACGTGATTGACATCATGCAAACCCGTGAGGAGTTGTATGACTATCTGGGCTATCACGAATACGAACAAAAGCTCGACGAGTTGTTCGGCAATAAATAGCGCCGTTGCAATGATCGAACTTACGAACCTTTGAATAGAATTTAGAAGCAGGAGAAGACTGTGGCAGAGAAGAAACTAGGCGGCGCCGGACTACGGGGTCAGGTAGCAGGTAAATCGGCTATTTGTACTGTGGCTCACGGGCATTCGGGTTTGACCTATTTTGGCTATGAGGTCGACGACCTGGCCGACAATTGCGATTTTGAAGAAGTGGCTTATTTGCTCTTTAACGGCGAACTGCCAACAAGCTCGCAGCTGGCCGAATACAAGACGCGGCTGAAATCGATGATGGACTTGCCAGCGGAGCTAAAAGCGGTATTGGAACAGATTCCAAAAGAGGCTCATCCCATGGACGTGCTTCGAACCGGAGTGTCCATGTTAGGTAACCTTGAAACCGAAACCGATTTTTCACAGCAGCAAGACAAAGCCGACAGGCTAATCGCTACGTTGCCAGGCATCATGTGCTACTGGTACAAATTTAGTCACGAAGGTGTTCGGATCGATCTCGATACGGGTGAAGATACCGTCGCCGGTCAGTTCCTTCATTTGTTACACGGCAAAGCACCCCGTGATTTGCACCGTCGCGTGGTGCAGGTCTCTTTGATTCTTTATGCCGAACACGAGTTTAATGCCTCCACGTTCACAGCACGGGTGTGCGCTTCTACCTTGTCCGATATTCACAGCTGCATAACGGCGGCTATTGGTTCGCTGCGTGGGCCTTTGCATGGTGGCGCGAACGAGGCGGCCATGGCGCTTATCGAAAAATGGTCTTCTGCTGACGAAGCCGAGCGTGAAATTTTGGGCATGCTGGAACGCAAAGAGAAAATCATGGGCTTTGGTCATGCGGTGTACACAGAGTCTGATCCGCGCAATGCCATTATTAAGAAGTGGTCTGAAAAACTGGCTGAAGACTGTGGAGATACGACGCTGTATCCGGTGTCTGTACGGTGTGAGGAAGTTATGTGGCGCGAGAAGAAGCTGTTTTGTAACGCCGACTTTTTCCATGCGTCGGCCTACCATTTCATGGGAATCCCCACCAAATTGTTTACCCCTATTTTTGTCATGTCACGTACCACAGGCTGGGCGGCTCACGTTTTCGAGCAGCGGGCGGATAACCGTATTATTCGGCCCAACGCCGAGTACATTGGCCCAGATCCTAGAAAAGTGACGGCCATTGAGTCACGCGGCTAGATGCACCTTCTTTGGGATTCGTTAAAACGAGATTTTACTGTTTAATTTAGATTGGAAAAACTGTTATGAGTGCAAACGTAGAAATGAACAACCGGCCTGACTACGATCAGGTTATTCAAGACATTGCAGACTTTGTGTTGGACGACAGCATCGACTCCGAAGAGGCGCGAGATACCGCGCGCAACTGTTTAATTGATACGCTTGGCTGTGGTCTGCTGGCCCTTCGATTCCCCGAATGCACAAAGCACCTCGGGCCTTTGGTGGAGGGCACTACCGTACCGAATGGTGCCCGCGTGCCGGGTACTCAATACAGGCTCGATCCGGTCAAGGCCGCGTGGGATATCGGCTGCATCATCCGCTGGCTCGACTTTAACGACACCTGGCTCGCTGCTGAATGGGGTCACCCGTCCGATAACCTCGGTGGTATTTTGGCTGTCGCTGACTATCTCTCACAGGTCAATGTAGCCAACGGTCGCGCACCATTGACCATGCATGACGTGCTGTCGGCAATGATCAAAGCGCACGAGATTCAAGGGGTGCTTGCGCTGGAAAACAGCTTCAACCGGGTTGGTTTGTGTCACGTGCTTTTAGTGCGTGTAGCCACAACGGCTGTGGTTACTCGCATGATGGGCGGTAACCGCGAACACATTATGGCAGCAGTGTCTCAAGCCTGGGTAGATGGTTCATCCCTTCGTACCTATCGACATTCACCGAACGCCGGGTCACGTAAATCCTGGGCAGCAGGTGACGCAACATCACGAGGCGTACGTTTGGCCGACATGACCATGCGCGGTGAAATGGGTATTCCGGGAGTCCTGACAGCACCGAAATGGGGTTTTTACGATGTCAGTTTTAGTCAGACCAACGCCGATTTGAAACTCAAAGACGAAAGTGATCGCCAGTTCAAGTTCCAGCGTGAATACGGCACTTACGTAATGGAGAATATTCTCTTCAAGATTAGTTTCCCGGCCGAGTTTCATTCGCAGACCGCCTGCGAAGCCGCTGTGAATCTGCATCCTGTGGTGAAAGACCGCTTGGACGAGATTGAGAAAATTGTTATCACAACCCATGAGTCAGCCATCCGGATTATTTCCAAAGTCGGACCATTGGCTAATCCGGCCGACCGTGACCACTGCCTGCAGTACATGACGGCAGTGCCTTTGGCTTTTGGTAACCTTGTGGCCGAACACTACGAAGACAGTTTCCACGAATCGAACCCGATTATTGATGAGCTGCGTGACAAAATGGAAATTCTGGAAGATAAAACGTATAGCGCCGACTATCACGATCCGGATAAGCGTTCGATTGCAAATGCGCTACAGGTGTTCTTTAAAGACGGCACCAGCACCGACCGTATTGCAATTGAATATCCAATCGGACATCGACGTCGACGTGATGAAGGCATTCCAGTTTTGGAGGCTAAATTCGAAAGCAATCTGGCTACGCGGTTTGTGCCTCATCGCTGCGATGAAATATTTACTCTGTGCAAAGATCAAGCGGCCCTTGAACAAACCAGTGTGATCGATTTCATGGACATGTTTGTGGTTTAAAGTCGTGGACGAGATTGCTACGCGCTACGCGCTCGCAAAGACGGAGAAAGGTTTTCGCGCCCGCAATGATGGAGTTGGATTGTTGGACTCGCAATGACGTTTTCGTGTTCGTCATTGCGAGCCCTCGCAGCGGGTGCGGCAATCTCCGTGAGGTTACTTCGAGCCAACTAGTCAGCCTTCGGCATTTCAACTTCGATGCGAATGGTCACGTCGTCCCCAACGTTGGGTACCCCGTAGCTCACGCCAAAATCCGAACGTTTAAACTCAGCGGTGGCTGACACCCCAATCATGGGAATGTTGCGCCGGGGATTGTTGCCCGCTTTATTGATTTTCGCATTCAGCGTCACGGGCCGAGTTACATCTTTAATAGTAAGGTCACCGGTTATGTCGACCGTATCAAATGAGGTCATCATAAAGCTGGTCGATTTGAAGGTTGCGTTCGGAAAATTGGCCGTATCGAACATGTCGTCTGATACCAGGTGTTTGTCGAAGCGCGCCACGCGGCTGTCAATGCTGTTTACGTCTATCGTTACGTCTAACGAGCTCTTGCTAATGTCACTGGCAAGATCGAGGTCCACATCAAATGCCTTGAAACCTACGATAGGTCGAGAGAAGCCCATGTGCAAAAACGAAAAGTTAATGTAAGCATGCGTTTTGTCCAGTCCATACTGTCCAGCTGGAACGTTCTTTAAGACGGAATCGCTACTCATTGCGGCAACAGAAGCGGCGGTCTTTTTCATTGAATCGGCTGTGTCTGCTGCAACGCTGTCATTGGCGCCACATGCGCCAATCAGAAGCAGGACCATTACGCCTGACGTTGTTTTCAAGTTGTTCACACTGAGTCTCCTGTTAAGGTGCTTAAAGTGCGCGATGCTATCACGGTAGCGTGCGCGTAGGGTGAAGTAGAGTTGTGCGTACTCCTGCGCGAACGGTTACAAGAATTTAGCGCTTTACAGTGCGCTTAGAGGAAGTCCGGAGCGAAGCCCCAACACGGCGTGAATCTCAGCCAGTATCGACAACGCAATTTCCTCGGGAAGCACCGCGCCGATATTGAGGCCGGCAGGCCCATGCAATCTTGATTCCAGTTTCAGACCGGAGCGTTCGAGGAGTAGGTCTCTTCTTGCTGTCGGTCCGAGCAAGCCAATGTATTGAATGGCTCGCTCATGCAACGCGACCAGCCAATCGCAGTCGCGTTCTACGTTGTGAGTCATAATGACCGCGGCCTGAACCGATTGAAGTTTGTTGCCCAGCTCGCTCGGCGAGCATTCCAGCAGCTGCCAGGCTGTCGGAAAGTGCTCTTTGCGTAAATACGCGGGACGCGGGTCGGCTACGATCACTTGCCACGACAGATTGCCCGCAAGCGCTACCAATGGAATGGCATCAGGTCCGGCACCGCACACAAGAAGTCGTCGGACCGGGCTTATCGGGATGGATAGCGTTGTGGTTTGGTCACGTGTAACCGCTTCAGCCGCATGTCGATTAAGCCCCGCGAGATCAGCGGCCAGCTCCTGCGTTAGTTCATACGTGCCTATGCGCTCAGAACGGTCACTGGCGATCGTCTTGTGTAGCGTACACGCGTGACCGGAGTAATAAAATTCGCGGATAGGTTCGAGGCCGCCGTAGCCGTTGTCCGAACCTATGCGTTCCAGAAGCACTTCAATCTGGCCGCCGCAGCCGAGCCCCAGCCCCCACATGGAAGCCGCTTCTTCCTGACTCAAATCGTATAACACGGTTTTGGATTCGCCCGCATTAAAAACACCTTCCGCGTGAGCTTTGAGATCGTCCTCGAGGCAGCCACCACTTACCAGCCCAGAGGCGTTGAAGTGTTCGTCGATTAACATCATAGCGCCCGCTTTGCGGTAACTTGCGCCTTCGGTTCTGGTGACTGTCGCCAGCACCAGACATTCTGTTGTGCACGCATCAAGAAATGCGTAAAGGGCATTAAGGCCAAGCTGCATAATCAAAAGTCCGTGAGTATGTATGTCTTAGTATAGCCAGTTTATGGTGGCGTCACGGAAGGTTTCGCAGTGCGAATGCAATCACTATATACTTTGCTTAATTAAGTGCTACTCAAGCACTACCCCACGGAGATTCGAAATGGCGACAGATAAACTGGCTGAGCATTACAAAGGCATCATTGAATTGTTGGGTGAGGACCCACAGCGCGAAGGGCTTCTCGATACGCCGAAGCGCGCTGCCAAAGCCATGCAGTATCTGACCAAAGGCTATGGAGAAAAGCTCGACAATATCGTTAATAACGCGGTGTTCACGTCGGCATCGGAAGAAATGGTTTTAGTGCGAAACATCGAACTGTATTCGATGTGTGAGCATCACATGCTGCCGTTCTACGGGCACTGCCACATTGGTTATATTCCAAGTGGCAAAGTACTCGGTTTGTCCAAGTTTGCGCGCATTGTCGAAATGTTCGCGCGCCGTATGCAAATTCAAGAGAATTTTACCCGTGAAATTGCGTTGGCGGTTCAGGAAGTCACAGAGGCTGCGGGCGTTGGCGTGGTAGTTGAGGCTCGACACATGTGCATGATGATGCGCGGGGTAGAAAAGCAAAACTCCATGATGCGTACTTCGGCGCTCTTGGGCAGTATTCGTGAAAGCCACAAAACGCGCCACGAGTTTCTCACCCTGATTCAGTAGGCGCTGGGTCGGCACCTCGGTTTTTGGCTCGTCCAAATTCAGTGGTTTAACGAGCCTTTAACATAACTCTTTGAAGTTAATGCGCTACGGTCTTGTATACCGGTGACAATTCAGGTGAATTCTGTTCAGTTAAGGGTTCGGCTCATGTTGAACAAGGCCGGACCGGGTTAGGCCGTCCAAATTCAAATAGCTAAGTTAAGCCAGTACAAACCACAGCCTGTGCCATCTTGTTACAAGGGCTGTTAAACTCACCCCAGATACAAGATTAGGGCGCAGTTAAAGCGCCAAACTTTGGAGAAATTCACATGAGCACCCCAGCCAGCGCGACACCGCTTCGCACCTCCAGTCAGCCGTCTTTCCAATGGGAAGATCCGCTTAACTTGCAGAGTGCGTTGAGCGAAGAAGAAGTCATTGTGATGGAAAGCGCACGTGACTACTGTCAATCCAGACTCCAGCCTCGCGTGTTGGAAGCGAATCGTAACGAAGTGTTCGATCGGGATATCATGGTTGAATTGGGCGAGCTCGGAATGCTTGGCGCGACCATCGACGGATACGAATGCGCCGGATTGAATTACGTCAGCTACGGTTTGATTGCGCGCGAAGTCGAGCGCGTTGATTCAGGTTATCGGTCGGCTATGAGCGTTCAGTCATCGCTCGTTATGCATCCTATTAACGCCTACGGTTCCGAGGCGCAGCGTCAGAAGTATTTACCAAAACTCGCTTCAGGTGAGTGGGTGGGTTGTTTCGGACTGACCGAACCCAACTCCGGTTCAGATCCGGCGAGTATGCAAACCCGGGCTAAATCAATTGACGGCGGTTACGTGCTAACCGGCAGTAAAATGTGGATTACGAACTCACCGATTGCTGACGTATTCGTGGTGTGGGCAAAAACCGATGACGGTGTTATTCGCGGCTTCATTCTTGAGAAAGGCATGCCCGGATTAAGCGCTCCTAAAATTGACGGAAAGTTCTCTCTTCGCGCGTCGATTACCGGCGAAATTGTGATGGACGGCGTCGAAGTGTCCGAAGACCAGTTATTACCTGGCGCTCGGGGTCTCGGTGGTCCGTTTGGTTGCTTGAATTCCGCTCGCTACGGCATTGCCTGGGGTGCGCTGGGCGCGGCTGAGTTTTGTTGGCATGCGGCACGTCGCTACGCTCTGGAGCGTGAACAGTTCGGGCGTCCGTTGGCGGCCACTCAGCTCATGCAGAAAAAACTGGCGGACATGCAAACCGAGATCACTATTGGGCTTCATGCCTGTCTTCAAGCCGGTCGCCTGAAAGACGCAGGTCAGTTGAACCCTACCTCGATTTCGCTGATCAAGCGTAACAGCTGTGGTAAAGCCCTCGATATCGCACGAATGGCTCGCGACATGCACGGCGGTAATGGTATTGCCGACGAGTACCACGTTGTACGTCACATGATGAACCTCGAGGCGGTTAATACGTACGAAGGCACGCACGATATTCACGCCTTGATTCTGGGTCGCGCTCAGACCGGGCTGCAAGCTTTCAGCTAACAGTTTTCGGCCGTCTTTAATGAGTTAAAAAAAGCGCGTGGTGATTCACCACGCGCTTTTTTGTTGAGCACTTAATGAGGATCGTGACTACAACAGTCAACTTCTCACGTTGGGCTATGACTCAGGTTTTTGACGCCTGAAAAATGCTTTCGATCGATTCGTCCATCATGCTGTCAAAATCCTGTTCGCTTTGTAACGCGTTGAGTCCTTCAGACAGGGCGCGCGAGAAGCTGGCTATCATGCCTTTGTTAGCCGTTAACCTCTTGTTAGCTTCTTCTCGGCTGTAGCCTCCGGAGAGTGCCACAACGCGTACAACGCGCGGGTGTTTAATACAGTTGAAGTAGATGTCGGTTTTCTCAGGTAGCGTTAGCTTTAACATGACGTTTTCATCGTCACTCAGGGAGTCGAGCTGACTGATGATTGCTTTTTCAAGCAGTGCCTCGGCAGCCGCTTTGTCAGGACAGTTAATGTCGACTTCAGGTTCAATGATCGGTACAAGGCCTGCACCGCAAATTTGACGGCCAATTTCGAACTGCTGATCGACTACCGCGTTGATACCAGCTTCATTAGCCTCTTTTATGACAGAGCGCATTTTCGTGCCAAATATGCCTTTGCTCTTGGCTTTGGTGAGTAACTCACCAAGATCAGGCATCGGTTTCATCACCTGCGCGCCGTTGACGATGTCTTCCAGGCCTTTGTCCACTTTCAAAAAAGGAACGACCTTCTTAACGCTCCACAGGTAGTCTGCCGTTGAACGGTCTTCGACCGACCGGTCCATGGTGTTTTCGAACAGGATAGCGCCGAGAATGCGCTCGCCGGTAAAGCTTGGGCTGGTCATTATGCGCGAACGCATGGCATGAACCATATCGAACATTTCATGGTCGTTGCTGTAGGCGTCCTCATTTACGCCGTACAGTTTGAGCGCTTTGGGCGTACTGCCACCGCTTTGATCCAGAGCGGCGATGAAGCCGTTGGTGGAGCGAATTTTTTCTAGTTGCTGATCAAATGTACTCACGAAAAGTCCTCGAAAATTTGGATGTTGCCGATCCCCTGCAGGGCGCGAATGCCTCGGTCGGATGATCGACCGTAAAACCACATCCTTGAATTATAGCAGTTTCAGACGAAAGTGCTTCGACGGAGCCGCGATCACTGAGACAGACGTCGCTTTGGAAATAGAGGGCTAGTCTGTGTCGTCGGGTACAGGGCCCACCGGACTAGGGCAAGCCGGGGCAGACCATTGAAAACTAACTCGTTCTTGCCCGGTTGCGCATAATTTACCGCATTGTCACGCAGCCGTTGTATGATCAGGTTATCAGGGAAAACGTTAACATAAGAGGTGCTAGTTGTGGCCAGTAACCGAACAGAACGTACAGTCTTTCCGCCCGGGGCGAGGTTTTTACCGAACCTGCAATCGGGCTCCTTGGCCGCCATGCGGTTTAGCCTCATCGCAGTGCTACTGGTTTTTTCGGGCGCCTGTGCGTCAAATCCGGCGACAGGCGGACCCGACTTCGTGTTGATGTCCGAGGAGAAAGAAATTGAACTGGGCCGCTCCATGCACCCACAGGTCATGGCACAGTACCGTGCTTATCCTGACGCGGCTTTGCAGGCGTACGTAAACGATATCGGGCAAAAACTCGCCGCAAACAGCGATCGTCCAGACCTCGACTATACGTTTACCGTACTGGACAGCGACGAAGTAAATGCTTTTGCGACACCTGGCGGTTTTGTCTACATGTCACGCGGCCTCTTGGCGTATTTGAATTCCGAAGCCGAACTGGCCGCGGTGTTGAGTCACGAAATTGGCCACATTACGGCGCGTCACGCCGTACGCCAGGGAGCGCGCAGCAAAGTGCTCGATGGTCTGGGCGGCATAGCGAGTGTTGTTACCGGTGGTGCCAGCGGGTTTTTGAGTGATTATGTGGGTGGCGCGCTTATTAAAGGTTACAGCCGCGACCTGGAGCTCGAAGCTGACCGCGAGGGCGCAGAGTATCTTGTGCGCACCGGATACGGTTCCGAGCCAATGGTTGACGTCGTACGGATTCTCAAGAATCAGGAGCTGTTCGAATACGCTCGCGCTGAAGAAGAAGGCCGCGAACCGCGCGTTTATCACGGACTGTTTTCAACCCACCCTGACAACGACAAGCGGCTCCGGGAAGTCATCGAAGCGGCGAATAAAATCGATGGTGGTCAGGCTACCAAAGAAGCGAATCGCGAGCGTTTCTTACAGCGCGTGGACGGCATGACCTACGGTAAGGTTGGAGCTGGCGGCGTCATCTCAGAGGGCGAGTTTCGTCATCCGAAATACGGTATTGGCATGCGCTTCCCGAAAGGATGGTCAATTGGTAACAATCGTGGCCGTATCGAGAGTGTTTCACCAGATCGTAAATCAATCATTATTCTTACTCGGCAACCGCTCAAAGAAGCGGTTAGCCCATTAACCATTTTGACCGATCGTATTGGAGTGAGAAATTTACGTGACAAGAAAACGCTAAACGTCAACAACGTACAGGGCTATACCGCGCTTGCTCCTGTTGCCAATTCACCGTTCGGAAAACGACCTGTTCGCTATGCGGTGTTCACGGATGAAAAATACGCGTACGTCGTCGCCGGAGCGAATTCCGAAGACGTGATACAAAAGAGAGATAATTTTCGTATAGTCAGCTCTATGAAGAGTTTTCGGCTGCTTGACGCGCGCGGGCTTCGTTCAGCTGAAGCACCTCACATTGCTGTGGTAGAGGCTAACGGCGGCACGACCATGAAACGGCTTGCTTCGGCATCGCCATTGACCATTTACGCCGAAGCACAGCTGCGCTTGCTAAATGATATGTACCCAACAGGCGAGCCTGAGCCGGGCCAGAAGGTAAAAATTATTGACTAATATTAAGAGCGCTCGAAAACATATGCTGCAATTTTTGGCGGGTATTGCTGTTGTGGCTGCGTCGCTCGGCGCGACGGCTCAAGTCGGTGAGTTAAAAACTCCAGGCACAGATACCCGAAAGCTTCCGACGCTGCTGGACGCAGAGGTGTCAGATTGGCTAAAGCGTGGTGATTTTGTAACGGCCAGAAAAAGGTGTGCGCTGGAAATTCAGGGGGCACCGCTTGTGTCCGAGCCGGGCGCTCTGGCGCAGTCTTACATGTGTCTGGGTGAAGCCTACTATGGTCTTGGGCAGCATCCGGCATCAGCCGACGCCTTCGCAAAAACGTTGGAACAGCTTGAACAGTCGGCAGGGGTTTTTGACCCACTGTTCGTTCGACCGCTTGAGGGGTTAGGTAAGGCCCTGTTAGCAATGGGTAAGCTTGACGTCGCAGAGGGAGCGTTCACTCAGGCCAAAGATATAACGCACCGAAACTTCGGTATTTTCAATGTGGTTCAGTCCGATATTGTTAACTATCTGGCGAAGACCTATCTCGATCGTGGAGAAATCGCCAAGGCCACTCGCGAGCAAAACTTCCTCATGCGTGCGCACACGGAAGCCTACGGAGAGACGCCCAGGCTCTTGCCGGCTTTACGTCGCTACGGCCGATTTCAGGAGCTTGTCGGGACGCCCGCTTTAGCACGCAACAGTTATCGTCGCGCGCTGGATATCATGACACGCGCCTACGGTTCTGACGATTTACGTTTAGTTGGGCCTCTGCGCGATTTTGCGAAAAGTTACATAAATACGCCCCGTGGCTCACAGCGAATTATGTCGGGAGCTGGCGTTGAAGCCTTACGTAACGTGATTGATCTGTACTCACGCCAGGAGTTCACCGATGCAGCCGACGTCGCGCTGGCCTGGGCTGATCTTGGGGACTGGTATGTCATTGGCGGACAGCCCGGAAGAGCACGCAAGGCGTACACTCAGGCGGGTACCGTACTTAGAGAAGCAGGCAGCGAAGAGGGCGATAGATTTTCAAAGCCCGTCGAAATTGAATATGAAGAGCGACCTGTTTTTCTGCGTCGTTCACAGCTTCGATCTTTCCCGAAAAAACTTTCTGTCCTTGAGTTTGAATTCACGGTCACAGCAAGCGGTCGGGTGACCAGGCTTACGGTGATACGCGACGATCTTCAATCCGTACGTTACGCAAATGAGGTTGGGGCGCTGGTCAAAGAATCTCGCTACCGCCCTCGTATCGTTGACGGCGTTCCTGTAGACACGCCCGGAGTGCGCAAAGTGTTTCGCTACGACTTTTCCCAGTTCGCCAACCCGGCTCAAAAAGAGCCCGATGCCGCTGCCGACGCAGCCGTAACGGAAGGCGAAGCCAATGAAGAGGCTGTCGACGTTGAGTTGATTGTTCCCGAGGAAGATAGGCTGAATAGAGAGCCGCCTGATTAGGTAGTCGTCTTGTCTGTCTTGGTGCAGCGTTAGTTTTCGCGGGTTATGTGCTTACGCTGCAAGTCCGTCGTAACCGTCAGTCGGTCTAGCCTGTAAACTGACCTTTAATTTGTTCCGCCATTTCAGAACACGCCGCGGTTTTAGTGCGGGCAATCAGCGGGATTGGAACTACGATGGCTGGAATGTAGGAGCGACCTGTAACGTCTGCGCTTATGACGCCCGTACTCTCAAGGTTTTCCAGATCCCAAATGGATGCTTCGTAGGTCGCACCGTTTTCCCACCACGTAAAGCCGAAGCAACCGACACTTGCGTCGCAGGTGATAGAGCCGCCGCCGTCTTTGGTCTCGACTGATCCACCGAGCCACATCACGTAACGAACGCCGGCATCAGATACTTTTTCGGAGACGCCGGGCTTGCCCAACAGGTCGGGCAGCGCTTCTACAGTAAGAGGCGCGACGCGTGGTTCAAACCAGGGGAACAGGCTGTCGAGAAAAATCTGTTCTTCTTTCAGAACAATACTGTTTGTGCCTGACGTCAGACGTTTTTTCACACAGTCAACGAAAGGCACTTCCGTCTCGGTTTTAACGTTGTCTCTGCGTGTAAGCAGAACGACACCTGCTTCGCCGGAGTTGTCGATTTGGTTGTCAAACGCCATGTCCACGCGTGACGTGACACATGACTGTAGTATGAAACAGGTTGCAACGACCGTGGCGATTTTGGCGGCTTGGGTGTTTCGAAACATCATGGTGTGCTCTCCGCGGAGTCTTCGTCACTGCTGGCTGAGTTGTTGTCACCGTCTATGAGTCCGGCGAGTTTAAGCTGTTTAGGTAGTTCGACAATGAGCGTAACCGCCAGGTCACGGAACGCGTCGTCGGTGGCGGCGTCAATTTCGGACACTCCGTTCGACATGGGAGGCCCCTTGCGTTTACGACCGTAGCTGTTGATTTCCATCGTCCCGCTGCGCTGTCCTTCAGCGCCATAAATGTCGATGAAGTGTCGCATAGAGACCGCCCAAAACTTGCCGCCTGCGTCAGAGGCACTGAGCATTGAATAGTCGTCGATGCGGGGCACTAACGTGAATTCCACTGGAGGCGCAGCCGACGCGGCGGATGCGGCATCAGGAAACTCCTGGACCGTCTCGAACAGACTCTTGAATATATCGTTCAGGATTGTGCGGTTTGTTTTACCAATGGCGATTTGCCATGTCGCGCCATTTTGCTGCGTCTCTTTCGTGCTGAAGTCGGTAAGTTCTTTGTTGTAGACAACCCCGGCGGTAACGGGCGACCGCTCAATGACCGGTGTAGGGACGGCGCTGTTTATGTCCATTTTGACGGGCGTCTTGTTAACGCAGCCGCCGATGAGCGCTGTCGCTAGAATGATGACGAGCGCTTGAACCCGGTTCGTTTGCATCTTGAGCGTAACTCCCTTCCGCAGGGCAGAGTGACTGCGCATATACGGTCGATTTGGTAAAATGATGTCTAAGAGGCTAAACCATGAAGTCCGTTTCGTCTATTTGTCATCCGGTAAGTTTAACTTTCTTACGAAGAGCTTCGCATAATATTGCGACTATTTCATGTCTGAATTCGCGCACATATGGTCCGAAGCTAGGGAATTCGGTGGTCCCGACCTATACTTCACAAAGTAATGACGAAAATCTGGCAGATTGGGGAAACCAAAACCGATTTGTGTCGTCTACAGTTACAGGACATTTCGCAGGAGTTTCCCATGAATCGAATGATAACCCGCAGCGCAACCGCCGCTGTGATAGCGGCTTTTGTGGTTTCGACTGCGGGATGTAAATCATCTACGTCAAGACCATCCAGCAGTACTCCGCCTCCCAGCTCGCCCAGTTCTTCGCCTCCAAGCTCGACTCCACCGAGCTCCAGTCCGTCAACGCCAAGCAGTCGACCCAGCTCCACGCCGTCTACTCCCAGCACACCTTCTACGTCGAGCGGACAGCAGTCGAATAGCCAAAGCAGCCAGAAGTCAGGCGAGAAAAACGGCGAAGAGTCCAAAGGCCAGCAGGCAAGCTCGTCGGATTCGGATGCAGATCAAACAAACAGCAGCGAAGAACTCGCCGAAATCGGTGCTTCGGTAGCGCGCGCTGCGGACGCGGTCACGCGCGCATCGGAAGCTTTGGCCAAAGCTCGCGAGAAGATTGCCGCTGAGTCAAAAGCCAACGAGGGCGAAGGTGACACCGCCGAGTCTAACGACACTTCAGATGAAGAATCGCAGCGAAGTAATCCGGAAAGCGACCCTAACTACGATCCGTTTGCCGAGCCAGCCGGTGGCGCCATATCCGCGGCCGCCGCAGCCGCCGCTGTCGCACAAGCGGCGCAGTCGGTTCTCGAAGCTCAAAAAGCGATGGAAGCGGAAGCAGCTGAGGCGAAACAAGCCGATGCCAACACCAAGCAAAGCCGCAGTGAGCGCAAAGAGAGCGCAAAACAGCGCGAGCGCGAGCAGCGCAGTGCAGACGACCTCGCCGAGAGCGCGGAAAATCTCGAACGCGTAAGTGCTGACCTGAACAAAGGCCGACCCGCGTCGGCACAAGGTGGGGCCCCTGAAGACCAGACGGCCCGCGAGGCTCTGACCAAAGCGGCCGAGGACTTGATGAAGGCGCGCGCCGAACTTATTAAAGCCGCCGTCGATCTTGGGTACATTCCAGAGTCGGTAGCCAATTCAACCCCGGCATCCGAAATGGTTTTTGAAGATATGGAAACCATGGTGGAATTTTTGGAGAAATCGGTTGAGCTTCTGGCTACCGTGATTGATTTGGGTGGACTTCCTGACTTCAGTTCACCTGAATTTGACAGCGCGCGCGAAGCCATGGCGCGTCGGGGCCAAACCGGCAGCCGTCGCGACGCCAATTCGGGTTCAGGCCAGCGGGGCGGGCAGCGTCGCACTGTGGCGGACCTTGAAGGTGAACTCGAACGTACGCTGGGCGATTTTGATGACGAAATTTCCAACAGTCGACGCTCGGGACGACAAGGTAACGGCCAGACTGCGGGCGTTGGCTCCAGCTCGGGCAATGGCAACCCGGGATCCGGAGGAACCGTTCGTCAAGGTGGTTCCAATATCCCGCCTTCAGGGACCGGTGACGGCGATTCAGGCAGCGGTCAATCGACCGGCTCAAACAATAGCGGCGGTTCGGCTCAGGTTCCCGATGATCTGCCTGATCCGCAAGGCGATGACGTTGTCGCAAGGCAGCTGCGTGAAGCGGCCATGGCTGAAACCGATCCGGAGCTCAAAGCGCGCTTGTGGGAAGAGTATCGTTCTTACCGATCCGCGATTGGAAACTAACACCACCATGACGAGATACACTCGCACGAAACAAGACTGATCCAGACTTGCGCGAGCCACTTTTGCGCAAGCTTGTAACTGTGCCAGGGAGCACTTAATGACACGAACGAACAAATTAATGATTCACTTTCCCCTTCTTGGGGTGGCTTTGCTTGCGACGGGTTGCGTTTCGACAACCGTCGTTGATGTATCGGCCAAGCCAGCTATCAAAGCCGTTGAAGTTATTCCAGAAGATCAGCTAGTCGACATCGGAATAACACTGTTCGATCCGAACGTGCCTGAAGACCCGAAAGACGCGGCCAAGCAATTCATTAACCGTAACGTGCGTCAGGCCGAGGCGGCCTACGTGCCATACCAGCTGCGCAAGGTTCTGGAAGAAACCGAGAACTGGGGTGCAGTGCGATTGATTCCTCGCCCGACCGAAGCGGTCGACCTGGTTGTAAACGGCAAAATGCTGAAGTCAGACGGTGAGATTCTGAAGGTGCATATTGTTGTGAATGACACCACAGGTCGAAGCTGGATCGACAAAACCTACACCGACCGGGCCGGCGGGTTGTCTTACGACGAAGACGTTACCGGAGACACCGAGCCGTTTCTGGACTTGTACAATAATATTGCCAATGATCTGCTCACGGCCCGACGACAGCTTTCGCTCGACGAGTTGTCGCGCATTAGAACCATTGCCAAGTTAAAATTTGCCGCCGCTATCTCGCCCTATGCGTACGAGGACTACTACGCGGTTGAAGAAAATCAGGCGGTCGTCATTAAACGGCTACCGTCAAACGACGATCCAATGCTGGATCGTATCGAAAAAATTCGTGAGCGCGAGTACGCCTTTATCGATTTGCTCGACGAGCACTACGAGAGTTTTTACGACGAAATGAGTTCTCCTTACGAAGACTGGCGTCGCTTCAGTTATGAAGAGACGGTTGTTTTGCGCGAACTCAAGCGCACGTCGACAGTTACGACGCTTGCAGGTGTTTTGCTCACCGTGGCCGGCGCGGTGCAGCGTGATAAAGCGACAACGCGCGGAGGTTTTTTCGGCGCTAACGCGGCTCTTTATGGCGGCATTAATTTAATTAAGGGTGGTTTCGATCTGCGCAAACAGTCGAAGTTAAACGCGGCGGCGCTGGCTGAGCTTGGAGACTCCTTCTCGGCGGAAGTTAAGCCCATGCTGGTTGAGGTTCAAGGGCGAACGGTTGAACTGAGCGGCACCGCCGACCAGCAGTATTCTAAATGGCGTGAATTGCTGCGAGAAATCTATGAGTCCGAGACGGGGCTTGAAGTGAGCGACGCCGACATGAAAATGCCTGAGTCAAAACCCATTAACGAATAACGGGCCTCGGTGGGGCGCAAGACTGTACGGTTAACTTCACTTAAAAAAAGACGACTATTTATGGAACCGTTGGTAAAAGGTCACAAGCTCGAAAACAGATACACGCTCGTCAAACTTCTGCATACGAGTGAGCACAGCCAGGTGTGGCTCGCCGACGACGGCACGCTTCGAGCCCGTGTGGCGCTCAAAGTCGCGCTTAGCAAGACTCAGGTCGATCGTGAGCTGCTACGCAACGAGTACGCAATGAGCGCGCAGTGTGTGCATCCAGCGGTAATTCGGGTGTTCGATTTACACGACACAGAGCAACACACTCTTTTGTCGATGGAATACCTCACCGGAGGTCGGCTTGGCGATCTTATCGGGCGCCCACCTGCGCAATTTCTACCCGCCGTGATTGAGCTGGCCGAAGCGATGGGCCACGTTCACAAGCAGGGCCTCGTACATCGAGATTTTAAACTCAGCAACGGCATGCTGGACTCTCGTGGTCATGCTCGGTTAATCGATTTTGGCGTGGCCTCTGTCAAGGGCTCCGCAGGGTTACGTAGCGGTGGATCTCCGCGAAGCATGAGTCCACAGCAGCGGGCCGGCGACGAGCCGAGTGCCGCTGACGACCTCTACGCTTTCGGTGTAGCACTTTATCGACTTACCGAAGGGAATTGGCCCGGCGAGACTGCTCCGCCACGCCGCGGAAGCGGGCAGCTTGCCGCACTGATCGATCAACTGCTTGAGCACGATCCTGTTCGACGGCCACCCAGCATGGACGACGTTGCGGTTGCGCTGCGTGCATCGCTTGCTGAGCAAAGCAATGTTACTTTGCCACCCGACGAATTTGAATTGGACACGCGTGTTAGCGGTGGCACTATCGACGACGACTTTGACAATATCGAAGTGGTATCAGCCGAACTGCCGGAACCACCGAAGGCCGATTCCGGCAAAGATCGCTCGCGCGGTAGAGCGCTGGGTTTACTGGCAGTCTATGGTTTGATCGGTGCCGCACTACTGTTTTATTTTATCCCCAAACTTGCCAGCGACCGCGAGGTTACGGTGGCCGGCATAAACACTGAAGTTGGCGCGCAATCAGAATCGGGTGGGGAGGAGAGTGATCCAACTGACGATGCAACCGATACACCCAGCGTAGAACCATGGAAACTCGCCCAGGAAGCAAAACTTCGCAAGGAAGCTGAAGCCGTGCTTGAAGGTCTGCTTGAGCAACAATTCTTTTTGGAAGATGAACGCACTAACGTATGGGCTGCCGATGAGTTTGAGCAACTAAAGGCACTGGCCATTGAAGGCGACCAGGCGTTTCGTAAGAACGACTTTGAAGGCGCGCTTGAGCTGTATACAAAAGGTAAAGCTCTGGCCGACGATCTGGCCGAACGTTCGAAGACTATTTTGGAAGAAACGCTGTCTTCGGCGGCTGCCAAACTGGCGTCTGCGAACAGCGCCGAAGCCACGCAGTTTTACCAGCTCGCGCTGGACATTGAGCCCACTTCTTCAACGGCGCAGCGGGGGCTGGAGCGCGCAGGTAACCTCGACCAGGTGCTGACGCTCGTGGCTGAAGGCGAAGCGCTGGAGCAGTCTGGCGAAGTGCGCAGTGCGCGAGACGCATTTAAGCGTGCGGCTGACCTCGATAGTCAGTGGCAGCCAGCGCTGGCAGGTGTGTCCAGAATGCAGAAACGCCTCGCGAGTGCAGCGTACTCGCGCCACATGTCTGACGGGTTCGCCGCCATGGAGCGAGGTCGTTTTGCCGCTGCGCAAGAAGCCTTTGAAAAGGCCGGTCGCCTCAAACCCGGTGCCAGTGAAGTGACGGCCGCTTTGGCCCAGCTTGATACCGCTATTCGGTTGAAAGATGTGAACCGTTTGCAGTCCCGCGCCCAGGAGCTTGAACGACAGGGTGACCTGCGAGGTGCAGAACAGCAGTACCAAGCCATTCTTGATCAGCAGCCTTCGTCTGATACGGCGTCCGCAATGCGACGCGTTCGTGAGCACGCCGAGGTGGACGAGCTGCTGACCGAACTATTGGCCCAGCCTTCAAGACTTGCGAACGACAGTGTATTCAGCAGCGCTCAGAACGTGCTCGAACGCGTAGATCCGTACATGAGCGATCCACGTATTTCCGAACGCGCTACCCAGCTGCGCGAATTCATGCAGGCCGCCCGAATTCCGCTTCCCGTGGAGTTACGTTCCGATGGACAGACCGATATCCTGGTTTATCGTGTTGGTCGCCTTGGTACGCTTACCAATGAAACGCTAAATCTTCGCCCAGGTGAATACACGGCGCTCGGCACCCGTCAGGGTTATCGCGACGTGCGGGTTAAATTTGAAATTACGCCCGGACAACAAGTTTCACCCATTGAAGTCGTCTGCCGGGAGCGTATCTAGATGGCGGAACCTGCAGCCGTTGAGTCCGGCACCGAGCCGGATTCGGACGCCATTGAGGTTATTGCCTACACGCCCGGTGGTGCCCCACCGCCCAAGACTCGACGCATCACGCCACTGCGCGTGCTGCTGTTTCTCCTGCTCCTGTTATCGGCTGTCGCACTTTGGTTTGTTTTTACGTCTAAAGCCGTCTGGGTTCAAATTACGCCGACACCGGATAGCGTCGAACTGCAGGGCGGCTGGCCCCGCATTAGTTATCAAGATCACTATTTGATGCGCAGCGGCGAATTGCAGGTTGCCGCGACCAAAGAAGGCTATGTACCACTTAACACAACGGTAGACGTGTCCAGTGAGCCCAGTCAGCGATTTGTGTTTGAACTCGAAAAACTGCCAGGCTACGCTAATTTTAGACTGTTAAGTCCAATTGAAGACGCCACAGTAGCCATTGATAACGCACCCTCGGAGCGACTTGCCGGGTCCCCGTTTGAACTGAAGGCTGGGCGTTATTCCTTTGTTGTCAGTGCACCGCGCTATCAGGATTATACCGGTGAGGTGGTCGTTGAGGGTCTGGGCAAGACGCAGCAGGTCGAATTGGTTCTCAAGCCTAACTGGGCTGATGTAACCGTACAGTCAAGTCCGGAAGGCGCCGACGTGGTGGTGGGTGAAACAGTAATTGGGCAGACTCCTGGAACGTTTGAAATTGTAGCGGGCGAGCATCAGTTAACACTTCGGGCCCGCGGTTACAAAGTGTGGTTTAAAACGCTTAACCTGTCTGCGAACGAGGCGCTCGAACTGCCGCTGGTTAACTTGGTTAAAGCCGATGGTACGGTGACCGTCACGACGACACCTTCTGCAGCCATAACCGTTAACGGCCAGTTCCGGGGTATGTCACCGCAAACGTTTAAACTGCCACCCGGAAAGTCGTACACCGTGGCCGCCAGCAAAGTAGGTTTTCGAAAGGCAAGCCGTGTCATTCAAGCCACCAGCGACCAGGATCTCGAAGTGAACTGGACTCTGCAGCAACTCCTCGGTGAGGTCATCGTGACCAGCTCGCCGCCGCGGGCTGAAGTTTGGCAAGACGGTCGTCAGCTAGGCGTCTCGGGTGAGCTCTTGCTTCTGCCGGTTAACGATCAGAGTCTCACCATTCGTGCATCGGGTTACGCGCCTCAGACGTTGACGGTGTTACCGAGCCCACAAGAACGTCAGACCTTGACCGTTTCGTTGCTTACCGTGGAGCAGGCGCGCGAAGCCGAGCTTGCACGCAAGCGAAGTATTGTTACGAAAGACGGTCAGACGCTACTGCTGCAAAGACCGAAGCCGTTCAAGATGGGCGCGTCGCGCCGGGTGCGAGGTCGACGAGCTAATGAAACTCTCAGAGATGTCAGCTTGACGCGCTTGTATTACATCGGAACTCACGAAGTCAGCAACGCACGCTTCAAAGCGTTCAGTTCTACTCACAGCAGTGGTACAGCCTTCAAAGTGCCTCTCGATGACGCCGATGCTCCCGTGGTGAATGTTAGTTGGGACGATGCAGCGCGCTACTGCAACTGGTTGAGTGAGCAAGAGGGGCTACCGCTTGCCTACACCGAAGTAGACGGCAACATGAAATCAGTGATCCCGGCCACTACCGGATACCGCTTGCCAACAGAACCTGAGTGGGCGTGGGCCGCCAGATTCTCGGCGTCGAAACAGCCGACCTTGCTGCCGTGGGGCGATGCGCTTCCACCACCTGAAGACTACGGAAACTTTGCCGGCCGCGCAGCGATCGGACTGGTTAACCGGGTGTTTGACGACTACGACGACAGTTACGCAGCGACAGCGCCTATTGGCAGTTTTGCAGCCGATGTCGCGGGCTTATACGATATGGCTGGAAACGTGTCGGAGTGGACAAACGACGTTTATCTGACGGGTAGCCGGACGACCAACGTGGACGCCCGTGTCGTGCGCGGTTCCAGCTGGCAGCATTCGCGCATTGGCGAGCTGCGCTTTACCTATCGGGATTCCTCAAAACAACCGAGAAACGATATCGGTTTTCGCATTGCGCGTTACCTGGAGTAAATCATGATGAAACGATTTCTTATTTTATTGCTATTGAGTACGTTCTGCGCGGTGCCATTGGCGCAGGCACAAGACCCGGCGCCTACACCGCCGACAACGGCCTCGCCTGCACAAGCTGAGGCTGAAGAGGAAGAAGAGGACGATAATTTTCGTCCGACCGAGAAGATTAACGTCGATTCCAGCGTTTCTTTTCCCGTAGATATTTAAGTAATACTTATTAACGCCTAGCTGCGCGGAAAAATCCGTCAGTGACTACACGAACAGACATCCTTGAGGATTTTGTATGAACAGAAAGTTTCCAGTTGAATTTGCCTTTCAGGTGTTCGCACTTATCACAGCCATTGTGGTGGTTCATGGCATGTACACACTGGTAATTCGCCCGAAGGCGGAAGTTATTCGCACGCAGCAGCTCGAACAGCTCGCCGCCGACGAAAATTACGTACCGGATCGTTCTCCTTACATTTTGATCAAAGACCTCGAGCAAGAGATGTGCTTCATTCTCATGTTTTGGGCCATGGCAATTATGGCGTACAAGGCCGTGCTGGCGTCGCGTGAATCGAAATTGTTGGAAAAAAATCTGATCCCTCTTGCTGACGGGGTGAGTATCTTGCCCGAGGACACGCGGGCCTATTCACGCACGGTTCAGGAGTTGCCCTTACCTCAGCGCAATTTACTCTTGCCCAGAGTGTTGCGTAGTGCTCTACATCGTTTTCATACCACCAGAAGTATTCAGGATGTGTCGACGGTTGTTCGCGACTTATGCGAAGGGGAGTCAGAGCGTCTTGATTCAGAGCTGTCGCTTGTTCGATACATTGCCTGGGCGATTCCTTCCATCGGATTTATCGGCACCGTTCGCGGTATTGGTGAAGCTCTCGGTCAGGCCCACAAGGCTGTGGAAGGTGATATCACTGGTGTGACCGCGAGTCTTGGTGTGGCGTTTAATTCTACGTTTATCGCACTGTTACTGAGTATTGTTCTGATGTTTTTGTTACACCAGCTACAGCTTTCTTCTGAAAGGTTGGTGCTCGATACCGAATCGTATTGTGACGAGAGGCTGGTTAGTCAGCTACAGGTACGCTAAATATGTCGATCCTGGCTATCGAACTGAATGATGCTGGAATACTGGCTGCCTCGGCCAACCTCGTCGGTGACGCCGCCCCTGGATGCGCCCGATTTAATAACAGCACAATTGAAACGGGAACGGCTGCGCTGCAGTCTGCACGTCTGTTTCCGCATGAAATTGAGTATGCGTATTGGCATCGGTTGTCGCTGGATCCGATGACTCGCACGACCGAGACGGCGCACACTCACGCCGACCTGGCCTATGCGCAACTCGCGCAGATTTATGCGCCGTATAAAAACACGGTTGACCGCGTTGTTATCTCGGTGCCGTCCAGTTTTTCCTCTAACCAGCTGGGGTTGCTGTTAGGAATATGTCAGCGCGCGGAAATACCGGTTACCGGTTTAGCCGATGCGTCTGTAGCGGCAGTGAGTCATCCGGTTCCCGGTCAACGGATGTTACATGTCGATGCGACAAACCACTGTGTTCTGATTACTGAGCTCGTGGTAAACAAAGGTTTGCATCGGGCTGACGTTACGCGCATCGACAACGTTGGGCTGTTGGACTTCGCGTCACGATGGGCGACCAAACTCGGCGACTTATTTGTCAAGCAAACACGTTTTGATCCGTTGCATTCAGCTCAGGCAGAGCAACATTTGTATAACCAGATTCCGGCCGCTTCTGCGGCCTGGCTGTTAGGCGAAGAAACCGTAGCCATCAGCAGTGAGGACGGCCAGCATACGGCTAACATTGAAATATCCGATTTGTCTGCAGCCGTGGCCGGTTTGTATCAGCCGATTGTAAATGCGATTCACGGACTAACAGGGTCTGGCGGGGTAACCACGGTGTTGCTCTCTCATCGACTGGCTCAGCTTCCAGGGCTTGAGTCGCTTGTCGCTGACCACGCCGGAGTTCGTGTGGTCACGTTGGATGAGCACGTTGTGACACGGGCTCTTTTGCAGAACGTTGAGCACTACGAGAGTGCTCCGGGTCAGTTCGCGTTGGCCAAGTCAAAGCCCTGGCAGGAAACGCCAAGCGTTGTGCCGCAAACCGCGGCGGTTTCAACAGAGGCACCTTCTCGCGATCTGGCAACACACGTCTTGATCGACCATTCAATTTATAGGTTGAGTGATGAGCCCTTCGTAATGGGCACGTCGCCGACGAGCAAAAACTCTTATCAGGTAACGGGTGTGGTTAAGGGGGTCTCGAGGCAGCACTGCTCGCTAACCCGGCGTTCGGGGCAGGTAGTACTAGAAGACATGAGCACCTTCGGCACTAAAGTGAACGGTAAACCGGCCGCGTCGTCCCAACCGCTTAAAGTGGGTGACTGCGTGTCGTTGGGCAATCCCGGAATAGAAGTTCGTTTGGTTCGCGAGGCTGACACGGGTGGCTAAACCTAAACGCAAAACGACTGTTTTCAGTCTGTCTTTTCTTGACATCATGTCCTGCGGATTTGGTGCCGTCGTACTGCTGTTCATGATTATTAATCACGCGACTCAGGAAACGAATGACACAACTAACGTCGATATGATTTCCGAAGTCAATTTAATGGAAAAGCGTCTGGAGCTGGCCAAGCGGAATTTGTTCGAGATCCGTAATACGGTGCAGGAAGTCGATGAACGTCAAGAGGAATTGAAAGGACAGGTACAGGAAGTTATTCAAATTCTCGACGACAAAGAACAAGAGCTGGCTGCGCTTGATGAAACCACCGTTGCCCAAAAAGAAGCCATTGCCAAATTAAAAGCTGACGTGCAAAGCCTTGACGACGAGAACCGGCGTCTTGAGGGAAGCCAGGCGAGTCAGGAAGATACCGGCGATGACTTGCGTAGCATTACCGGTGACGGCGATCGTTTATATCTTACCGGGCTCAAGCTCGGTGGTGAGCGCGTGCTTGTGCTGGTTGATGCCTCCGCGAGCATGCTGGATGAAACCATCGTCAACATTATTCGGCGCCGTAATATGTCTGATGCGGCCAAGCGCAAATCAGCGAAATGGCTGCGAGCGCTCGGTAGCGTCGACTGGCTGATTTCCAAGTTGCCAAAGGACGTAGAGTTTCAAATTTATACCTTTAATCAGCGTGCTCAACCAACAACGGAGGGCTCGGAAGGAACATGGCTGTCTACTGGTGATCCGGCTGCGGTCGAAACCGCGATGGTCGGGCTCAATCAGGTCGTGCCTGCTAACGGTACGAGTCTGCACCGGGCATTCGATATTGTCAGTGCCATGAAACCGGCCCCAGATAACATTTACTTATTGACCGACGGCTTACCGACCATGGGAGAAAACCCGCCGCTGCGTAAAACGGCGTCGGGGCAAGTTCGCAAAAGACACTTTGAGCGTGCCGTGAACCGATTGATTCCTGGTATTCCGGTAAACGTCATACTGTTTCCAATGGAAGGTGACCCGGATGCGGCCCCCAGTTTTTGGCGGTTGGCGCAAGTAACGGCCGGGTCTTTTATCAGCCCTGCGCGAGACTGGCCGTAATATGAAAAACAGACGCGATATAGAAGGCATTAGCCTCAGTTTTCTGGATACGATCGCCTGTGGTTTCGGAGCCATTATTTTGTTGCTGGTTATCGTCAAGGTGACCGAACCAATAGTGCTGGAAGAATCGACTATCGATTATGAAGGCAAGGTTCGAGCGCTTCAGGCCGAACTATTTGAAATTCGGGGTGAAGTCAAAACGGTGTCGCGAACGCTGTCGGAAAAACGCAATCAGGTATCAAAAGATCAACGTCAACTGGCCAGGCTGCAGGGGGATATTTCGAGTATTGAAGGTGCGTTTGCGGCCTCCAAAGCCGATTCTTCAGTAGCCAATATTATTGCCGGAAAACTGTCGAGTGCACAGCAAGAACTTACGGAAGAAATGCAGCGATTGCAGGTTACCCAAATTGCCAAAGCGAACAACTCAGACCTCGTTGCCGGTATTCCGGTGGACAGTGAGTACATTATTTTTATCATCGACACGTCCGGCAGTATGTACAACTACGCCTGGACCATGGCCGTGCGCAAAATGGAAGAGACTCTTGAGGTTTACCCTAAAGTGAAGGGTATACAGGTGATGAACGATATGGGTAACTATATGTTCAGCCGCTACGCGGGAGAGTGGATTCCGGATACGCCAGCACGACGTAAAGCGATTGTGCAACGTATGCGTAGCTGGAATGCGTTTAGTAACAGTAGTCCAGTCGAAGGTATTACCAAAGCGATTCAGACGTTCTACTCTCCAGACAAGAAAATCAGTCTGTATGTTTTTGGTGACGAATTTACCGGTGGCTCAATGCAGTCCGTTATTGACAAAGTGGACATTATTAACCGCAAGGATTCATCAGGTCGTCGTCGCGTCAGAATTCACGGAGTCGGTTTTCCTGTGCTCTTCGCCCAGGCGCCGGGTATACAGCGAACCGGTATACGGTTTGCAACGCTTATGCGCGCCCTCTGTGAACGTAACGAAGGTACATTCGTCGGGTTGGAGAGTTTTCGCTAACTGCGCTTGGTCAGGTCTTGCTCGGCGCTTGTTTGTCGGTAAAGCTGCATTAGCTGAGTGCCTACACGGCTCAAGCTGTATTCGAGGTTCGACTGGGTAGCGTGATCTGACATTTCCCGATAGCGGTCAGAATCCATTCTTACTGCGGCACTCAGTGTGCGGCTGAGTTGGTCAGGCGTATTGGGTTTGTAGACAAGGCCGTTTGCCTGGTGCATCACTTGCACGCTGGCGCCGCTTTCGGCGTAAACAATAGCCGGAACGCCGCAGTACATGGCTTCAGTGACAACCAGTCCAAAACTCTCACCTCTCGCGGGAAAAACAATAAACTTTGAGGCACCGTAGAGCTGACGCAGTCGGGTTTGAGTGACATCGACAAACACCTGTATGTCGATATGATGACCAGCACGTTTGAGTTCGTCTTCGAGTTCACCGTTTCCAACAAAACACACCTTGAGTTCCTGACTCTCGAGCATATTGAGCGCAGCCAGTAGAATATCGGCGCCTTTGTGTTTACTGAAAGACCCTACGAAAATAAAATCAAACTCTTTGGTGATTTTCTCAGTGCTATGAAAACGCAAATCGTCAGCGCCGGCGCATATCACGTTGGCTTTGGTCACGCCCAGTTCTTTCTCTATGACCGGACGCAACGTTTCACCCGCAATAACGATTTGATCGAAACGCTGGGCCGATTTGGCAAAACGTTTGCGAGTGAGCGGCCGGTGCTGATCGAACTGGCGAATGCTGCTGCCGTGAATAGATAGAATCAGTCGTGATCTTGGGTGGATAAAACGGTAGAGCCTGGCCGCGTGCATTAACGTTGAAACGGAATGCACATGTACTATGTCGTAGTGCCGAAAGTAGTGAGGAATGAACTTGAGCAATGACCACAAGCGGCGCGGTAGCGAGTGTCTTTTCCCTCGGGTGTGGGTGCGAACTTTAAACAGTGAAAACGATTCGTCGTCGGTCGCGTGACTGCGAAAAAAACGAAACTGGTGGCGCACGAAAATTCCCGCGGACGGTCTGTCCGGCGTAGGGAATGTGTCGGTTACCAAAAGTACTTTCATAAAGTCCGGCTAAGAGAAGACGAAAAGCGAAGATAGCAAATTTTGCGGTGGCCCGTTAACTTGTTCTTGTTGGTTGCTGTGAAGTCTCTTGCCGCTCAAATAAGCTGCTGATTAAGCTTGACAATTTCAACTTTTGGCGAGGCTTTGATTGTAACCTTAAGAGTTGTTGCCACGTTAGGCTTGGGTTACTCTAGAAGATCTAAAAGTTTAATAAAATCATCCAGCTGTAGCCGTGTTTCGGTGAGCGCCTGTAACCGGTGCTAATCGACTATGCGCGCGGAGTGTTGAAATGCGTGTACGATCTATTATCTCAGTCGGGGCCCTGTGCGCCTTGAGCGCCCTGGCAGTGTCATGTAGCGGTGAGGATCCAAATCGGGCTGGCTTGAAAGTGTACAAAGTGGCATTGGATCACACGCCCAATGATGTCGATCCCGCGCATTCTTCGACGCTTTATCAGAACCACCTTGTAGTGAATTTGTACGATACGCTGTACAGCTACAAATACCTTGCCAGGCCCTATCAGTTGAAGCCAAGGCTTGCTGTCGGCATGCCAGATGTATCCGAAGACGGCTTGACGTATACCATCCAGTTAAAGAAAGGCGTGACGTTCATAGATGATGCGGCGTTTGAGGGTGGCATTGGTCGCGAAGTAACCGCCAATGATGTCATTTATTCGTTGCAGAGACACTTTGACCCCGAGACGCTCTCGAGCGGTGCCTGGTTCTGGAGTAACCGGATCGAGGGTCTTGACCAGTGGCAGGCTGAGGGCTCCGACTATTCGGTGCCTGTTTCCGGATTGCAGGCACCGGACAGTCATACGTTGGTGATACGTTTGACCAAACCTTATCCGCAGCTAATTCACACTTTGGCACAGGCTTATTCAAGCGTGGTTCCAAGAGAGGCGGTAGAGAAATACGGTCGGGAATTTTCTCGCCGGCCAGTGGGTTCAGGGCCGTACACCTTGGCGACTTTTGACACCACCAGAGCCGTGCTGGTACGCAATCCGGGCTACCGGCAGGAGCCCGTTAATCTGTCCGAGGAAGGCTATAACGAAGAGCTGCACGGAAATCTTGGTTTCGAATCTCTGGAGGGTATGCTGACGCCGATCAGTGACCGAATTGAAGTCAATTTTATTGCTGAGGACACCGCGCGTGTCACGTCGCTCACGAAAGGTGGCGAGCTGCATACGGCTCGTATTCCGTCACCGGTTTACGAGCAGTTTCTGGCGGCTCGCGAGCCAGCTCGTCTCAAACCAAAATACGCCGGCAGTTTTAATATGGTGGCCGGACTCGAGTCGGGTTTTGTCTATTTTAATTTTAATCTTGACGATCCCGATTTCGGTGTCACCGATGATCCGGTTCAGAACGAAAAGAACTTCGCACTGCGATGCGCCATCATTAAAGGATTCGATTGGAGCGAACGAAACAGTCGTTACTACTCCAATTTGGGTCAGGTGTTTCCGGGCATCATTCCGCCAACAGTTCCCGAATTCGATCCTGACCTGTCTACACAAAGCACTGAGCTCGACGTAGAAGGCGCTAAAGCGCTGTTGAAATCGGCCGGATGGAATGCCGACAATCTGCCGGAACTGGTTTACGGCATCCCCTCATCGGTTTTGCAGGTTCAGTACTACGAGCAGTTTCGCGGCTTCATGAGCAACATTGGCTATCCAAAAGAAAAAGTCGTGGTCAAACGCTACTCGACGTTTGGCGATATTGCCAAAGCCTGGCGCAACTCGGAGTTGCCGGTTATTTACAAAGGCTGGAGTTTGGACTACCCCGATGCCGAAAACACTCTGCAGCTTTTTTACGGTCCAAATGAATCTCCAGGGTCAAACGACTCAAACTATCGTAATCCAGAGTACGATCGTCTGTTTCTTGAGGCTTCAACACTGCAGCCTGGAAGCGAGCGTACATCTCTTTACCGCCGTATGAACGAGATGGTGATTAATGACTGCGTCGCCATGACAGGTCTTGCTCGTACCCAGATACTGCTGTGGGACAAGAATATCGTCGCGTATCCGGACCGTGGTTTTGTCGGCGGGTTTTACTTTCCGTATGTCGACGTTCCCTTAGCAGCTGGTAAGTAGCGAAAAGAATCCGGCACCAATGGATCTTCTAAAATTTTCAGTGCGGAAATTAGTCGGCGGCATACCGCTTATTCTGGGCGTCAGCTTTATCAGCTTCCTGCTCATGGTTTACTTCGGTCCTGATATTTCCGGTTACTTCCTGGGCAAGAATCCAACGGCCGAGCAAATTGCATCAGTGCGAGCCCAGCTTGGCTACGACAAGCCTTTTCTGGTGCGCTACGTTGACTATCTCAAAGAGCTTGTAACGCTCGACTTCGGCGAGTCGCTTTCCTCTGGTGAAGTGGTGTCTAGTAAACTGGGTAAAGCCATTCCTGTTACGCTGGCTCTAATGGCTCCGGGCTTTGTGCTGGGCAACTTACTAGGGTTAGGTTTGGCGCTGGTAGCTGCTTACTACCGAGGGCGATGGCTGGATAAACTAATCATGGGTGCGTCTGTCGTTGGCATGAGCATCAGTTTCCTGATTGTGGTGATTTTCTTTCAGCTGGTGTTTTGTTCAAGTCAGGGGCTCAATTGGTTTCCCTCCCGCGGTTGGGAGGTGTATTCATTTGCCAGCTACCTGTACTACGTAACGGTGCCAACGCTCGCCGTAGTTTTCGTGGCGCTCGGTTACAACACTCGTTTTTATCGCGCCATTCTTGTCGAAGAGTTGGGCCGTGACCACGTGCGAACGGCCCGTGCTTACGGTACCGGGCCTGCGAAATTACTATATCGTAACGTGCTCAAGAACAGCCTTATCCCGATTGTGACGCGCGTGATGTTTTCGATACCGCTTGTCGTGGTGAGTGGCAGTCTCATTATCGAATCGTATTTTGGCATTCCCGGCGTCGGCAAAATTACTTACGACGCGATTACTCTCGGCGATCAACCTGTTTTGAAGGCCGTGGTCGGTATGACGGCCGTGCTCTTTGTGATCACCTTGCTGCTGACCGATATCCTCTATCGCGTGGTTGATCCGCGAGTTGAGCTGTCGTGACGGTTGCTGTGAAAGAGCGTCAAACGCTGTGGGCGAAAGCACGCTATCGTTTTATGCGCGACAGGCTAGGCGTGCTTGGCCTCACAGTTGTCGTGATCTTTGCAGTGCTTGCGTTAGGCGTAGTGTTTGAGTGGTGGGCGACCGACTGGAGCGATCTGCGAGGAGGCCGATACGATCCTGTCTCCAGTGACTTCTGGTTTGGCAGCAACGTCAACGGGCAGGACATATTCGCGCGCACTCTTTACAGCACACGAACGGCTTTTGAAGTGGGGTTGATTGTTGCCGTGCTGTCTACGCTTATTGGAGCTGTGATGGGTGCTTTGGCTGGTTTCTACAGCGGCAGCTGGATAGACGAGATCATTCTGTGGCTAAAAGGCGTGCTCGATTCCATACCGTTCTATCTTTTTGTCGCGGCCGTCGCGTTTGCCATGCAGGGCAATGCCTACGGCATGCACGTTGCCATGATAGCGACGTTCTGGACAACGACAGGGCGCTTGGTCAGGGGTGAGGTCATCAAGCTAAAGGAGCTTGAGTTTGTTGAAGCGGCCAGAAGCATTGGTGTGTCGGAGTTGCGAATTATTTTTCGACACATTATTCCCAACACGTACCATGTGCTGCTCGTGCAGGCCACAATTGTGTTTGTATCGGCCATCAAGGCCGAAGTGATTCTAAGCTTTCTGGGATTGGGCATTAAAGACGGTGTGAGCTGGGGCAGCATGCTCGCGGAGTCCACGCTGGAAGTAGCGGCCGGTCAGCCAAATAATTTTCTGTTTGCCTCACTTTTTATGTTCGTTCTCGTTATGGCCTTCAATTTGTTTTCGGACGCGTTGCAAGACGCTCTGGATCCCAAGGCAGCCTGATATGTCTGCTCACGAAAATGTGCTTGAAGTTCGAGATCTGGTGGTGGAGTTCTCTACGGAACGCGGTGCAATTCGAGCCGTTGACGGCGTTAGTTTTACACTAGCGGCTGGCGAGACTCTTGGCATTGTCGGTGAGTCAGGCTGCGGCAAAACGATCACCTGTCTGGCATTGTTGGGACTTGTGCCGGCTCCAGCAGGAAAGATAATTAGCGGCGAGATTTTGGTCAATGGCCAAAATATTGTGGGGTGTTCCGACAAACAGATGCGCAAGATTCGCGGTCGCGACGTTGCCATGATTTTTCAGGAACCCATGACCGCTTTGAATCCTGTTTTTACTGTTCGTAGCCAATTGGTAGATGTACTCAAACGACAAGCTGGACTGACGTCGGCTCAATCTAAGGACCGCGCGCTGGAGCTTCTCGATATGGTGGGTATACCGGCGCCTAGAACGCGTTTGGATGACTACCCTCACCAGCTGTCAGGGGGCATGCGACAACGGGTTATGATCGCCATGGCGCTGGCATGCAGTCCTAAAATACTCGTGGCGGATGAACCGACAACAGCACTCGACGTGACGACTCAGGCCCAGGTGATTGAGCAAATCGTTAAGCTGCAGCAACAATTCGATATGGGCGTGGTACTTGTTACTCATGATCTGGGTGTTGTCGCGCAAATGTGCGAGAACGTCATGGTGATGTACTGTGGGGAAGTCGTCGAGGCCGGGACTGCGCGGCAGTTGTTTACTGCACCGGCTCATCCGTATACATCGGGCCTGCTGAATTCAATTCCAAAAATTCGCAAGCACAGGTTGGAGCGTTTGCCTGTCATTGACGGCATGGTTCCGGATCTTGCTCAGTTGCCGACCGGTTGTTATTTCAACGAGCGATGTTCGTCGAAGCTGGATAGCTGCGTTTCGACGCACCCGGAACTTGAGCGCTTAAGCCAGGCGCATGAGGTCGCTTGTCTCAACCCACAGAGCCAGTCAAAATGACCTTTCGCAAGGATTACACATGAAGGGTTTGCTTAAAGTTCGTAACCTCACTAAACGCTTCCGCGTGGGTGGCGGACTGTTACGCAAGTCGTCGTTTCTAACGGCCGTTGAAGACGTGAGCTTTGACGTACCAGCCGGCACTACCTTTGGATTAGTCGGTGAATCGGGATGCGGCAAGTCGACACTTGGACGTTGCATTCTTGGGCTGGAGCCGCTCGATTCGGGGAGTGTGAACCTGGACGGAACGGAGTTGTACGGTCTTGGCAAAGCAGGGTTGTTTGCGTTGCGTCGTCGCATGCAGGCGATATTTCAAGACCCCTACTCGAGTTTGAGCCCGCGCAGGACCATTGCCCAAACGTTGCTTGAACCTCTTGAGACTCACTCCATCGGCGATTCGCAGTCGCGATTCGAGCGAGTAGTTCAGCTGCTTGAAATGGTTGGGCTGCGAGAGTCTGTTTTACATCGTTATCCCCACGAATTTTCAGGTGGCCAGCGACAACGTGTGGGTATTGCGCGAGCGCTGGCGCTGCAGCCTGATTTTGTTGTAGCCGACGAAGCTGTGTCAGCGCTCGATGTGTCAGTGCAGTCACAGGTGCTAAACTTGTTGCGTGGTATTCAGGAAGAACACGGTCTGTCATTCTTGTTTATCTCGCATGACCTGGCGGTTGTGCAACACATTAGCGATAACGTCGGAGTTATGTATCTGGGGCAACTCGTCGAAGTGGGTGCGGCGGATGCGGTTTTTTGGTCGCCGCGACACCCGTACACCGAGGCCTTGATAGAGGCCGTTCCTATTGCAGATCCTAATCACACAACCGGCGGAAACGCGCTTCAGGGTGAGGTGCCTTCACCGCTGAAAAAACCCTCAGGATGCGCTTTTCATACGCGCTGCCCGAAGGCCTTTGACCGTTGCTCTGTCGACGTGCCAAAACTTGAATTTAATGACCCGGACAACCCGTCACACGGCGTGCGTTGCCATCTTTTTTCCGCCTGATATCAGGAGTTTTTTGTTAGCCACTCAATTGCGTTTATTGGTTTGGGCGTCATGGGGTATCCCATGGCCGGACATTTAAGTAAAGCCGGACACAGCGTGCGTGTTTACAATCGTACGGGTGAGGTCGCTGAGCGTTGGTGTAACGAATACGCAGGAAGCACCGCGCTAACGCCGCGAGAAGCAGCGGAGCAAGCAGACTTTGTGATGTGTTGTGTTGGAAACGACGATGACGTGCGTTCAGTTCTGCTGGGCGACGACGGTGCTCTGGTCGGTATGAAATCCGGAACCGTACTCATAGACCACACAACCGCATCCGCGACTCTTGCTGAGGAGTTAGGTCAGTTTGCACAAGGCCAACAGGTTCATTTTCTTGATGCTCCTGTGTCCGGTGGTGAAGCGGGTGCGGTAAACGGCCAGCTCACCATTATGATCGGTGGCGAGCCTGAGACCTTCGACAAAGCACGGCCGGTGTTGGACGTCTACGCAAAAGCGTGTCAGCTAATCGGACCAACGGGTCACGGTCAAATGGCCAAAATGGTGAACCAGCTCTGCATCGCAGGGTTGGTGCAGGGCCTCGCGGAAGGAATGCACTTTGCTGCAGCGAGCGGTCTGGATACAGATAAAGTAATTGCCGCGATAAGTCAGGGTGCGGCGCAGTCCTGGCAAATGGACAACCGCGCGCACACCATGCTTCGCGGTGAGTTTGAGTTTGGTTTTGCGGTCGACTGGATGCGTAAAGATTTATCGATCGCCCTTGATGCCGCGCGAAAAGCGGGCGTTGAACTACCCGTTAGCAAAGCTGTAGACGGGTACTATGAAGAGGTTCAGGAAATGGGCGGAGGGCGCTGGGATACGTCTAGTTTGATTGCGCGTTTTCAACGAAAGAATCGACATTAGGAAGCGAATCTTATTGTGTCTGTTCAAGTGATGTGTTCGGCATCTTTTTCTTCTCATGACCACTTTATTTCTATGTGCGCACGTTGTTAATACATTGTTGACGACGCGACAACAACCGTCTTTTCTTGACAGCGCAGCCTATCCGGGTGCTTGTCAGTACCCAGTTTCGGATTTTCGAAGATCAAGTTTGGCCGTTGCGATTATTGCATTGGCTGGGTAATAGCTGCGCGTAGCCGTCAGACTCGTAATTCTGCTTACTCCGTGATCTATCTACTGGCACTGTGAGTTTCGAATGAAGATCCATTCAGGATCAGACGGAGTGCAGAGCATGAAATTATTGATCGCGGTAGACAGATCGGATGTCAGCGACAAAGTTATCGCCATGACCATTGCAATAACCAGACCAGAAACCGCAAAGGTTTTATTGCTTAACGTCGCTCCCCGTCAAAATGATTTTTTGGGTCAACAGATGCGACGTAAACCTGTTACGGACGCCGTGGCCGAGGGGTTGGATGATCACCGTGATCTGCTCGACCGTCATGCGGCGACGCTTGAAGCGGCGGGCATTGATTGCGAAACGCTTCTGATACGTGGTCATCCCGGAGCCACGGTCAACCGTGAGTCAAAGCGATGGGGCGCTGACCTGATCGTCATGGGTTCTCATGGCCGAGGCATGCTGTACCGTAAATTCGTCGGCAGCGTCAGCGAAGAGGTTTTAACAGAGCGTCTGTGTCCCGTGTTGATTGTGCCGGGCAAGAAGGATCCTGCTCTGGGCTGAGGACCAACGAAGGATTCGCCTGTAGCTTCATTCAACAACCGCAAAGTTGACTGACGGGAAATCAGTGACGGTAGCGCAGATTTTTTCGATGCTGTGGTGTCAGCGCCGCGGCCTTTATTCAAACAGTAACCCTGACACCTCTGGTCTGGCCAAAACGCCGCCCATAGTGCGATAACGTTCTTAGGGCACCGGTGAGGTAAGAGCAACCGAATCGTCAATAGTGTTCCCGGCAGAGTCGCTTGCATAATAACGCCGCACTCTGGGGTTCATTACCCGCATCCATAGTGGTGGAATCATCGCTAGGACAATCATCGCGGAATACCCGGCGGGCAGTTGTGGACTGTCATCGAAGTGACGCAGTACCTGATAGCGACGCTGAGGATTTGCGTGGTGATCAGAGTGCCGTTGGAGCTGAAAGCTAATGATATTGCTCAGCAGGTAGTTGCTGTTCCACGAGTGTTGATGCGTTGTTCTTTCGTAGCGACCAGTGGCAAGTTTTCGTCGTTTCAAGCCGTAGTGCTCAAGATAGTTTACGGTTTCGAGAACGCTTATAGCGACGAATCCCTGGGCTATGAAAAACAGCAGTCCCGTCCATCCAAACATCAGCGTGCTTGTGAGTGTCAGGGCGGCCACCAGTGTGTACCAGCGAACGAGTTCGTTTTGCCAGCTGAGCACCTTCAGTTTTCTTTTTCGCAGTAGCTGTGTTTCGAGTTGCCAGCCTGTGCGTACGTTATTCAATAACGCAGTGGCCAAAAAGTGATAGAGGGATTGGTCTAGTTTAGAAGTGCTGTGGTCGGCAGGAGTCGCAACGTTAACGTGGTGGCCGCGTACGTGTTCAATCTTGAAACTGGGGTATAGCACCATTGATAAAAGAATGCCGCCGACCCTCTGTTCGTGACGAGTGGGTTTATGAATCAGCTCATGGGCGGCGTTAATCATGATGCCCGAGTGTACGGTGCCAAAAGACAAGATCAGACCTAACTTTCCAGTCAGTCCCAATTCGGCCCAGTGTGTAAACATCCACAGGCCGGCTGCCAGACTCAGTGCGGCAACAGGGAGTGTTAAGAGTACGAGGGTCTTGTAATAGCGCTGCTGGCTTAGGCGAGTTACGTCGGCTTCATCCGGATTATTAGAATCTTTTCCGATAAGGAGGTCCCCAAGAGGGATAAGCAGGTACATGACCAGGACCGGCAGCCAGGCGTAAAGATTGGCCGACAGAAGAGGTGCCGGCATCCAGGAGACCATATTCGAGTAGGACCACATCCAATAACCGGCTGCAGGGAGCAGGGCTGGCACCAGGAAGAGCACGTAACCTAGTTGTTTTAGCTTCTTTTTAACGGAATCTTTGTTAATCTGAGTTGGATGGATGCGGCTCATATCTAGGCTCTCTGTCTTAATGTAATTTGTCAATAAGTAGGATTGTAGGACAATTTAATCATGACGAACGAAGTGGTGCAAACATCGACGTTTGAGCCGTCCCCTGGACTGGCCGAACAAATAGCCGATCACGTTCAAAAACAGATTGTTAGCGGCGAACTAGCCCCCGGTGAGCGAATTGCAGAAGCGCATATAACGCGCGAATTAGGTGTGAGCCGGGGCCCGGTTCGGGAGTCGATGAGGCTGTTGTCGCGCCGCCACTTGGTGGACCTGCTACCTAGAAAGGGAGCACGTGTCAGCGATTTTGGCGTCTCCGACGTTAACTCGCTTTACGACTTGCAGATTGCGTTGCTTATTCTTCTTGTCAGGAGAGTAAGTGAATGTTGGAAGCCCTACGATCTGGAGCGTTTTGCTAATTTGCAAAAAGAGCTTTCGATAGCCGCCGATGAAGGTGACGCGCTCGGCCTTATTTCAGGGTCTTTCGAATTCCAAATTGCCGCCAGTCACATTGTGAACAACGCCTATTTAACCGCTGCGCTGCGTGACTTACAGCCAAGCTTTAGTCGCGCCTACTACCGCGCACTTGCCATTGGCCAACAAGAAATGAAAGGTCTGGCAGAATTCATTGATCTCATTATCACGCACCTTGTCGAAGACAATCTTGAGGCGTGCGAACACTTGATTGATCAGTTTTCCAATCGTCAACGCCAACTCGTGCTCGATACCTTCGCTATCCCCTAGGGAGAGTGCTGGTATACAAGAAAGGGGGAGAAGGGTATCTTCTGAGTGCTGGGTACTTATTACATAACTGATACTTCACAGGAACATTCACTATGTCCGTAGTCGACTCGATGAGTTTGCCCGTGCGCGACGGTGCACAAGGCATTACAGAAAACCAGGTGATCAACTGGCTCATTGACAGTCAGGTGTTTGCCAACCTGTCAGCAGCTGATTTACGCCCGTTCCTTCAAAGCGTGAAGATAATGAATTTCAAGCCTATGGACGAGGTGATTGTCAAAGATCGCTACTCGGCAGCACTTTACATCGTTATTGCAGGTCGTTTTATGGTTCTCCGACCAGACAAATCCCAGGTGCACCCGGCTACTAGCCCTGATCAGCTTCTGGAACTCGATACGTTTTCGAAAGGGCACTGTTTTGGAGAGTACTCCTTAATCGATCGAAAACCGGCTTCTGCTTCGGTAGTGGCGGCTGAGCGGTCACAAGCAATACAAATTCCAAGGCCCGCTTTTGAGGCGGCCCTCATGGCAGACTACCGGGTAGCCAAAACGGTGTATCACAATTTACTGGTATTACTCACCGCCAGATTGCGGAGTAGTCTACAGGTCTGATTGGCTCGCTCGCTGAATTAGGTCGTTTTTGCAGACGGCGCGCGCAATAAACAACGTGCAACGTGCAACGTCAGCGTTTGGGTGGGTTGACAGGGCCTTTTAAAACTGGAACTTTGCGTTCACTGCTTCGTTTGTCACTTCCACCTCTAACTGGTTTGCCCAAAACGGGCGGGGTGCTGGGTGGTGTTATTCCCTCGACCACTTTCTGTGTCAGTACTGGTACGCCGCCCGACGCAGCGAGTCGTTCGCGCTGCTTGGCAAGCTTGGTTTTAAGCGTAGCGTTAATCTGTCGTTGTTCATGAAGTTCAGCGCCAATGGTGTGCTCCAGCTCATTGAAGCGACGCTGTTGCGTTTCAAGCTCTTTAACCGCGTCTTTGTGAGCTGAGTTCAGGGCATCCGATTCTTGGTTTAGTTTCTTTAGCGAACGCTCGGCTGCCTTCAGCGTCTTACGATTGACGACCAGCTCCCGTTTAGCTTTATCCAACTCGGCGCGGTCCTTGGTGCCCACCTGTTCAACTGTCTTGAGTAAATCCCGAAGTTCATTGAGTTCGTACTCTTTTTGCTGACGCTCGGTTTCTGCGGCTTGCAATGCTGTGTCGGTTTCAGCCCAGACTTCCTCTGCTTGAGTTACCTTTCTAGCTGTATCTTCCAGTGTCTTCTGTTGTCGCGACAAGCTCGTTGAAACGTTTTGATGTTGTTCTTCAAGGTCCTGTTCTGTCTCGTCAAGCTGGTGTTGCAGTTCTCGAAGCTGCGAGTCTTTCATCTCGTTAGTGGTGGCGAGCTCTTTGCGAACGTCCTTCAGTTCAGCCTGCCGTTTAGCGAATTCGTCCGAAATTGAATCGAACTCTCGCTGCAAGTCTTCTCGTTCAGAGAGGCTTGCTTCAAGCTGCTGGTGTAAGTTTTCTTGTTCGTTTGCCTGACTCTGGATTTTTTGTTGCAAATTATGCTGTTCGGATTTTTGAGTTTTGAGTTGAATTTTTAAGTTCTTGTGCTCACTTTCGCTGTTTAGGATAGCTAGCTTCAGTTGTTCTCGTTCGTCTATTGCGGTGTCTATTTGTTGCTGCAATTGATTGCGTTCAGAAGCGCTGCGTTCCAGTTGTTGTTGCAGTTCCAGCTGTTCTTCCGCTTGCGACTCAAGCTTGTCCTGAAGCTTATGCTGTTCGCTCTCGCTGCTGTCGAGCGTCTGCTTTAGCTGCGTGCGCTCCGCCAGGCTTGATTCCAATTGTTTCTGAAGGTTCTCTCGATCAGAAGTGCTCGCGCTAAGCTGTTCTTTCAATATTGTTTGGTTGTCTTCGCTTTGGCCAAGAGATTGCTGTAACTGCTGCCGTTCGTTCACAACCGAGTCGAATTCCTGTTGCAAGCGTTCTCGCTCAGAGGTGCTTGTGTCGAAAAGCGTTTGCAGTTTTTCTTGCTCTTTCCTGGTGTGTTCGAGAGTCTGTTTGAGTTGCACCCGTTCTGCTGTGGTTGAGTCAAGCTCCTGTTGCAAGCGCTCTCGCTCTGAATCACTCATGTCAAACAGCTGTTGCAGGTTGTTCTGTTCGCTTTCGCTGTGCTCAAGTGCTTGTTTAAGCTGTTCGCGTTCGGCTACGGTAACGTCATATTCGTGCTGAAGCTGCTCGCGTTCAGACGTGCCTGTTTCAAATAACTGTTGTATGTTCTGCTGCTCGGTCGTGCGAGTTTGGACTTGCTGTTGCAAATCCTGAAGTTCGGCGAGGCGTGAGTCCAGCGCAAGCTGCAAATGTTCTCGTTCGTTTGCGATAGAGTCAATTTGTTGCTGCATGTTTTCCCGCTGACTATCGAGCTCAATCAGCCTTTGGGTATTTGCTTCCTCAATCTGTGTTTTGCTGTCGTTTTCCAATCGGGCAAAGTTGGCTTCTAATTTGTCGGTGCGTTCCACCAGCGCATCGCGAGCTTGGCGCAACTCTTCAAGTTCGGTTAGTAGCGCCTGTCGTTCACCGTAAAGCGTCTCCTGAGTATGCTGCAAGTCGCGACGCTCTTGTTTAAAGTCAGTGGACATTGATTCTTTTTGTTTTTGTAACTCGTTTATTTCACGCTGATATTCCTCTATGCGTTCCTCGAGCGCCGCGGAGAGATTAGTGAGCTCGTCAATGCTGACGTCACTCAGCTTGAGCAGATTAATCAGTGCTCGGCTCTTGCGCACAATGAGCGACTCGCTTTGAGCGTCCGTCTCGTTCGAAGCCTCGACGTTTGCGGCCGCGAACAGCGCGGTGTCTTCGGTGTTTACGCCACGTGTGAGAAGGGCGCCGTCGACTACCTCCTCGAGCGTCAGGAAGACGTCGTGCTGGCCCAGAAGTTCTGCCTCAATTAAGGCTATTTCCTCTGATTTTTGAGTCAGTTCTTGCAGCCAGTGCTGGCGATCCTGATCTAGTGCTTCAACAGCGTTGAGCTGTAACTCAAGGGCGTCGTCGCGCTGTTGCCCGAGTACGACAAGCTGAGTCATTTCCTGTTGCTGTTTATGAAGCTCTTCGCCAAAGGTAGAGAATTCATTATGTGCTTCAGCAAGTTCGTTTTCTAAATTACCGAAGAGCTCCAGTTTCTGTGCGAGGTGATCAGCTTTTTGTTGCAGCTGGCTAACCTGTTCCGTTGAATTACTTACGGTGTCTCGCAGTTGGTCTATCAGCTTGTTCTTGATGGTGATGTCATCGCGATACGTCTGAAGACTGGTGTCCCATGTTGCGAGCCGTTCCTCAGTTACTCCGGCGGCATCGATCTTTTCATTGAGCAAAGCGCGCTTCTGCTGCTCTTCTTCGACGGATTCATGCAATGCACTGATTTCAAGCTGCCGTGCTTCGAGGTCTCTTTCTTTCTCCGCTAGCTGATGATTCAGATCGTCAATCGCTTTGTTCTTTTCGGAAATCTTGCGGACCATTTCTGCCAGATCTTCACGCAACATTTCAACGCTGTCGGACAGCGCCGTGGTCTCGGCTTCGAGTTGCTGGTTTTCAGTGGTGAGCAAGTCGCTTTGTTCACGCAGCTGTTGCTCAGTTCGCTCTAGTTCGTCAAACTGCTGCTGCAGGACGCTTAACTCGTTCTGCTCGTGTTTCAGCTGTTTGTTTGACGCCGCCAGTTCAAGGCAGGTGTCTTTGAATTCGGTACGTAACTGCGCCAGTTCCTGAATGGACTCTGCAGTCTGCTTTTCAGCCGCCTTCAGGCGATTATTAGACTCCTGAGTTAATTTGCATTGTTCTTCCAACGCATCTTTTAACGAGGCCGTTTGTTGTTCCGCTGCGTATTTCGATGTAGTGGCTAATTCCATTTGCGAAACGAGCTGATTGAAACGGTCGTCAAGTTCGTCAACTTCCGATGCGCGTACCTGAGCCTGATTGAATAAGTTGTGCATTTCGTTCAGTTCAGCGGCGTAGTCGTCGCGCGCCGTGGTTACTTTTTCGACTGCTTCAGTCAGCTTTTCGACTTCTGTCTCCAGTCTGTCCGCATCAAGCGCTCTGGCCTTGGAATTGTTAAGCGCTTCTTCTACTGTCTGCAGCTGGGTAAGCAGCTCGCTGCGGCTCATGTCCATGTCCGCGTAGCGCTGACCCAGTTCGGAAAGTTGCTGCTGTTGGCTTTGAGCAAGCGCTGCTTGTTCTACCAGTTCTGCGATGTGGTGCTCAAGCTCTCCTTTTTCAGCTTGCAGCTCAGCATAGTCGGCGTCTTTTTCAGCCATGCGCTGTTCGAGAGCGTGTAGTTCCCGCTGGCGACTGTCCGCCAATTCAGTCTGTTGGTCCAGCCTGCTAATTTGGAGAAGAAGGTTTTGTTTTTCGTCTTTTAGTTCGGCAATTGAGCGCCTGTTGCCCTCGATGTTGTCGTGAGCCTCAAGTAGCTTGTTGTGATATTCGTCTTTGGTCTTTCGGGCTGCCTCGAGCTGCTGCTCGTATTCGGTCAGTTTTAGGTGACTGCTTTCTAGATCTTCAAGCCGTTCTGCCAGTTGCGATTGACTGGCATCGAGTTCGTGCTGCTGGTCTGTGAACCGCGACTGGGTGCTTTCCGCGTTGTGCTCGAATTCAGCCAGCGACTTTTGACTGGTTTCATATTTTTGCTTGTATTCGGACAAGCTCGAGTGACTGGCGCTGAGTTCTTGTTGGTAGTCGGCCAGCTGTGACTGACTCGTTTCAAATTTTTGCTGGACTTCAGCGAGGGAAGCCTGACTGGCCTCGAACTTTCGCTGGAACTCTGACAGGTGTGACTGGCTCACATTGAGTTCCTGAAGCTGGCCGGTCAGCTGAGACTGGTTTACATCAATGTTCTCGGACCACTGCTTGTTCAGCGAGCGTAACGAATCGATGAGGCTGTCGTACTCGCGGGACTCGGCCTCCCAAGCCTGCTGTCTTTCGTGTTTATCTTGCTCGAAGCGTTCGAGCTGATCGTGTTGGGTGGCGCTCAGCGCGTCATAGCGCCGTTCTGATTCGGTTAATTCTTCGCGCAAATCGTCAATTGTTTGATCGAGGAGGCTGAGACGCTCTCGGGTTTCACTCAATTCATATTCACGACTCTCAAGCGCGTCGGTTAGAGCCATAACTTCTTCAGCGTGTGTCGCGTTGTCGCTATCAAGAAGCTGCTGGGTTTCATGCAGCTGTATTTCTGCGTGTTCGGCCTTCTCACGATAAAGACTGGACAGTCCTTCGTCGGCCGAAACTGAGGAATCGAGTTCTGGCGGCACGGGTGCTGCTACCGGCATAACGGGTCGCGGTCGCCATAGTCTGGCTGTGATTAAACCAAGCACCAGAGCGGCGGCAAGTAGACCAAGTTGACGAGCGAGTCCGGAGCTTAGAAAGGATTCCAGTTGACTGGGCTTCGTCGGGGATAGCGCATCTTGTAACGGAGCCTGATCCAGACTCAAGTCCATTTGAAGAGCAAGCGGTGAGTCCAGAGACTTTAGGCGGTCAGCTTCGGACTGCGAATGTGTTGTAGCCGACCGGGAAGCAGGTGAATCAGACGGAGTCGGGTTGGTCTGCACTAGAGCATAAAAGAGACCGCCAAAAATCAGCGCGCAGACAATCAGTAAACCTGTTTTTCGCATGAATACCTGAGTGTGGTGAACGCGCCTCATAGGGGCGCTGTCGATTGATTATGACACCCAACTCGGCTATTCACTAATTAGACCTTACTGGATAAGTATACAGTATTTAGCTATAGTTTTAAGATGACTGAAACTGCAACAGTTCAAGCGTTGAGGCTGAACACACAACAGGAAAGGGCGGCCCGCTTTGGTCTGGGCACATCATCTGTGCAAACGGCCGGGCCATTGCTGGTTATGGCCGGAGCCGGGACCGGTAAAACCACCACAATTGCTCATCGAGTGGCCTGTTTGCTGGCGGCTGACGTGTCGCCTGCCAGTATTTTGCTTATGACCTTCAGTCGACGGGCAGCCCGAGAGATGACGCGTCGTGCGGTGCGCGTTCTGCAACAGCAGCAAGGTGCGACCGACCATCGTTTTCCGTGGGCCGGCACATACCACAGTATTGCGCACAAGCTGTTGCGGATTTATGCGCGGCACATTGGCCTTCAGCCCGAGTTTTCCATACTCGACCGCGGAGACGCTGCCGACTTGATGGACGTGTGTCGACAAGAGCTCAAACTGTCGAAGTCCGATAAACGCTTTCCTCGCAAAGATGCCTGTCTGGAAATTTATTCAGTGTGTACCAACCGGCAGCAGAAATTAAACGATGTGGTGTTGGCTGAATACCCGTGGTGTGACGGATGGCAAGACGATTTAGGCAAGCTGTTCAAACTCTACGTACAGCTCAAACAGAAAACCCTGTCACTCGATTACGACGACCTGTTGCTTTACTGGTACTACATGATGCAGGAGGAGTGGCTCGCGACCCAAATTGGCGATCGCTTCTCACACGTACTGGTTGATGAGTATCAGGACACCAACGTGTTACAGGCGGCGATTCTCAAAAAACTCAAACCTCAAGGTGACGGTGTCACTGTTGTCGGAGACGACGCACAGTCAATTTACAGTTTTCGCGCAGCGGATGTGACCAACATTCGAGAGTTCGCTCAGCAATATGAACGTCCTGTTGAAGTGATTGATCTGGAGCTGAATTACCGTTCGCACCAGCCCATTCTCGATTTTGCTAACGTACTGATGAGTGAAGACAGCAACGCCCGGCCGCGTAGCCTGCGTTCTGAACGAGCGCACGGAGAGGCCGCTCTTTACGTCACCGTTGAAGACGACGCCTGTCAGGCCCAGTACGTCGCTGAACAGATTTTACGGCACCGTGAAGACGGCCTGATGCTGAGGCAGCAGGCCGTACTGTTTCGCAATTCTCATCACAGCGATTTACTGGAGGTCGAGCTGTCCAGAAGAAATATACCGTTTGTAAAATACGGTGGGCTGAAATTTCTGGAGGCGGCGCATATAAAAGACTTGCTGTGTGTGTTGCGGTGGAGCGTTAATCCAAAAGACCAGCTTGCGGCGTTCCGCACCATGCAATTGTTAGCGGGTATTGGCCCGGCACTCGCCGGCAAGGCGTGGGAATATTTTGTCGTAAATAACTACAGCCACGCCTCGCTCAGTGCCTTTGAACTGTCTAAAGCAATCATGCCCGAATGGTTAAAACTGTCTTCGCTACTACGCCGTTGTGCCGCAGAGGACAGCTTGCTGGAGACCGTTCTGACCGAGGTGACTAGCTGGTACAAGCCCCATTTGGAACAGCGTTTTGACGACGCGCTCGTTCGTTGGCAGGACGTACAGCAATTACAAATGATGGCGTCGCAATCTGTCGATATCGAACACTTTTTGGCTGACCTGACTCTTGACCCGCCAGCCGCAAGTGGCAATCAGGCTGGCGCACCGCTTAAAGACGAAGACTATCTCGTGTTGTCTACGGTTCACTCGGCTAAAGGACAGGAGTGGAATTCTGTCTTTGTATTGAACGTCGTGGACGGCAGTTTCCCGTCGGAGTTTTCAACCGGTGACGACAAACTGATTGAAGAAGAGCGCCGACTGCTCTACGTTGCGGCAACCCGGGCCAAAGATCATCTTCACTTCGTAGTGCCGCTAAAATTCTATGTTCCGCAGCAGGCTCGTCACGGTTCAAAGCATGTCTACGGGGCGCAAAGCCGATTCATGAGTTCAGCTGTTTTAAACACTTGCCAGCGCCAGTTTTTTGGTGAGGCTCAGTCAGCAGGAGAGTTGGGGCAGGCTATTGCGCAGCTCGATTTACCGTCGCGTATCAGCGAGCTTTGGTAACGCACTGGTCCAAAAGTGCTTCTAATTAAGTCGGTAATTCTTACAGAATATGTAAATGTAAAAATATATTGACTGATTTATTTTTGTAATATCAGAGAGTTATGTTTTTTGGCACGAGACTTGCTCCATCTGGATACCTGGGGAGGTAAGCGTCAGCAGACGAAGGCTGGATGCCATAACGCTTACACAAAACTGTCGAGATAGCGCCAAGGGCCTTCAAGACAACTTTAATAGAGCCTCAGGTATCCCAATGACCACTTTTCGAATTGCCAAACTTGCAAGCGTAGCCGGTTTCTTTTTATTAGCAGCCACCTCACACGCCGCACCGATTCTCGGCTGCAACGAGTCGACCGGCAGTGACGTCGATTGCGCGACAATTTTTAGCGCGTCGTCTTCTGCACACGGCATCAGTTTCCACGCGGGTTACGAATACCATGTGGGTTATAAGGAAATAGCATCTGAATCTGCCGAATTTGTGGAGTCCCCTCTTAACGTTTCCGCCCCATCTGTTGGAGAACTCGATGGTGCCGAGCAGGCCAGAGGCGCAGTCGTTGAATTCGACGCGGAGGCTTCTCTTACTGGCTTGGTTCTCGCTGATCTGGCGTCGACAATAGGTCAACCGTCGCTTCAAAAAGCCGCGGCTGAAACCGATGCAAAGGACGTTAGCGCCTCGGAAGAGAAAGTGGTTGAGCGGTCCGTCGACGATGAGCAGGAATACACCGAGGTCGACTTTGGTAGTATCGTCGCCGAAATTAATACGCTACTGGTTAGCAGCGGCGGTGGCTTGCCTGGATTGTCCTCTGGCTCCTCGAATATCGCCTACCTGATTACTCAAGTGTCTGAGCCTGGTTCTGCATTACTGGTCTTGACCGGTTTTGGTTTTCTCGCTCTTCGCCGTTATTTAGTGAAGCGCTAATAACTTCGTCTGGTGGTGAAACGGCAGCGCTAACGGTTTCAGCCTGCCTATTCCGGTTACTGCAGACGATGTTGCGAGCTGTGCGTGTCCTCGAGCTCAATTCGTGTCATTGCGAACCGTCATTGCGAACCCGCGTAGCGGGTGCGGCAATCTCCGTCCGGGTGCCACGGGGTCAAGAAGTCAGCGCCTGACACGGATCGCCAAGCGCTTCGAACTCGCAATGGCCATGTTGTTCCAACTCGCCATGAACAGGTTTTTCCAGCGTTTTGCGGTTTCACGCCTGTGTTCTTAAAGCAAAATGCCCGCAATGGCGCCAGTGAGCATCGTTGCGAGTGTGCCAGCGATAATGGCGCGTATGCCTAATCGTGCGACATCCTGCTTGCGATCAGGCGCCATGCCACCAATGCCGCCGATCAGAATCGCAACCGAGCTGAAGTTTGCAAAACCACACAGGGCGTATGAGCTGATCGTAGCTGATCGTGCTGAAATTGCATCCGAGCTAATCAACGTTCCCAGCTGATCATAAGCGACAAATTCGTTAACAACTGTTTTGATGCCAATGAGAGAACCGACCGTTGTCGCTTCGTCCCACGGGACCCCCATACACCAAACAAGCGGTGCCAGAATCCAGCCAAGAATTTTTTGCAGCGTCAGGCCTTCCAGTCCGAAAAAGCCACCAGCCCCACCAATAACCGAGTTGACGATTTCAATTAGTGCGACAAACGCGATTAGTAGGACGAGAATGTTTGCGGCTAGCTTCATGGCCGCAATTGCGCCGTCGGCTGCAGCATCAATAACGTTAACCGAAGTGCAGGGTATATCCGCTTGATCGGTGCCAAACGTGATCGGTGTTTCGGTTTCAGGAACCATTATTTTGGCTATAACCAGGGCGGCTGGGGCCGACATCAGGCTGGCGGTAACGAGGTGCCCGGCGTTTTCGACTCCGATGAACTGTGTGTACGCAATCATGACAGAGCCGGCCACAGTTGCCATGCCGGTGGCCATCAACGCAAACAGCTCTGATTCCGTCATGCGAGAAATGTACGGCTTGACCATTAGCGGTGCTTCGGTCTGGCCAACAAATATATTGGCTACGGCCGCGAGACTCTCGGCCGCGGAAAGACCCATTGTTCGGGACATGATGCCTGCGACACCTCGAACAATTACCTGCGCTATGCCGAGGTGGTAGCAAATTTGAAACAGTGCGCCCATTACAATGATGCCCGGGAGCACGTTGAGAGCGAACGAGAAACCAACGTCCATGAGTGGACCGAAAACGAATGAGGCGCCCGAGTTAATGAAGCTGAGCAGGCCCAAAACGCCACGTTCCAAACCGCTAAAGAAGCTGTCACCCAGTGGGGTGCCGAGAAAGAGGAGGCCGAGACCAAACTGAATGGCCATGCCCCAGATAACAATACGCCACGGGAAGCGGCGGCGTTCGGTTGACAGCGCCCAGGCAATGCCCAGCATGACGAGAATTCCAAATACGGCTGTTAACCGCTGCGGCAAATAGTCCACCCGCGCTCCCCTGTTATTAACTTTTGTTGGGCGAGAGTAGCAGCTGCGCGAGCGTTCGTCACCGCATGCGTCGATACAGTGCTCGGTCGATAAGACAGGGTATACTGTCAACCTGGTCACCGCCCGGCCGTGTGGATATACAAGAGTGAGGAATAATTTGTTGAACGGAGGAGCAAGCGTTGCAGGGTTGAGACTCGCCGTATTGTCTGTTCTGGTCACGTTTTTGTGCACGGCTCACTCTTGCCTCGCCGATGACACAGCGATCGCAACAGAGCAAATGGTCTCCGGCGAGGCGTTGCCCGCTACCGTAGCGCCGGCAGCTGACTCAACCGCACAATCGACAGCCGCAGAACCCACAGCTAATGCGCAAGCCATTGAGCAAGCGAGCTACCGCCCTGAGCTGCTCGGGAATTTAAGCTCCAGGCGCCTTAACGAGGCCAGCGGACTGGCGCTGTCTACCCGTTCTCGCGATATCGCCTGGGCACACAACGATTCAGGTCACGGGCCTTACCTTTTCGCGTTCACTCTTGAGGGAGAGGATCGCGGGCGATTTTATCTGGAAAAAGCCCTCTCCAGTGACTGGGAGGATATGGACGCGTTTCGTTGGCAAAACCAATCCTGGTTACTGATTGCCGATACGGGCGACAACAGATCGGTTAAACCTTATTACACTCTGTATCTAGCCGCGGAGCCTGCCGACTTAACAAGGAAGAAACCGGGTCTTAGGTTGTTGCGAAAGGGGCAACGGGCGCGCATCACTTATCCGACGGGTCCGGCTGACACGGAGGCCGTTGCAGTAGACGTAGCGGAGGAGCGGGTTTATCTGATCACCAAGCGCAAGCGACCCGTCGAAGTCTTTAGCGTGCCGCTCGACGTCTTTAAAGACGGCGACACCAAACACGAGGCTCGTTTTGAGACCTACATGTACCCGTTGCCTACGCCGACTCTTCAGGACTTGTTACAAAATCCCAATCTGGGTTTAGCCTTCGGACAGCCCAACGCGCTTGATATATCGACTGATAGTTCGTTTGCGATAGTGCAGACTTACAACTCTTCGTACCGGTTTGATCGTTCGGCGAAGCAGACGTGGGCTGAGGCTTTTGCAGCAGCTCCAAAACGAATTGAAGTGCCCATCATGAAACAGTCTGAAGCCGTAGCAATCGGATGGGATAACCAGGCTTTGTACTACACGAGTGAGGGCAAGTATCCTCCCATTTATCGACTTGAGCCTGTTCCACCTGAACCAGTTCAATAAACCTGTTCGAACGAATCCATCGCAAAAAGGAAAAAGCCTTGTGAATATGAAATCGGTTGCGACACTTGCTGTTTGCTTAATATTGAGTGTTGCGTGCACGAACCAGTCTGCCGTAAAAGTACCGCCTGTCGCGGTCAAGAGTTCACCGAGTGTGTCTGTCATGACGTTTAACGTGGAAAACCTGTTCGATACAACGCACGACGCCAACAAAGACGACTACACCTTTTTACCTAAAGCAGCCAAAGACAGCGACGAGCATCGAGCGCGCTGTAATGCCATTGAAGTAAAAAAGTGGCGCGAGCAATGTCTCTACTGGGACTGGAGTGAGCAAGCGCTTGAGTTCAAGTTGTCGACACTTGCCGAAGTCATAAAGCAGGAAAACGGCGGCCGTGGTCCGGACATTATCGCCTTTCAGGAAGTGGAAAACATCAGCGTGCTCGAGCGGCTTCGCGGCCAGTACTTACAAGGATCAGGCTACTTTGAACCGGTGTTAGTTGAAGGTAACGACATCAGAGGAATTGACGTCGCTTTTCTGACGCGTTTGCCGGTAGTGGGTCAGCCCAAGTTGCATCCAATCGCCTTTAAGGACATTAGTGAGCGTCGGCGCGCTGACACCCGGGGAATTCTGCAGGCCGACTTTCGCTTGCCCGACGGACAGGTGCTGACCGGTTACTCCGTACACTTCCCGGCCCCGTTTCACCCACATCCTCTTCGCATCGATGCGTACAACTCGTTAAGCGCACTTTTGGACGGGTTACCTGCCAATCGTCTGGCGTTCGCAGCCGGCGATTTCAACACGACGGCCCCGGAAAATAAGGAGCACAAGATGCTGGATCGTTTTGCCAAATCGAAATGGCTGATTGCTCACGAACTCGGCTGTGAAGGTTGTCGCGGCACTAGCTACTACGCGCCCAGAGACGACTGGTCTTTTCTCGACATGATCATGGTTCGTAAATCGACCGACGGTTCCGGTTCGTGGACGTTGAACCGAAGTGCTACCCGTTTGGTTAACCAGCATCCTCAGCAACGAGACGAAAACGGCAACCCGCTGCGCTTTTCGGTCACGCCTCAACCACGGGGGGTCTCGGATCACTGGCCACTTTTAATTGAGTTGGATAGCGGTGAAAAGAGCATGACGCAGCCGAGGGTGAATTAAGTCCGTAGAAGAGGACCTTTTAGTCGTCCAGGATAAGAATCAATCTGATCGCCGGTGATTTAACATTGTTTTTCACGGTAAGCGTATGAAAAATCAAATAAACCAGACGTAGGCGGTTGCGAATTCGAACTGACCTGTGTATTTTCTGCGGGCTTGGGTGAATTCCTCTGTTCTTCTGCCTGAGCAAAGAAGCGGGCAGCAGTGCCTACTTGATTGATTTATATCGCGATACCTTTGTTTGTTTTTGGTCCGCGCCGCTGGAGAAAGCGGGGCACGGCAGTAAATACACTCAAAGGCGGTTGGCGCGATTATTCCGTTCTATGGCCGAAGAAGGCTGATGTAGCAGATCAAACGGTCGCTAAACGTAAAATCAGGGAATTTGAATTAAGTAATGTCGATACGGGTATTCAACAACTACATCCACCGCCAGGTTTTCTTTCTCGCCATAACAGAGGCGGTCATCATGATGCTTGCCGTATACGGCGGAGCATACTTGCGTTTTGGTGGACGTCTGGCTGGCGTAGTGGAGTCGATTGGCAGTTTATGGCCGCGAGCCTTGCTGATCACGCTGGTGGTTTTGGCGAGCATGGTTGCAATGGGCCTGTATCACGGCCGGCTGCGTACGCGTTTAAGCGGTATCACCGTACGTGTAGTAGTGAGTTGTGTTGCGGCCGGTGCAGCTCTGGCTTTGCTCTACTACTGGGTCCCCGGTTTGTACCTTGGTCGTGGTGCGCTGGCTATCACCATGCTGCTCATTTTGGTTGGCATTCTGGGTACCCGAGTCGCTTTCTTCAAACTGGTGGACGGCAGCGTGTTTCGTCAACGTGTTCTGGTTTACGGCGCGGGCGAAAAAGCGGCCAGCATTGTTGGTTTGAGACGTCGTTCTGATCAACGCGGTTTCAAGGTGATCGGGTTTTTACCAGCTGAGAATGCGGAAGAATATTCCGTTGAGCCTGACAAACTCATGACGCCAACCGGCACCATTTGCGAGCTGGCTCAAGAGCACTCAATCGACGAGATTGTGGTGGCAATTGACGACCGCCGTAAAGGTTTTTTGGTACAAGAACTGCTCGACTGCAAGTTAAATGGCATTGGCGTTATTGACGCCATGTCTTTCTTTGAGAGAGAGACGGGTAAGGTCAAGCTGGATTTGTTGTACCCGAGCTGGATGATATTTTCCGAAGGGTTTTCAAGAAGGCCTTTCCGGGTGTTTACCAGTCGAGTTTTCGACATACTCGCGGCGCTGTTTTTACTCGCGCTCACCTGGCCATTCATGGTCATGGTGGTTGTTGCTGTCTGGTTTGAGGACGGCTTTGGCGCTCCCATCATTTATCGTCAAACCCGCGTAGGTCTGCGCAACTCCGTTTTTAACGTGCTGAAGTTTCGCAGCATGATTGCCGATGCTGAAAAAGATGGCGTCGCAAAGTGGGCGGAGAAAAACGATACCCGTATAACCCGTGTAGGTTCGGTTATACGGAAGTATCGCGTTGACGAGCTGCCGCAAATTTTTAACGTACTGCGCGGTGACATGCGCTTTGTCGGACCTCGACCCGAACGGCCCAGCTTCGTAGAAGAGTTGAGTCGAGAAATCCCCTACTACAAAGAGCGCCACACGGTTAAGCCTGGCATCACCGGCTGGGCTCAGCTTTGTTACGACTACGGTGCCTCGAGTGAAGATGCTCTTGAGAAACTACAGTACGATCTGTATTACGTGAAAAACCATAACATGCTGTTTGATCTATTAATCCTTCTGCAAACCGCAGAGGTGGTTTTGTGGAAGTCCGGCGCCCGCTGATCATCAGCTTATTTCGGACTAACAACTTGCGGAGTGTGGCTTGAGCAATATCAGCTTTGGCAGTTATCTGACGGGTGCTATTTTGCACTTGGCGCTGGCCGCATTTGTTCTATACAGCTGGGGCACTCGTCCTGGCGCACGTCAATTTTTATTTACTATTGTAGCTAATGCTCTCTGGGCCGGGGTGCTGGCCCTGTATGCGGGACCAGAACGTCTGGAAGAATACGTTCTGGTTGTTGTGGCCGAGCTCCTTAGAATGACCCTATGGGTCGTGCTGGTTTGGCGATTTTTGTTTGGTGACGACCGTCGAACGTGGCCAAGAACAACCGCTTATTACGTGCACGGAACCTGGCTTGCCGTGCTGGTGTTTAATGCCGTTGTGCTGGTTTCGGCCACTATGAATCGTCCGCTGGTCAGCACGACCAGCAGCTATTTGATCAGCATGTTTATTTTGTCCATTGTCGGTTACCTGCTGGTTTATCAGTTCTACCGCAATAGCTCCGTTGACCAGCGCTGGCAGGTGAAATTTTTCTGCTTGGGTGTTGGCAGCCTGTTTGTTTACGATTTGTTCGTGTTTTCGCTTGGCGTTCTCTTTCGCGGCCTCGCCTCGGACTTGTGGGACGCCCGAGGGGTTGTCAACGGTGTGGTGGCGATTCTGCTCGCCGTGTCCGTCAACAGAATGCGAACCCCCAGCTCCGAAGTGGCGGTGTCGCGCAATGTCGTTTTCTACTCCACAGGCATGCTGGGCGTTGGACTTTATCTGATCGCGATTGCCCTCGGCGGCTATTTTATTCAGGTTGTGGGTGGCGACTGGGGAACCTTTGCGTTAATCGTATTTCTGTTCATCGCCCTCATGCTTCTTTTTGTCGTGTTGTTCTCTGGACAGGCCCGCGCCCGACTCAGAGTGTTTTTGGACAAAAACTTTTTCCACTACCGTTACGACTATCGGCGCGAGTGGCTTAATTTGACTGAGTCATTGAGTGAGCAGGACGACGATGAAACGTTGCCGCTGCGCGCTTTGAGGGCCGTATCAAAAATAGTACAAAGCCCGGGAGCCACATTGTGGCAGCTGGGACCAACCGGTTACAGCGTCAAAGAAGCCTGGAACATGAGCGATTATGCCGGCAGTCTTGAGCGCGCTGACGATCCTTTCTGTCAGTTCATTCGAAGTCGTGAATGGATCATTGACAGAGACGAGTACGTACGCGAGCCTGAAAAATACGGCCGCCTGGTGCTTCCAGCCTGGTTTTCCAACGACGCAAACGCATGGTTGGTCATTCCCTTGATGCACAACGAAGAGCTAACCGGTTTCATGGTCGTGGCAAGGTCAATGGCCATGCGCGAATTGACCTGGGAGGACCGCGATTTGCTTAAATCGGTCGGGCGGCAGGTTGCCAGTCATTTGGCATTGCACGAATCAGCTCAGGAGCTTGCCCAGACCAGGCAGTTTGAAGCGTATAATCGACTGGTTGCGTTCCTGATGCATGATCTGAAGAACTTGATTGCCCAGCAGTCTCTGGTGGTTCGAAATGCGGCGAAGCACAAGGACAATCCTGAGTTTATTGATGACGCCATCGCCACGGTCGATAATTCAGTAAATCGCATGAATCGCATCTTGGATCAGCTTCGGCGCGGAGATCAGGGTGGGGATATACGTGTTTTTGACGTGACCAAAATGTGCAGCCACGTTATTGAGCAAACGGCTGAGCGCAAGCCTGTGACTGAATTAGTCATCGAAAAGAGCGAAATCAGGGTAAAAGCGGACCGGGAACGCATGACAATGGTCATGATCCACCTGGTGCGAAATGCCCAGGATGCTACAGAATTTGACGGTTCTGTGACCTTGTTCGTGGGCGCAGACAGCAACCGCGCTATTATAGAGGTCCGGGACACCGGTAGCGGCATGACGTCTGAGTTTATTCGTGACCGCCTGTTTATACCGTTTGACACCACAAAAGGTGTCAAAGGAATGGGCATTGGCGTCTATCAGGCGCGTGAATTTGTGCACTCTTCGGGTGGAGAAATGCAGGTAGACAGCCAAATGGGGCGTGGTTCGACGTTTCGGTTATTGATACCACTGGCTAGTTCAACTTAACAAACTATAAGTTCATCATGAGCTTAGGAGAAAACGATTGAGCACTGCAAACCGCAAACTGCTGGTTGTTGAAGACGACCTCGGTATTCAAAGCCAGCTTAAATGGTGCTTTGAAGACTACGAGGTCATTTTTGCAGCTGATCGCGAATCGGCGATTGCCGAGCTGCGTCGCCACGAACCTCCAGTGATACTGCAAGATCTCGGTCTGCCTCCCGATGCAGAAGGAGTAAGCGAAGGCTTTGCTACTCTGGAAGAAACGCTACGTATCGCTCCTCACACTAAAGTAATTGTGGTTACTGGCAACGGCGACACCAGTAATGCGGTTCGGGCCGTTGCCGCCGGAGCCTACGATTTTTACAGTAAGCCAATAGATACAGATGTCTTGCTGCTTCTGGTTCAGCGCGCGTTTCACATTTACGAATTGGAGCAGCAACACCGCAATTTGTTAGTTACCGCCGATTACTACGCGTTAGACGGCATCATTGCGACGAGTGACAGCATGTTGAAAGTGTGTCGCTTAATTGAAAAGGTCGCACCCACAAATGTGACAACTCTACTTCTTGGGGAGAGTGGTACGGGTAAAGAGCTGCTCGCGCGTGCAGTACACGACTTAAGCCCGCGTAAAAAAGGTCGTTTCATAGCGATAAACTGTGCGGCCATTCCAGAGAATCTTCTCGAGAGTGAGCTGTTTGGTTACGAGAAGGGGGCATTTACGGGCGCTACCAAACGTACTGAAGGCAAGATTGAATACGCCAACGGCGGTACGTTATTTCTTGACGAAATCGGTGATATGCCCATGCAGCTGCAAGCCAAATTGTTACGCTTTTTGCAAGAGCGCGTGGTTGAGCGTATTGGTGGGCGGACCGAAATTCCTGTTGATGTAAGAGTGGTGTGCGCCACTAATCAGAATTTACAATCTTGCATTACGGAAGGGCTTTTCCGTGAAGATCTTTTTTATCGTATTGCAGAAGTAACGTGCAATATTCCACCGCTTCGGGAGCGTGAGGGTGATCCGGTGATTTTGGCCCGCGTATTCTTGCAGAAATTTGCTGAGCGCCACAGTCGACCGATTCGCGGTTACACGAAGGAAGCGCATGCCGCCATCGAAAAATACGACTGGCCCGGTAACGTGCGTGAACTGGAAAACAAAATAAACGGCGCGGTCATTATGGCTGACGGCAAATACGTTGATGCGGGCGACCTCGGACTGTTAGTTCAGGAAGCCGGGCCGGATCAGCCGTTGAACCTGAGGGCCGTAAGACAAGAGGCCGAGTTAAAAGCGCTGCGTCAAGCGCTTGCGCGCACCGATGGAAATATTTCTAAAGCGGCGGAATTACTTGGCATTACAAGACCAACATTCTATGACCTCATGCAGCGACACGGCATGGGCGAAAATAATTAAACAAATGGGGCAGGTAGCAATGACTTTTAATCGAAGAATTTTGACCAGCACGGCACTTGTTGTTCTGCTTGGTTTAATCAGCGCATGTGGTGAAAGCAAGACGGAAGAGCAGCGACTGGCTGACGCTACCACAGCGTTCAATTCGGGTGAATATCGCGAAGCACTCATCGAACTGAAAAACCTGCTCCAGGATAATCCGAACAGTAAACAGGCGCGCGTTTTGTTGGCTGAGACTTCTTTGAATATTGGCGACGCCGATGCGGCGGCGAAAGAATTAGAGAGGGCCAAGGGACTCGGCGCGACAACTGATGAAATCTACGCGCTACAGCAGCGTAGTTGGCTGAAGCTAGGTAAGTATCAGGAGCTCGTCGATAACTATGCGCCCGGGAAATCCGATAACGAGAATGACCGCAGTGAAATGCAGGCCGTTTATGCAAAAGGACTTCGCGGTCTCGACAGGACCGACGAAGCGCGTCAGCAGTTTCAACGATTAGTCGATTCAGGTTCGAACGCGAGTTGGAAAGCCGAAGGTCTTGTTGGTTTGGCGTCTATAGCGCGTAGTAACGGTGACGAAGAACGCGCTTTGGAACTTGCCAAGCAAGCCATCTCGGTCGATGCCAATTCGGCAATGGCGTACATCACACTGGGCCAAATAAACGTGGCGTCAGCCAACTTTGAAGAAGCCTACGACTATTTTGTAGCCGGTTTGCAGGCTGCCGAACTCAACGACGAACAGCGGTTTGTTATGATTTCGGGAGAGTTAGAGGCGGCATTGGGCAAGGGGGATGTTGAAGCATCGAAAGAGGCTGGTAACCGCCTGTTTACGCTCGCTCCAAAACACCCAATAACGTCGTATCTGTTAGCTCGCGTCGCCTATGTGTCCGGAGACAAAGAGCTGGCATTTGAGAAAATCCAGCTTGTGCTTTCAGAGTTTCCGTCTTTTCTACCGGCCCAGTTTCTGCAGGGAGCTTTGTCGTTGGAGCGAAAGAACTACCCGCAGGCCGAAATGTTTTTGTCCAATATCGTCGCGGCGCAACCTGCAAACTTCGAAGCTCGAAGAATGCTGGCCGAGGCAACTCTCCAGCTTGGTAACACGTCCGAAGCCGCCGATATCTTAAAAACGGGTCTTGCGGTGACACCAGGGCAGCCAGAGCTGTCGAGTATGCTCGCTCGGGTAAATCTGCGTTTGGACAATTCGGTAGAAAACACGGAGCTGTTGGAGAAAGCACTTGAAGCCAACGGCGATGACGACGCGACACGAATAGCCCTCATCTCTGCATACGTCGCGGGCGGGCGAGCGGCTGACGCACAGGCGCTAATGGAATCGACTGATTCTGACGTTATGACTCCCGAGCGTAAGGCCATTATAAAACTGATTGCAGCGATGCAGGCAGGCGATAATGCCGAGATCATCTCTCAGGCCGACAGCATGATTGCCGCATGGCCGGACAACGCACTGACCCACAATATGATTGGCCGCTGGTATTTGGCGGAGGGCATGGTTGAAAGGGCGCGGACTACACTCGAAAACAGTTACAAGATTAATCCGGATTCAGTCGAGCTTTTGGTGACCCTCTCCCAGACCGATATAAGCGGCGGGAGTGTGTCCGACGCGGTGGCACGTTACGAAGAGTTTCTGGAGCGCAATCCTCAGAGCCAAAACGCGTGGTTGTCACTTGTTAGTCTGCATTCCAGTAACAGCTCTGATGATAAGATTGCGGAAACGCTGCAGCGGGCCCGCAAAGCATTGCCATCAGCGTATATGCCCGACGTTGTGTGGACTCGCTATCTTCTGTCCAAGAACAGATTGACTGAGGCTACTGAAGTGGCTGAGAAGCTCGCGAATAACTACGAGAATGTCGCCATTGCGCAGTTCATTTATGGCCGTGTGCTGTTTGAGAACAGCCAGTTTGACCGTGCTCTTGATCTACTGAAAAAGGCGAATTCTTTGAGCGCCGGTAAACCAGAGACGCTCGCTTATAAAGCGCGCACGGAGGCGCGTTTGCAGCGCCTCGCTCAAGCGAAAATGAGCTATCAGGCGCTTTGGGATGCTAACCCCGGAAATCTTGAGGCCGCACAAAGTATCGCACTTCTTGAACAGCGAAAAGGCAATACGTCCGGGGCAAGAGAGATTCTCGCGGAACTGCGAGAAATACGCCCGGACGACCCGCGGGTCGATATCATTGACGCTGACCTCAAAGCTGAACGAGGTCTCAATAAAGCGGCGTACGATCAATATGAAAGAGTGTACGCGCTGCGTCCGTCGCGTGACCTTTCCTTGAAACTCGCGAGGCTCGCCGATTTAACCGGTTCAGATGCTGAAGTTATCTTGAGGCGTTGGTTGGAGTATGCGCCAGACGATTCGGCGGCGCGCATGGTGCTTGCGCAGCGTCTCCAGCAGGACGGCCGGAGCAACGACGCCATTGCCGAATATGAAACGATCGTTGCTGAAAAAGCTGACGACAGTCTGGTGCTCAATAATCTGGCTTGGCTGCATTTCGAGAGCGGCGAACGAGATTCTCTTGATCGTGCACTGGATTTGTCCAAGCGGGCTTACGAAATGAGTACGAACAACGCACAGATCGCAGATACCTATGGCTGGATTTTGTTCAAGGCGGGTCAGGTGGAGAAGGGTGTGGAAGTTTTGGCTCTGGCAGACGCCAACGCACGCGAGCAAGGCTTGAGTGATGCCAAGGACATTACGTATCACTACGCGGCCGCTCTGAGTGAATCGGGTGATAGAACCGGAGCACGAATCCAGCTGCAGGGCATTTTAAATGACGGGCTTCCGTTTTACAGTCGCGAAGACGCTCAGCGTTTGCTGGATAGCCTCGCAAGATAAGACGGGCGTCCAGTAGGTGTACGCACTGTTGAGCTTGGGCAGGAAGTAATCTGGGTAGTCAGGGTTGGCGTTACTTAACCAGCTTGGCTTTCATTGTGCGCATCTCGGTTCGACGAATAGAGTTGGCTTTTTCGTACGCGCGCCGAGCCAGCTCTTTTCTGCTGTCCAACATGAACAAGTCGCCTTCGATTTCAGCGACTACGTCTGCTTCGCCCCCGAGCGACCGAATTAATTCGAGACCATCTTTGGCTATTTCGCGGTTACCTGCTAATTGTATTTCAACGAGCAATGGGCCGAATATGTTTGTCGCTCCGGGATCTTCCTGGAGGATTTCGGCAATCATCGCACTGATTTTGGTTGTGTCTCTTTGCATCATGTACGCGTGAAGCAATGCGATTGAATTGTAGCGCTGCGAGGGGGCAAGTCGATGCGCTTCTGCAGCCGTGGAAAGTGCTTCATCGTACTGTTTGATATTGATCAGTGCGTGCGCTAGGACGCGGAGCACGGACGCATTGTATGGATGCGCTGCCGCGGCTTCCTGAGCTACTTTCACAGCCTCCGGGTATCTGCGCTTGAGTATGTGTCGATTGGCCATTATGAGTCGTGGCTCGACCGCTGTCGGATTGCGTTCCCGGGCGAGGTCCAGCCAGGCCGACTCCTCATCCGTTTCCCCTTGATTGCGCGCGATCTCGGCGAGCGCAAGAAGTGCATGCAGGTTGGACGGGTTCTCGCGTCTCAGTTTCTTTGCGTACTCGACCGCACGGTCTTCCTGCCCCGAACGTAGAAAACGCTCGAGTCTGAGAAGCTGCCTGGATTCTTCTGTGATGGTTCCCGGTGGGTTCCAAGTGCTCATTAACGCATCAGCTGATGCGATGTCGCGTTGATTCAAATAGGCGGCGGCTAACCGGGTTTGACGACGCAGATTACCGGGCTCGGCCTCTACGGCTCGGGCAAGGTAGTTTTGTCCGTCGTCACACGATCGGGCGTGCCGGCACGCGGTACCGTACAGATCCAGATAAGTGGCATTTTGGGTTGCGTTGGTAATAAGTGGCTTTAGTGTCAAGACTGCTTCGTCGGCGTTACCCATTTGCAGATAGGTTTCGGCCAGTAGTGCGAGCATTTCGGGTTCGTTTTCGTTCAGGGCAAAGTACTTGTCAAGGTATAGCTGCGCACGGCCAAGTCGGCCTTGAGTAGAGTTAATGGCGGCTAGTAATTTCAACGATGGTTTGTGGTCTGGTAACACGGCCACCACGCGATACAAATAGTCGCCAGCCGTTTCGTAGTCGTTCGCGAGAAAAGCTAATAGCCCACGTACGTATTTAGGTAGCGGGTGCCACGGGTAGCTGTCCATTAATTCTTTGGTGTTCTGAATCGCCAGAGAGTTCTTGTCCAGGTGCCATTGAGTTTCAATTAAACCAACTCGGGCCAGCATGTACTCGTAAGCCCGGTCGAGACCATCGGTTCCTTCAATCGCGTTTACGAACGCACGCTCGGCGTCGACTAGTCGGCCCTGTTCGTAACGCAGCGAGCCTAGCGCTTGCCACGCTGCGATCGACAGCGGGTGGCTGCGCGTTACATTGTGAATCTTGACGTGGGCTGCGGCTAAATCGCCGCGCGCACGCTTGACCGCGGCGAGCCCAAGCTGGGCATCCAGATTTTCAGAGTCAATACGGACGACTTGTGCAAAAAACGCTTCGGCTGCGCCAGCCTCTTTCAGGTGAAGAGCGGCCATTCCTTGTGCAATTAACCAGGCGACTTTGTCTTCCGCTTCTCCTGGTACTTCGCCAAGCGCTTCTTTTATACGCTCTGGTTGGCCCTGCGCCAGAATCGCCTCTGCCAGCGGCCGGTAAATATCGCGACCAGTCGTGCCCAGTTCGCGAGCGTAGTTGAGCTGCGCTTCTGCAGCCGCAGCGCGACCCGCTGCGAGAGACACTTTGCCCTGCAGTAATCGTGCTTCGCGATGTTCGGGATGCGCTTGAATCAGATTAGCAAGTTCAAGTGATGCGGCCCCGTAGTCGGCTCGTTTCATGTTGTCTTTTACGAGCCCAAGACGGCTCTGCGCCGTGTCCGGCTCGGCGCAGGAGACAATCATTAACATTCCTGCCAGTGAAAGCAGGATTAAAAAATAAGGGATCGACCGATGTCCGTTGTCTTGGCTCATGCAGGTATTTCCGGAGCGTTACCGCTTTCTCATTGTAAGGTGACTTTATTTAGACCGGCTAATTTATACGAAACCAGCATAAGTTACTATAAAACATTGTGTTTTTATATGTACCCCTGGTTCTATTGATTATGTTTATTATCCGGGCCTGATAATCGTTATTCCCCTGTTTCTGATTAGTCCGAGCTGTTTGGTGGCCTGTGAAACGGGCGGTCGAAATCGCCCGGGATATCGCGTCATCGGCTCTGCTCAAGGCTAATTGCTGTGGTAAACTTGGGGGCTAGTTATTGATTGATAAATTGTTTTTGGAGAATTCGAACAATGTTGCAGCGGCAAAATATTTTTATCCTCCTGGTTGCATTATTGGGCCTGTCAGCGTGTGCGGGCAGCGCCCCGAAAGTTGACCCGGTAGCGAGTGAATCGGTGGAGAGCCCGGGTAGCTCCAGCGGCGACTACTCGATTGGCCCAGGGGATAATCTGGACGTACACGTCTGGCGCCACGAAGATTTGTCCCGCGTCGTGCCCGTCAGACCTGACGGAAAGATTTCTACGCCTCTGGTTGAAGACATGCCGGCTGCGGGTAAAACGGCCAGTGAGCTGGCTCGCGATATCGAGGGTGAGCTCTCCGAATACATCAAATCGCCAAAAGTCACGATTATCGTGACGGGTTTTATTGGCAATGCTAACGACCAGATTCGCGTTATTGGCCAGGCCGGGCAGCCAAGGGCCATTCCCTACACCAAAAACATGTCTCTGCTCGACGTCATGATCGCCGTGGGTGGGCTGTCCGAGTTTGCTGCGCCGCGTCGTTCCAAGATTTTGAGACGGATTGACGGAAAAGGCACCGAAATTGCTGTTCGACCAGATCTCTTGCTGGAGCGTGGGGATATCCGGTACGACATTCCCATGCGACCCGGTGATGTGTTGATTATTCCCGAATCGCGTTTCTAGCTCTCCTCGAGAGAAATCACGGAGTTACGTGATGTGTATCACGGACCTCTCTCGCTACATAATGAATAATATTGTCCACGGAAAAGTAAGAATACGAACTCATGACTGATCTGATTGCAAAACTTGTCGCCCACTTGAGGGGCATGTGGCGTTTCCGCTGGTGGGCTCTGTTGGGAAGCTGGTTAATGTGCATGGCCGGTTTCGCCTGGGTGTACACGTTGCCAAACATGTACGAGTCCAGTACGCGTGTGTACGTCGACACTCAAACGGCGCTGAAAGACGCCATCAAGGGTCTCGGTAACGCGAGCGACGTGCGTGAAGAGGTTCAAAAGAAGCTCAGTGAGATGATATCCATTCCAAATCTGAAAAAGGTCGCGCGTGACACCGACATGGACCTGCGTGCGACGACTCCGCTGGCGATGGAGAAGCTGGTCGACCGTTTACGGAGCACCATCGAGATCCGAAGTTTGAAAGACAACTCGCTTTACTCAATCACATATCGCGACACAGATCCTGCGATGGCACAGCGAGTCGTGCAGACGATGCTCAGCGATTTTGTGGGCGACGCTTTGCGCGAAAACAATAAAGACACAACGGACGCGATGCGCTTTCTTGAAGAGCAAATCGCAACTTACGAAAAACGCCTGCTCGAAGCCGAAAAAGGGTTGTCCGACTTTAAAAAAGAGAACGTCGGGCTAATGCCGGGTTCAGAGGGCGACTACTACCAGCGTCTCGAAGCCGCCAATGGTCGAGTCCAGGCGCTACAGGCTCAGTACCGTCTGAAATTGAGTTCGCGAAACGAATTGAGAGCACAGATTGCAGGTGAAGAACCGACGTTCGGCATACTCCGGGACGGTGCCGGCACTCCGTCGCCATCTGGTGCAACCGCAGCCGACGCTCAGATTGATGCGCTTCGTGTTCAGTTGGCTCAGCAGCAGCTGAGACTGACCGATCGGCATCCTGACGTCATAGACACTATTGAAACCATTGCCGCATTGGAAGCTCAGCGCGACGCCGAACTGGCTCAGCGTCAACCTGTCGCGCAGGACCGGCCAGCCTTTAACCCTTTGGACCAGAACCCGGTCTATCAGGATATGAAAATTCAGTTGAGCCGCACCGAAGTTGAGCTAGTTCAGCTAAGCACCAGTTTGAGAGAAGCGGAACGTGCTGTAGCCAATCTCAAGCGATTGGTTGACCAGGTACCGGAAGTCGAAGCGCAGCTGAGTCGGCTCAATCGAGACTACGGTGTGACCAAGTCGTTTCACAACGAGTTGCTTGACCGTCTTGAATCAGCGCGACTAGGCGAAGATGCGAACGCGCAAAGCGACGATATAAAATTTCAGGTAATCGATCCTCCCTTACTACCGCTTGATCCAACAGGCCCAAACAGACCGCTGTTTCTGACTGCGATCCTGTTTGCCAGTCTGGCATTTGGATTAGCCGTATCGTTTTTACTAGATCAATTGAAACCTGTTTTCAGTACGCGCAAAGAGCTTATTAGCAGAACGGGCTTGCCGGTTCTGGGGTCAATTGGCGTTGTACTAATGCCTCACCAGAGAGTATCAATGCGTTTGCAAACGGCGGCATTTGCTCTTGGCTTGCTGGCATTGGTCGGGGCATACGTGGGTGTTATCTCCATGGAAGACAAGTTTGTTGAAATTGCCAGCGGGTTTCAAGGACGCACAAGCTTATGAGCATTGTAGAAAAAGCGATTAAGAAGCACCGCAAGAGTGGCAAGGGCGGTAACAAGTCGGTCTTGAGTTCAGGGTCAACTCAGGAAACGCTTCGCATTCAGCCGAGCGAAGAGCCAGCACTTATTCCAGCCGAAGAATCAATGACCGATGAGGGTGCAACGTTAAACCTGCGCTCCGCTGCTGAAGAAGTCACAGTCGACTCCATTGAGCTTGAAGAAGATGCTGAAGACGGCTTGCCTCCGCTGCACAAACAGCGAGTGCTGCACCTTGATTTCGATGCCTTGCGTGAAGCGAGTATCGTGCCGGCAGACGACCTTGCTCCGCACATGGCTGACGAGTTTCGTCGTATCAAACGTCCTCTTATAGCCAACGCCTTCGGTAAAGGTGTTGTGCCGGTAGAAAACGGCAACCTGCTGATGCTCTGCAGCGCATTTTCAGGCGAAGGAAAAACGTTTACCTCGGTTAATCTGGCCATGAGCTTGGCGCTAGAGCGGGAACGCACCGTATTGCTGATTGACGCTGACGTTGCAAAACCCCATATCAGTCGAGCCTTGGGCATAGATCATCAACTCGGCTTAATGGATTTGCTAACCGATGACTCATTGGATATCAGTGACGTATTGGTCCAAACCGATATGCCAGGGCTGAGAATTCTACCGGCGGGAACTCGGCACCAGTACTCTACTGAGTATTTGGCGAGTGACAAAATGCAGGAGCTAATGGATGAGCTGGCGGGACGTTATCCGAATCGCATGATTATCTTTGATTCACCACCACTTCTACAAACGTCCGAAGCACAGGTTTTAGCCGGTCTCGTAGGGCAGGTTGTGATGGTCATTCATGCGGGCAAAACACCGCAGGCGGCCGTTGACGCCGCGCTTGAACTAATTGATTCCAATAAGTCTGTTAACTTGATTTTGAATAAGTGTCGCGTCAAGTCTTCGAACGACTATTACGGTGGGTACTATGGTCAAGAATACACCTAACGCGGGTATTTGTTCCTCCAGTCGGCTGTTGGGGCTAATGATCGCGGCAGCCGCGATGTTGCCCGTGACGGCCTTTGCCAATGAATGGCAAGTGTCGGGTGACATATACACCGGCGTTACGGCCACTGACAATATTAATCTGCAGCAAACCGACCTTGAAGAAGAATTTGCCTGGGCGGTTAGTCCTTCACTTCGTGCTACCCGCGACGGTAAGTACGTCGATGTGCAATTCGACTACCGACTTCAAGCGCTGTTTTTTGCACGTGATGACGATAGAAATCAAGCTTTTAACTTTCTGCAGGCCGGTCTGCAATCGGAAGTTATACCTGACCTTCTGCATTTTGATGCCGATGCGAGTATCAACCAAACGGTTGTGAATCCCTTAGTCGCCTCTGGTAGCAGTGTCATTAACGGCGGTGGCAACGTAGCCGAAACATTAACGGTAAATGCGTCGCCCTACATTTTGAAACGCATTGGTCGTTCAACCGTACTCAGGGCTGGAGCAGCTGCGGGCCTGATCGAATTCGACAGTTCCCAGTTAGTCGATAGCAACCAGCTTAGCTATTTTGCCTCTCTTGCCAAACAGGATCGCGCCGGACTGTTTAACTGGTCCTTAGGCTATAACTCCCGAACAGTAGACTATGACTTGGGCCAGGAAATTGAGCTGGCGCGACTTAATGCCGAAATTGGTTTTCGCTTGGGACCGCGTACTGAGTTCGTCGTTTCGGGTGGCGAAGACATGAACGATTTTGGGCTGCTCCCGGGGTCTGGCATTGCCGAGGGGTCCTTCTGGAGCGTAGGGTTTCGTGGCGGACTGGGTAATAATTTCAGCTATGACCTGCGAGTAGGAGAGCAGTTTTTTGGTGACTCTTACAGTTTGGAGTTCACCCGCACCAGCCGTGCACTGGAAACAGCACTGGTTTACTCCGAGCAGGCAACCACCGTTGGCGCGCAGCAGTTGGATGTGAATAGCGGGCTCGCTGCTTTTGGCTTGGCTGGTCGTTTGCCGGACGGTTTGGATATCACTGGGCTCGACCTGCCGCGGCGGGACCCTGAGCTTTTTATCCGCAAACGTCTGGACTTAAACAACACGCTAACGTCGGGAAAGAGTGTCGTACAGGTCGGCATCTTTTACGAAGACCGTACGTTTATCAGGACGTTTCTTGCTGGTGCTCAGGAAGACCTCTTGGGAGGGCGGGTGTCGTGGAACTGGGAGTTTGACAACGTAACGACAATTAGCAGTAGCGCTAACTATCAACGACTCAATGCGAGGGACGAGATTAGCCGACCTGAAGATCTGCGGTTAAGCGTTCAACTGCGCCGTAACATTTTCAATGACGCTTACTTTCAGTTAGTCGTATGGCGCAATTCCCGAACGGCGCCTCAGACCGGGTTAGAGTTTGAGGAAAATGCTCTGGAAATTGGATTCGGAAAAAGGTTCTAGGAAGAACGGTGTATACAGACTTCTATAAATTCTCTGGCAAACCTTTTGCCCTGACGCCCGATCTGCGGTTTTTGTTTCGCAGCGAAAGTCATAAGCGTGCTCTGTCGTATTTGCATTACGGCCTTGAGCAGGCAGAAGGCTTTGTCGTGATTACCGGTGATATTGGCACGGGCAAAACACTTCTGATACAGGCGTTGCTTGAAGATCTAAAGACTCAGGAAATTGCTACCGCGAGAGTCGCTGCGGCGAACCTGACTAAACAAGAAATTATTCCGATGGTCGCAGCTGCATTGAAGCAGCCTTACGAAGGTAAAAGCAAAACAGCATTGATACGCGATTTGGAGTTGTCACTTCGACGCGCGCGTGAGTATCTGAAAGGCGTTTTGCTTATCGTTGACGAGGCGCAGACTTTAACGCCCGACGCGCTTGAAGAACTGCGAATTCTCTCGAATCTTGAAAGTAACGGGCATGCTTTGTTACAAATTTTTCTGGTTGGGCAAAGTGATTTTCGTGAAACGCTGCTGCTCACTGAAATGGAACCGTTGCGACAGCGGACTGTTGCGTCTTATCACATGGCTCACCTGACACGGGCGGAGCTGAAGCGCTACATTGGCTTTCGTTTACTGGCCGTGGGTTGGGAAGGTAATCCCGCTATCGACAACGATGTATACGACGTTGTGCTCGATTTTACCGACGGTATTCCACGTCGGATCAATATCTTCATGGACCGTTTTTTGGTCTACGGCTTTTTGGAAGAGATTACCGAGTTTACGCGTGAGCACGCTGAAGCGGTTGCCGAAGAGTTTTCCAATGAATTGGCCGGTGACTTTCTGAAACCGGTTCTGCGTGAACGAGCACAGGCCAAATCTCGTGAGCATAACGAAAAAGATCGTATTGAATCAGACGAGGAAGACGAAAACGACGCCGTTGATACTGATTTTGATACTGATGAATTTGAGCCAGGCCCATTCGCAAGAAATGGTAACGGTTCTGCGAGAGTGCAGGCACTGCCACCATCAATAGATGACACTTCAAGCTCTCCGCTTGAAAAACGACTGCGAGGATTAGACCGCAAGCTCAAAAAGCTCGGCGAAAAATCCAGACACCAACGCAACCGCTAGGCACGGAGCTTCTAGATGTTAACGTATCCCTCTCACTGGATTGAGCAGGCCAACAGGCTGCGCTCAGACAATCCCGTCAATGCAATGAGCGTTGACGTCGAAGACTATTTTCAGGTTTCTGCGTTTGAAAAAACGATTAGCCGTAACGACTGGGACAACTGGGAATTACGCGTTGAACGCAGCACCCACCGGGTCATGGATATTTTCGATGAGGCCGGTATTAAGTCGACCTTTTTTATGCTCGGTTGGGTAGCGGAGCGCTGCCCCGGATTAATCGAACGTATAATCAAAGACGGTCACGAGCTGGCTAGTCACGGTTACGAACACACTCGCGTGATTAACCAGAATCGCGAACAGTTCGCCGCCGATATTCGTAAAACCAAAGCCTTATTGGAAGACATGTCTGGTGTAGCCGTAACGGGTTATCGTGCGGCCAGTTACTCCATAGGTCGAGACAACTTGTGGGCTCTTGACGAGCTACAGGAAGCGGGCCACAACTACTCCTCCAGCTTGTACCCTATAAAACACGATCTCTACGGAATGCCGGAAGCACCCCGGTTTGCCTTCCTGACGGGAAGCGATGGCTTACTTGAGATTCCTGTGACCACTACAACTATTGCCGGCCGTAATATGCCGTGTGGCGGGGGTGGTTATTTCCGCCTGTTGCCTTATCCGGTGTACAAACGAATGTTGCAACGGGTAAACACGTCTGAGAAACAGCCTGGCGTGTTCTATTTTCATCCGTGGGAAATAGACCCTGATCAGCCTCGTCCTCCCGGCGCTTCGGCTAAAACCCGCTTCAGGCACTACCTGAATTTGAATAAAATGGAGGCGCGTCTGCGGCGGCTTGTGAATGATTTCCAATGGGATCGAATGGACAACGTTTTTGCACCTGCAAAGAAGGCGGCTTAAGAGTGACAGCTAATTCGAAATCTTCGACTTCAATTGAAGTGAAACGTCTTACTGCGACCGAATTTGATCGCTGGAATGCCTGTGTTGCGGCCAGCGACGACGCTACGTTTTTCCACAAAGCGGAATGGTATGACGTCATTGTCAGAGCCTTTCGTCACACACCTTATTACTTGTACACCGAGCGCAATGGTGCGGTATCGGCCATTCTTCCGTTGTTTCATACCAAGAGCATGCTGTTCGGGAATTCGTTGGCTTCCGTGCCTTTTTGTGTTTACGGCGGAGCCGTAGGTGAACACGCTGAAGACAGGCAGGCATTGATTGAAGAAGCCTGTCGCATTGCCGCGGAGTTAAAGGTTGATTTCCTGGAGCTTCGCAACCGGTCTGAAAAAGAACCTGGTTGGCCGGGAAAGGACTTATACGTTACGTTTCGCCGCGAAATTGATCCGGACCCCGACGAAAACCTGAAAAAAATTCCTCGTAAACAGCGAGCGATGGTGCGCAAGGGGATCAAGGCAGGGCTCGTTGGACGCGAAGACCAGAGCGTCGACGACATGTATTCGTGTTACGCCGAAAGTGTCCGAAATCTGGGCACGCCGGTTTTTCCGAAGAAGTACTTTCAGATTCTAAAAGAAGTATTTGCTGATGACTGCGAAGTGCTGACGATTACCCATGAAGGCGAACCGGTTGCCGGTGTAATGAGTTTTTATTTTAAAGATGAAGTTCTGCCGTACTACGGCGGCGGCAAGTTCGCTGCGCGAAAACTGTATGCCAACGATTTCATGTACTGGCAGGTAATGGAAAACGCGCGTGAGAAAGAGTTGAAAGTGTTCGATTACGGTCGCAGCAAAGTGGATTCAGGGTCTTACCGATTTAAGAAGCACTGGGGTTTTGAACCGGTGCCGCTAGCGTACTCTTACCACCTTGTTAAAGCCGACGCGGTTCCGAACATCAGCCCGAATAATCCGAAGTACAAAATTTTTGTAGATACGTGGCGCAAATTGCCGGTTGGTTTAGCTAACAGGGTAGGGCCTTGGTTGGCCAGACAGCTCGGCTAAGACTTGTCATCCAGATAACGTCCAAGCAGCGGTTTGTATTGAGCGTATTTGGGAGTGTCGAGGAAAAATTGAAGTTGCTTGTTTAAACCACTGAGTTGGCTGCTGGTCAGCTCTTTCTGCCAACGGGTGTCGAGTTTTATTTTACCGTCGCCCAGACGCATTTGATTGCCAAGTATGTGATGTTCGGCGTCTTTGAAGTCACCGGCAAACGTTCGAGGTTCGACGCCCGCGTAAGCGTGTAAACGAGCCAGTTCTTCGTCGGTGTTAGTGCATAGGTCGTCGTAGTGCACGGTTATAGAGTCATCGACGTCGGAGGCTATGCGCACAATGTCGCGCTGATGTCTTAGCCACAGGCTGAGCGTCTGTTCAGGAGACCAGCCGCGGTGTCTGAGGCAAGAGGCGGCAACCCCTCGAGGGTTGCGAACAAGATGGATGTTTTTTACAGCCAGTGAGTCAATGCGTTTTAAGTGACGCAAACGGTAAGGGTCGAGCGAGTTGTCCAGATAGATTGACGAATTGTGGTATTCGACCGCAGTAGCTATGAGGCGGTCGTTCGCTTTGCGTTGACGAGCCAGACGAGCGCCGGTAACGGGCAAGTGACCAATCACGGCATCTCGTAGGTGTTCGAGAGCTGATGATTCAAGCAGAGGCATGCTGGCTGTGAGGTAACGATTAAGGCGTGAGTTTTTTGTGACTTTAAACGCAGCGCCAAAATCATGAAATTCGAAAGGCAGGTTGTGTTCTTTGAACGTTTTAGCCAGATGCTGGTAGAAGCTACAGTCCTGGATCACGGCGCCACAAGAACAGTAAAACGCTTCGTCTTTATCGAAAGGCCAGCCGGCGGTATGTCCGAGACTGGTGATTTCGGGATGAGTGTTAAGCAGGAACGACGTGAGTGTCGAACCTGAATATTGATAAGCCGATATATAGAGAAGTGTAGTCTTGGACATGGTTGGATCCAGCAAAAATATTTTCGAGAGTTTACCGCAAATGGCCTGCCCGTGTGAGCGGCTTGCCGTTCCTGTGAACTGTGTCCTGTTAAGAGGGGCCAACTGATGTGCGGAATACATGGCGTTGCGGCCATAAATCGGGATTTGAGGTTTACGCCTGCTCACGTTGAGGCAATGGGTGACATAACAACTCACCGCGGACCCGACGACTCTGGTATGCATGCTGATGAGCGCGCCATCATCGCGATGCGACGACTGTCTATTATCGACGTAGCGGGTGGGCACCAGCCCATCTCCAATGCTGACGACAGCATTTGGGTTGTCTGCAACGGCGAAATTTACAATTTTCAGAATCTGCGTGAACAACTGATTGCCGACGGAGCCGGATTCAAAACAAACAGCGATACGGAAGTTATTATTCACTTGTATGAACGGCACGGCCTCGATTTCGTCTCTCATCTTGAAGGCATGTATGGCTTCGCTCTGTGGGATAGTCGAAAGCAACTTCTCGTAGTCGGTCGCGACCGCTTGGGGATCAAGCCCGTCTACTACTCGGTCAATGACGGAAATCTCATGTTTGCTTCGGAGCTTAAATCGATACTGGCGCTGCCAGGGGCGAGCACCGAGCTCAATAAAGCGGCATTAACCGAGTACTTAAAACTGGGCTATGTGCCCGCGCCACATTCGATGATTGAGGGAGTGCAAAAACTGCCGCCCGCAACGCTGCTGATTTGTGAGAACGGGGATCTTCGATTCCACACTTACTGGAAAATGACGCAGAACATCCAAACTCTGAACGACGAGCAGTGGTGCGAGCGTTTTAGAGATGAACTCACGGTTTCGGTAACGAAGCAAATGGTCAGTGACGTACCTTTGGGCGCGTTCCTGAGTGGCGGCATCGACTCCAGTGCCGTTGTGGCCTGTATGGCTGCTCACAGTGAGCGCCCTGTTAAAACGTTTTCCATTGGCTTTGGTAACGCGTCGGGAGGGCAGTACTACAACGAACTGCCCTATGCGCAGCAAATTGCTACCCAGTTCGGAACCGATCATCAGGAAATCGTGGTTGAGCCTCAGGTCGTCGATTTAATGCCTCGGCTTTTGTGGCACATGGACGAACCCATTGCAGACACGGCGTTTGTCACAACTTACCTTGTGTCTGAATTCGCGCGTCGCGATGTCACCGTCATTCTATCCGGTGTCGGTGGTGACGAGCTGTTTGGTGGTTACCGTCGCTATCTGGGTGACTACTATCTACGCGCAGTTAACTGGATGCCAGTGGGTATGCGACGCGGTCTTTTGAAACACGTGGTTAATCGTCTGCCCGCCGATCGTCACTCGCCGTTAATGAATTTGAGTCGCTATGCGAAGGCTGTCCTTGAGTCGAGTGAGCTTTCATTTGAACAGCGTTACAAGGGCTATGTGAGTGCCATGGAAACCAGAGCGGTGGACGCGCTGCTGGTTAACTCCTCGCAGGGAGGCGATGCTCTCGATCAGGCGTTCGCCCGGTTTACCGATGGAGATGGCGTTAACCGAATGATGCAGCTCGATTTGGCCACGCAAATGCCCGATGACCTGCTCATGCTGACCGACAAAATGTCGATGGCCGCGTCTCTTGAATGTCGCGTGCCTCTTCTCGACGAGCGTATGGTTGATCTTGGCATGAGCATGCCCGGGGAACAGAAAATTCGCGGACGTGAACTCAAGAGCATCATGAAACGAGCGCTTGAGCCGATGCTTCCAAAGAATATTTTATATCGCAAGAAACGTGGTTTTGGTGCGCCGATGGGCGCGTGGTTTAAGAACGAGTTGAAACCGCTTATGGATCATTTGTTGGCCGCCGACACTATCGAAAAACGCGGCTTGTTCAAACCATCCGTTGTGGCCGACATGATTCGCGAACACGGAACCAGCGAAGCTGACAGAACCGACGAATTAATGGCTCTTATTAACCTCGAAATCTGGTCGCGAATGTATCTCGATGGACGCAGTCACAGCGACGTTAATAGCGAACTTAAGCAGGTAATGTAACGATGCGAGTACTCTTTGTATGCCACCGTTTTCCGTTCCCGCCCAAGCGTGGCGGCAAGATTCGGCCTTTCAATATCATAAGTCACCTGACCCGATCAGGTCATGAGGTGACAGTATGCTCGCTTGCTCGAGACGAAGAGGAGGCGAAGGCGGGCGCGGGCCTCAAAGAGCACTGCCACGACTATCGAGTGTCGGTCACAGGCAAGGTATTGCCAATGCTTCGTATGGTGCTGCGACTGCCCACGCCCGTCCCTGCCAGCATGGGCTACTTTTTTACCCGTGAACTCAAAAACAATATCGACGAGCTTTTGGCTAGCGAAAAATTCGATTTAATTTTCGTGCACTGTTCGTCTGTCGCACAGTTCGTAAGCCACGTAACCGACACACCCAAGATTCTTGATTTCGGCGATATGGATTCACAGAAGTGGCAAATATATTCGTCGTTTAAACCCTTTCCACTTTCGGTGGGCTATCTCTACGAGGGCGTGCGGCTGGAACGCGAGGAAAAGCGTCTCGCCAAACGATTTGATTTAAGTACCTGCACGACGAAAGCCGAGCTCGATACGTTGGACAGCTACCAGGCTGCTAACAGTACCGGCTGGTTCCCAAACGGTGTAGATGCCAGCTTCTTTAAGCCGCTGGATATTACCCCCGAAGAAGATGCCATAGGCTTTGTTGGGCGTATGGACTACTACCCCAACCAGCTGGCTATGTATGATTTTTGCGCCGACGTGCTGCCGTTAATAAAGGCTAAAAAACCGGGCGTTAAACTTTACATTATTGGCGCTGAGCCCATTCCGAAAGTAGTGGCCTTAGGCGACATTGAAGGTGTCACGGTGACGGGTACAGTGGACGATATTCGTGCTTACGTACAAAACTGCCAGTTGACTGTAGCGCCGCTCGAAATAGCGCGAGGCACACAAAACAAGATACTTGAATCAATGGCTCAGGAAGTTCCGGTGGTATGCAGCGCGCAGGCAGCCGGTGGGGTGGACGCCGTGCCGTCAGAACACTTGTTGGTTGCTACATCGCCTCAGGAGTACGCCGACCAAATTTTGAAACTGCTCGACGATCCGCAGTACAGGAATCAAATGGCAAAAGCGAGTCGCGAAAGAGTGTTAAGCAATCACGACTGGCAGCAGTCAATGCTGCGACTCGATAAACTCATCGCCACAGTGGTTCCCGGCAACTAGTGTCTACGTCTTCACAATCGCCCAGGATGAGCGTTCAAGCTCTGGCCGGCGCGCTGTTCTTATTAGTGCTGGCCTGTGCATTGCATTTTTCGTCACTGCAGTCCATGTGGCACACATGGGGTAATTCCAAAACCTATACGCACGGCTACCTGGTCTTTCCAATGGTCGCGTATCTAATTTGGACACGTTGGAACAGCTTTTTGTCAGCCGAACATAAGCCGCTACTAGTCGGCGCTGTACCCATTATTGGATGCGGCATTATGTGGGTTGTGGCTGAATTACTGAGCGTCGATGTCATCGCGGAGCTTATGTTTGTTTCAATGCTGGTGTTTCTATGCGCCAGCTATTTCGGTTTGAAGAAAATGCTCGTCCTTATTTTTCCTCTGGCGTACATGTTTTTTGCTGTACCAATGGGTGAGGGTCTGGTGCCGAAGCTGATGACGTTTACAGCCGACTTCACAATAGGGGCGCTGCGTATTTCCGGTATTCCGGTGTTTCGGGACGGCATGTTTTTCAGTATTCCAGCCGGTGATTTTGAAGTGGCCAAAGCCTGTAGCGGTATTCGCTACCTGATGGCTTCGTTCGCGTTAGGCACGCTGTACGCTTACCTGAGCTTCAGAAGCTTTCGCAAGCAATTCATTTTTAGCGTCATGTCGCTGCTCGTTCCGATTATTGCCAACGGTATTCGAGCTTACGGCATCGTCATAATCGCGCATTTTTCGGGTATGAAGTACGCCACCGGTTTCGATCATCTGATATACGGTTGGGTATTTTTCGGTTTCGTCATGTTTCTGCTCTTCACCGTCGGCGGTAGATTCCGCAGCGACGAAGATTTAGAGCCTGTTGTGGAACATGTTGATCCCGACGCTCAGCCGATAGAGCCGCTTCGCGTCTACATGGCGGTTGCTGTATTGGCGATCGCGCTCGTCATACCTCATGTTATCGGGTCCTATGCGCGGCAAAATAATTCGGCTGAAGGTCTGGTGGCACAGCTACCTATGGCGACGTCTGGTTGGCAGGGGCCGGGTGCAAAATCAACCCGCTTTGAGCCTGACTTTTCAGACGCAGTGGCCGTCGCGCGTGGTCATTACACGAAGGGTGGAAACGAAGTGTTTGTTTGGGTTTACCGCTATCCCGCGTTTAACTCCAAGCACGAAATGATTACCGGTACAAATAATCTGGTCGACATTGACGACTGGTCGTTGTACCGGCAGGTGCCGCGAACGGTAGACATAGACGGCGGCCTCTCGGTCATCGAGTCGGGTATTGGCAGCCGACCGGACGTTTACACAATCTGGCATTGGTATCAATTAAATGACGCGACAGCTAATGGGCGCATCAAGGCCAAGCTGGTTGAGGCCACGTCACTGCTGTCCGGAACCTTGAACGTTGATGAGGCGCTGGTTGTGGTAGCGACACCGCAGCGCGACGAGGACAGCGTTGATATTCTTAACGATTTTGTCACAAGCAATGGAAAGGCTCTTCGTGCGTGTGCGTTTGGTGCAGACCGTAGCTGCCTCGAGACTTCCAGGTAGTGAGCGAGCCAATTCACATTGCCCACATCATTTATCGTCTGGCCATTGGCGGGATGGAAAACGGCGTGGTTAATCTGGTTAACCGTATGGACTCACGCTTTGTACATCATATTATTTCGCTCACTGACGCGACCGAATTTCAACAGCGGATTACCAATCCCGACGTACGTATTAGCACGCTCAATAAGAAACCGGGAAAAGATTTGGGCAGCTACTGGCGACTGTGGAAGCTGTTACGTTCAAGACCCGTAGATATTGTGCATACGCGTAACTTTGGCACTGTAGACTGCGGGCTGATTGCCCGTCTCGCAGGAGTCAAAACGCTGGTTCACAGCGAGCACGGCTGGGACATGAGCGACTTGTCTGGCGGCAACCCAAAGTACATACGCCTGCGCCGCTGGTTGGCACCTTTAGCGACTCGATGGATGGCTGTGTCAGCTAATATTCGCGACTGGCTTGAGCACACTGTCGGAGTGCGTGCAGACAAGCTTGAACATATTTACAACGGCGTTGATGCCGAGCGTTTTCAGCCGGCGACAGACTCTCGTAGCGACGCCTTGCGTGCGGGCTTTGTGGGTCGGCTTGAAGATGTCAAAAATCCACAGTCGATGCTGCGCGCTATGGCCAGGCTCAGTGATGACCAGTCGCTATTAAGAACAGTCGAACTAACAGTTATTGGTAGCGGCTCGTTGCTGGAGCCGCTGCAAGAACAAGCACGTAAAGCGGGACTTGAGAACAGTGTTCGCTTTTTAGGTCCGCGTAAAGACGTGCCGGAACTCATGCAAAGCTTCAATGTCTTTGTGTTGTCTTCGTATAACGAAGGCATTTCAAACACCATTCTCGAAGCAATGGCTACGGGGCTTCCTGTTATTGCAACAGACGTCGGAGGCAATCCGGAACTGATTGTCGCGAACAAGACCGGTATGTTGTTTTCGAGCGACGACGATCAAGCGCTTGCGGACTGTCTTAAGTCTTACGCAAATGACGAGCAAAAGCGCGCGGCGCATGGGCTCGCTGCGCGACAACGAATAGATGAACGCTTCACCATTGCCAAAATGGTCGAGGCCTACGAACGTTTTTATTTACAAAGCTTAAAGCCGAAATACGGAACATAAACTATGTGTGGAATTTCAGGAATATTCGATTACCAGCAGTCACGTCCCATCGAGGAAGGCTTGCTGCGCCGTATGAACGATACCGTGAGTCACCGCGGCCCTGATGATTTTGGTTTGCACATTGAACCTGGTGTAGGGCTGGGTCACAGGCGCCTTTCGATTATTGACCTGGAAGGTGGCAAACAACCGATATTTAACGCCGACGGCAGCGTTGCCATTACGTTTAACGGTGAAATTTACAACTACCAGGAGCTGCGCACAGAGCTCAAACAAATGGGCTACGCCTTTATTACCGACAGCGATACCGAAGTGATTGTGCATGGCTGGGAAGCCTGGGGCGAGGAAGTCGTTCAACGTTTAAACGGCATGTTTGGGTTTGTCATTTGGGATCGCAATCGCCAACTCGTCTTTGCGGCCAGAGATCGCATTGGCATTAAACCTTTTTTCTACGCGTATACACCCGACGGGCATTTTATTTTCGGCTCGGAGCTTAAAGTCTTACTTGAGTATCCAGGCGTTGAACGACGCATTCTGCCAAGTGCCGTTGAGGACTACTTTACATTCGGCTACGTGCCCGAACCTCACACTATTTTGGAAAATGTGTACAAGCTGCCTCCTGGGCACACTCTTACGGTGGTGCGTGGCAAACCGCCGGCTGAGTCTAAACAGTACTGGGATATTTCGTTTGAATCCCACTCGCCTATCATGACCGAGGCCGATATGGAGCGCGAGATTATCGAGCGACTGCAGGAATCGGTTCGCCTGCGCATGATTGCCGACGTGCCGCTGGGAGCATTTCTATCGGGCGGTGTAGACTCCAGTGCCATTGTCGGTTTAATGGCCAAGATTTCCGACGAGCCGGTTGAAACCTGTTCGATTTCATTCGGAGACCCGGCATTCAACGAAGCGGTCTACGCAGATCAGGTCGCAAAGCACTTGAACACTTCACACCACGTGGAACAAGTTGATCCAGAAGATTTCGATTTGATTGACCACCTGAGTTATCTATACGACGAGCCATACGCCGACAGCTCAGCCATGCCAACGTATCGCGTGTGCGAGTTGGCTCGCAAGCACGTCAAGGTGGCGCTGTCAGGAGACGGTGGAGACGAAAACTTCGCCGGCTACCGCCGGTACCGCTGGCATATGTATGAGGAAAAAGTACGCAGTCGTTTGCCTCAGGGTATTCGCGGTCCGCTGTTCGGTGGACTGGGCAAGATTTATCCGAAAATGGATTGGGCGCCACAAATGTTTCGGGCTAAATCTACTTTTCAGGCGTTAGGTCGGGACAGTCTTGCAGCGTACCAGCACAGCGTGTCTATTTTCCCTACCGATTTACGCCAGAAGCTGTTCTCGTCGCAGTTCAAGCGCGAGCTTGGTGGTTATTGCTCTATTGAACATTTCCGTCGCTACGCTGAGCAAGCACCGACTGATGATGCGTTGTCCATGGTGCAGTATCTCGATTTTAAAACGTATCTGCCGGGCGATATTCTCACCAAGGTCGATCGCACGAGCATGGCGCAGGGCCTTGAGGTTCGGGTGCCGCTTCTCGATCACACTTTCGTTGACTGGGTTTCAGGCCTGCAACCGGGAGTGAAGCTAAACGGTCGCGAAGGCAAATATGCGTTTAAGAAATCGCTCGAAACAATGTTGCCTCATGACATTTTGTACCGGCCGAAAATGGGCTTTGCCGTACCGATTGGCAGCTGGTTCCGCGGACCGCTTAAGCACAAAGTAGAGCAGTGTCTGGAGGGTGGAGCGCTGTCTGACAGCGGGCTGTTTGACGCTGACCGGCTGCGCAGTATTGGTCAAGCCCACTTCAGCGGCAAGAGCGATCACACCGCCATCATTTGGGCATTGCTTATGTTTGAAGGTTTCTACAAGCGTGTCATGATGCCGGCGGTAGCGGCTTAACGTGTTGGTAGCGCCTGCCTGACTGTTTGTCGACCCATGACTACTCGATTACTTACGCTCAGTAATTTGTATCCAAATGCAATGCAGCCTGGTTTAGGCCAGTTTGTAGAGACACGTTTGAACCAGCTGTTGAGAGACCGGGACTATGAAGCGCGAGTGATTGCCCCCGTACCGTGGTTTCCTGTCAAGGCTTCGATGTTTGGCGAGTACGGTGTCTTTGCGGGTGTCCCCAAAAGCGAAGTTCGTAACGACGTGCCGGTTCAACACCCGCGCTATTTACACTTTCCAAAAGTTGGCATGCATACAGCACCCATCTTAATGGGTCGTTCTGCCATTCAGGTGGCGCACGCTATGGCTCGCGACGGCTTCACTCCCGATCTTGTAGACGCACACTATTTCTATCCCGACGGAGTGGCGGCCGCGCGTTTGGCCGCGAAGCTTGATAAGCCGCTCATGATCACCGCTCGCGGTAGCGACATTAATCTGATTACACAGTTTCCGCGACCTCTAAGACTAATGCGAGAGGCGGCGGCTCAGAGCGCGGCGATCGTAGCCGTGTCGTCGGCGTTGGCCAATCGAATGAGTGACCTGGGATTCGGTGCGGACAAAATCCACGTGGTTCGAAACGGCGTTGACCTTGATTTTTTTACACCCGCTTCCCGAATCGAGGCGCGTGCGTCTTTGCAAGTATCCGGTCGCGTGTTGCTATCTGTCGGTAATCTGGTTGAACTCAAAGGGCATCACCTCATTATTGACGCGGTGAGTAAGCTACCGGATACAACGTTACTGATTGCTGGGTCAGGCATCATGCAGAGCGATCTTGAAGCGCAAATTGCCCGTTTGGGTCTCGATGATCGAGTGCGATTAGTCGGACAACGTACCCGCGAAGAGCTACGAACATTATACGCGGCCGCCGATATGCTGGTGCTGGCCTCCAGCCGTGAGGGTCTTGCCAACGTGCTGCTCGAGGCCATCGCCAGTGGCCTGCCGGTGGTGGCGACAAATGTAGGAGGCAACGGCGAGGTGGTCTGTGACCCGCGTGCGGGCGTTTTGGCCGACGAACGCTCGCCGGAGGCGTTAATTCGCTCAATTCAGCATATTTCTGATCACGGGCCGTCTCGTGAAGAAACACGGAAATTTGCTTATAAATTTGGCTGGAACGACGCATGTCACACGTTACACGGCCTGATTCAACGTATAATAAGCCATTGAAACGGCCAGAGATGGCGCTCTAACTAGAAAGGAAAGCATAGTGGATATTAGTATTTTTGGTCTGGGTTACGTTGGCGCGGTCTCTTTGGCCTGTTTGGCACGAGATGGCCACACGGTTTATGGCGTGGATATTGACCAGACTAAACTCGATTTGATCGCGAGCGGCAAGCCGCCCATCATTGAAGAAGGTATTCAGGAAACGATGGCGGAAGCGGTCAACAGTGGCCGGGTCCACGTCACAAGCGACTGTGCCACGGCCATGGCTGCGACAGAGCTTTCTTTCGTCTGTGTCGGTACGCCTTCGAAGAAGAACGGCGACCAGGACATGACGGCCATTCTGCGTTTGACCGAACAAATGGGCCAGGCTCTGCGCGACAAAGACGGCTTTCATACCGTGGTGATTCGATCTACCGTGCGTCCAGGAACCGTGCTCCAGCAAATTGAGCCGCTGTTGGAAGAGCATTCGGGCAAGAAAAGCGGACGCGATTTCGGTTTGTGTTTTCAGCCCGAGTTTTTGAGAGAAGGCACATCGATCAAAGACTACGACAACCCGCCTATGACTATTGTAGGTTGCAACCATCCTGATTCAACCGCTCAGCTTGAAGCGCTGTTTGGTTATCTGCCCGGCAAGTTCATCAGTACCGACGTTGGCACAGCCGAGTGCGTTAAATACGCCTGCAACGCTTTCCACGCGTTGAAAGTTACGTTTGCTAACGAGATTGGCCGCGTATCACAAGCGCTGGACGTCGATTCAAGAAAAGTAATGAGCCTTGTTTGTGAAGACAAGCAGCTGAATATATCAACGGCCTACATGCGACCCGGGTTCGCTTTTGGTGGCTCGTGCCTGCCTAAAGACCTTCGGGCGTTACTGCACGTTGCCCGGGAAAACGATGTGGAAATACCGATGTTGGCCGGACTTTTGCCCAGTAATGAGCAGCACGTCGATCTCGCGGTTGAGACTGTACTGTCACGTAAAACGCGCAAGATTGGCATGGTTGGTTTGAGTTTCAAGAGCGGCACCGACGATTTGCGTGAAAGTCCTCTGCTGACACTGGCCGAGCGACTAATTGGCAAAGGCATGAATATTAAAATTTACGATCCGGAGGTGAATCTGGCTCGAATTATGGGCGCCAATAAACGCTACCTCGAAGAGAGCATTCCTCACGTGGCTGAACTCATGTGCGACACTTGTGAAGAAGTGCTGGAGCACGGTGACGTGATTGTGCTTGGACTTGGAGATAAAGGCATCGTTGAAACCGTTCGTGATCAAGTTACCGCGGAACATTATTTGCTCGATCTTGTGGGCTTGAGTGACGTTGATGAATTGCCGTGCGAATATCGTGGCGCATGCTGGTAGTTTAATAGCCTGAGTTAGTAGAACGCAGTAACCAATGAGAGACCTGTTTATTCTAATGTTGGTGGCAGGATCGCTGCCGCTTATTTTATCCCGACCATGGATCGGGATTCTCGTCTGGTCGTGGCTGGGTTATATGAACCCGCATCGGCTGGCCTGGGGTTTTGCATACGATTTTCCGTTTGCGCTTCTGGTCGGTTTGACTACGCTGATCGCCATGATTTTCTATAAAGGTGAAAAGCATGTGCGGGTTATTCCCATTCTCGTTCTGTGGATATTTTTCATTTTTTGGATGAATGTAACTACCTTTACAGCGCTTAACTCATTCGCAATTCACGAATGGGATCGCACTATGAAAATCATGTTGTTTTCGGTGCTGACCATGGTGTTGATTCGCAACAAGAAGCAGGTCGAGACACTCGTATGGATGATTGTGTTCTCGCTTGGGTTTTTCGGTGTTAAAGGGGGCGTGTTTTCCATTTTGACAGGAGGGAATTATCTTGTCTGGGGACCCCCTGGTAGTTTTATTAACGGCAACAACGCACTCGGATTGGCTATGGTCATGACGTTACCGTTGATGTTTTATTTGTACGAGCAGGCTTCGGACAAGCGCATTAAGCTTGCGTTACTTGGGGTTATGGCGCTGACATCTGTTTCTATTTTGACGACCCACTCAAGAGGGGCTTTTCTAGCTCTTGCGTCAATGGGAGTCGTGCTGTGGTACTACAGTTCGCGCAAATTCATCATTGGCTGTGTTCTTGTTGTGGCCGCCATTTTTCTGTGGAATTCAATGCCTCAGGACTGGCGCGACCGAATTATGACCATTCAAACTTACGAGCAAGACGGGTCGGCGATGGGGCGGATTAACGCTTGGCGTTTCGCGATTAATCTGGCCAACGACCATCCACTTACGGGAGGCGGATACGGAACGTATACTCCCGAACTATTTCTTCGCTATGCACCTGAACCTGACGATTTCCACGATGCACACAGTATTTATTTCGAAGTGCTTGCCGAGCACGGATACGTAGGTCTTGTGCTGTTCTTGCTAATTGGTGCAGGCGTTATTCTTACCAGTGCACGAACGATTTCTATCGCCAAACGCAGGGAGGACCTTGCGTGGGTTGCCGCGCTGTCGCGCATGATGATTGTCAGTCTGTGCGCCTACGCTGTAGGCGGCGCATTTCTTGGGCTAGCCTACTTCGATCTGTACTGGCATTTTGTCGCCATGGCGGTGATTCTAAGGCAAATATGCATGTCTCCGCCCGATGTAGAAGAGTACACGGCAGTCAGTTCGCAGCTTGACGAACTCGAAGTAAAAGGTGCAATGAATGCACCAGCGCAGCCAGCTGTGCAAGGTCACTAAAAGTGCAACAAAGACTGTTAGTTTTAAACTACCATCAGGTTCCCGAGTTGGCCGATAGTTTGCGACCTGATCAGGTCGACCGTGGCGTATTTGGCGAGCAGTTGAGAACACTCAAACGATTCTTCAACGTAGTTGATCTGCACGATGGTATTGATTCAATGCGCAGTTCCGATTTACCACCGAGAGCGTTGGCCATAACGTTTGATGATGGATACCGCGACAACTACGACGTTGCGCTCGACGAACTGCTAAAAGCAAAGTGTCCCGCTACCTTTTTTATTGCAACCGATTATCTGGACGGCGGACGCATGTGGAACGACACGCTAATCGAAGCCGTGCGCCAGACCAAACGCGACTCGGTCGACATCAAGGAGCTCGGTATTCCGCAGTTGCAGCTGGATACACCGCTCAATCTGTCATCCAACCTGGACCGTATGGGAGCTATACGCAAGCTCATACCGGCGGTGAAATATCTCGACGCTCAAACACGTCAGCGAGCGGTTGACTCTCTTGCCAGCTATTGTGGAGTTGAGCTTTCCAATACCATGATGATGACCTCAGCACAGGTGCAAGGTCTGGTTGACGCCGGTATGTCTATTGGCGGGCATACCTCAAGTCATCCCATACTGCTTAAGCTGTCATTGGAGGAAGCGGGGAACGACATTATCCGTGGTCGTGAAGCGCTGACCAAACTGCTTGATCAGGAGCCCCGGTTTTTTGCTTATCCGAATGGAAAACTCAACCAGGACTTTTCGGCCGAGCACGCAAAACTATTGCCAGAGATTGGATTCGATGCCGCATTTACAACGCAGTGGGGCTACGTCAATCGGTCCATGCCTGCTTTTGAATTGCCTCGAGTGGGTTTCAATCGTCAAACGGGTTTCAAGCTGGTGCTGAAAGTACTACGCAGTTTTTTTGATGCACCGGCCGAGTTTTCATAAACCGGTTTATAGCCGAAACGCTGCTGAGTGTCAGTTGACGGATAAACGCGGTGCTTAAACGTGCTGTTTTAGCTCCGTTTATTGACACGAACCGGCGGCAACGCCAAGAGCTATATGCTCAGGTTGTGCTGAGACAACCACTCCTCAAGCATCGCCATTACCCACACAAGATTGCCATAGTAGGCCGCATGCTGGTTTTCGTGTTTGTCCATCAGGTCGTCGACGAATTCCGGCGCAAATACGTCTCGGTCTCGTAAATTTCTAATGTTGCTATGAACGTGGCTGGACAGCTCTGGGTCGAGTTTTAACCACTCACCAAACGGCAGGCCGAAGCCGTGCTTGCTCTTGTTAATGATTTCTTCGGGTAAAAACGAGCGGGCTTCATTCTTAAAATAACTGCGGAGTTCCTGCCCCTTGAGTTTAACGTTGCTCGGAACCTTGTTTGAAAATGACACCATATTGTCGTCAAGCATTGGGAATTTGACCTGCACACCAGCCAACGAGCACATACGATTCACTTTGCGCAAGTCGTTATCGGCTAGTGTGAATTTGTTATCCATAAACAATAAACGTTCGAGTTGGTCAGGAATGCCTTCTTGCCAGTATTCAGCGCGCAAGAGTTTGCGTGGCTCGTCAGGGTCAATTGCGTTTAAGAATTCGGGTGTAAAGATCGCGTCAGCGCCCATCAGGTGAAGCAGGTTGTAATTTTGAGTGCGCTCGGGCATTTCCATGGACGCCTGTTCGATGTAGCGTCTTACCTTATGCTGGAAGCCGCTTGAACGTTTCATAACGCTTTCACGGAAAAAGAACGGCCGCATAAGCGCCTTGTCGATAACAGTCGGCATGTAGTCGTAGTAGCTGAATAGCTTCTGTGTCGCATAGCGTTCATTGCCACCAAACAATTCATCACCACCATCTCCTGCAAGCATGGTGTCGATGCCGTTTGCTTTCGCCATTCTGGCACAGACAAGCGTGGGCACAGCTGAGGAGTTTCCAAATGGTTCATCGTAAGCGCGTGCAACCTCCGGAATCGCGTTGCGGACATCTTCAGGTGTAATGTAGTACGAAGTCAGATTGAGCCCGAAGTGATTTGCAGCCAGGCGAGCGTATTCAAGTTCGTCATAGCCCTCTTGCGCGAAGCCAATGGTAAAAACGTTTGCTTTGGAGCTGCGCTGTTTTTGAAGAAGGCCGCAAACTGTTGAGCTGTCCAGCCCGCCACTAAGAAAAGCACCGGACGTGGCCGAATGGGCGGCAAGATCAACGGCCGTGCCGAGCGTGCTTAGAAACTTGCCTTCCAGCTCGTGCTTACTGGCACGCGTGTAGTCAGGCATCCAGTAGCGAGTGAGTGAGCACTGACCGTTCTCGACCACAAGCATATGAGCCGGAGCGAGCTTGCTGACGTCTTTGAATATTGTGCGCGGACTAGGGATCATGTGGAAGTAAATGTAATTGTAAATACTCTGGTGATCGAGACCTCGCTTGACCTGAGGATTGGCGTATACCGAAGTTGCGGTAGAGGCGAAGGTAACGCTGTTGCCCTCAACGCTGTAGGCCATCGGCTGGGTTCCCGTGCGGTCAATCAGGAGGACTGTGCGTTTTCGCTCAAGGTCAATGAGCACAATGGCAAACGTGCCTTGAACGTAGTCGATAAAATCGGTTTGATATTTGCTATAAAGTTGCGCGATTGTCGCAGCGCTGTTGTCGGAATTTGCCTCGTCGTTGAACACCGGGCTACCGTCAACGAGTACCACCAAATTGTCGCTTCTATGCAATGACCCGGAAGACATTGACTGACTGGCGCAACCGTACGTTTCACCTTTTGCTTCTTCCTTGATTGCGTCGAGCGGCGGCAGTAGTCGCTGCATTGATTGCAAAACGCCTTCGTTTACGGGGTGATGGCCTTTGGTATGGCTCCATCCACAAATTCCGGTCATGGGTAGTCCTAGCATCGAGTTGTTGAGAGATCACTGGCCGCGCTCGCGGCCGAGAAAAAGCGAAACGAGCATTATACGCGAGCATTTCTCTTTGTGGGCGTGCTGCGCGTCGCACTTAACTGATTGTGACGCGCATTGCCTGCCAGTCAGCGTTCTGACCAGTCAATCGGAAGGTCTTTCTATAGTGAAGATTGGGGTAGAGCGGCGACTTAGCGTGAATCGAGGGCTTTTACTCGATAGCGTCAGTTGAATCGAGCCCCAGGTCCAGAATGTGATGCTGTCGGTAATTTGAGCACCAAGACGTTTGTGAGAGTTGATTGACGCGAGATTGAAAGCATCGATGCGACTCATAGTCCAGTCGATGTCGTTTTGGCGCATCCACTCAGAGACGTGGTTCCACAAATGCAGAAAAGTTCTGCCCAAGCGATACTCGGGGTGTACGAACACGTCAAAATCCCAGGCCGTGCTCTCGACAGGCAACGGGCGAAAGCAGCACCTGACAGTGTCTTCGAAAAAGTCTCCATTAGCCTTTAGCCACAGGCAGGCCAGTGGCTGGTCTTCATTGAAAGCAATGAAACATTTCGCGCCTTGTTTGAATCTTGCTTCAATTGCTGCTCTGGGCCGGGGGAACCAGTTATCGACATAGTCACCGTGCTCTACAAGCTGAATACGCAACGTGTGCGGGCGAGAAGGTTTTGGATCTGTCGGAACAGGCTGGACAACGAGATGGTACTTCACGACGTTCAGTCCAATTGGAACTCTGGATAGAAATCGCTGACAAAGATAGAGCAACGCAGTGCTTGCTCCAAAGTCGTTGAACGGCTGCTGCAGTTTTTTAAAGAGCCCGGAAGTCATACATCAACATGGTGCATAGCTTATGCGCCGTTGTCGACCGATATCACACCAGTTGTTAAATCCTGGCCCGTGATTGCACCTGACACTCTGTTGCTCATGAGGGGAGTCTCACAGCTGCTCTTTGTGGTGTTTTACTCGAGAATTCGCTTAAGTTAATATAAGCGAAACAAGAGTTTATTGTAGATAAGAACAGTATGCGGAGGATGTTCGTTCAGGCTTTTATACGTTTCCCGCAGGTAATTCTGGCATGAATTGACCTGTTTAGTAGGTGCTGGAATAAGCACGAACGTGTTACGTCATACCTGTTGGACTATTTATGAGTGATTCGACCACAACAACTACGCTTGCCTCTGTACGAGATATTTTAGTGCAAACGCTAGGACTCGGAAATGGCCAATTGTTAACCGAAGAAACGGCACTTATGGGTAGTATTCCTGAAATAGACTCTATGGCGGTGGTATCCATCCTGATGGCACTGGAAGAGCGGTACGATTTTTTCATCGACGACGGCGAGATGAACGCTGATACGTTCGAAACACTCGGCACTCTGGTTGAGTTTGTTGACTGTAAGCTCAGGGGATAGAGCCTAAATGGCAGTCCGACCTTACGTAGAACCGCAGTTTATAAAGGCACGCTCAGGATACCTGTTTGTATCTATACGCCGTCCCGGACACGACGACACGAGGAGCGTTGTGTTACTGCTTCCGCCCTTTGGCGAAGAAATGAATAAATCCCGGCGACTGTTTACGCTGCAGGCGCAAACGCTCTGCGAAGCTGGTTTTGCCGTGGCCGTGTTTGACTGGTTTGGCACCGGTGACTCTGAGGGGGATTTTGGACGGGCGTCAATAGAACATTGGAAAAACGACTGCGAAGATGTCATGTCGTTTTTGCGTGCTCAGGAGTTCACGGAGTGCACTCCTCTTTGTGTGCGTTTTGGCGCGTTGTTTCTTGACCATGTGCTGGACATTTCTCCTCTGTCAATTAATCACGCTATTCTCTGGCAACCCGAAACATCTGGTGCACAAGCGCTCAGTCAGTTAATACGGGTTGAATCGGCGGCGGCCCGAGAACGTGACGAAAGCGGCCCCAGTGGCAGTGATATGGAGAACGCACTTAAGTCAGGAAATAACGTTGAGGTGGCCGGATACGACGTGTCCCCGGATTTGTTTAGTCAAACCGGTCTTCTCAAGCTTGAGCTACTAAAAACAGACAAATTGCGCCGCATTGACTGGTTTTCAATTGCGGGTTCCGCCGACGCGCCAATTCCGCCCCCTGCGGCGCGACACGTGCAACGTTGGGCTGAGAACGGTTTGTATGCCCGGGCAAAAATCATTGAAGGCGAATCGTTTTGGTCGACAAAACAGTTAACGGTGGTGCCAGAGCTGGTTGCACGTACGACTGCTGCGGTAACCAGTGGCGCACATCAGGCTCGAGTGCAGCGGTAGTGACCTTACCTATTATGGAATCTGGAGTCGTAACTGGTTTGTATCCGTTGAGAAGGAAGTAGCCATGTGGCAAGAGAAAGCCATCGTCTTTTCCTGTGAGGGTGAGTTACTCAGCGGGGTTCTGCACATGGCTGCGAAATCCAATGGTCGCAGCATGTTAATGCTCGCGGGTGGGCCACAATATCGTGTTGGCCATGCGCGTAAGTCCGTTATGTTCGCTCGCGAGATGGCCGCTTCCGGAACCTCTGTTCTACGCTTTGACCATCGAGGTACCGGTGACAGCAGCGGGCCCTACCTGACGTTTCAACAAGTTGAAAAAGACCTTGCTGCAGCCCTCGACGAACTGACTCATCACGTGTTGGAAACCCGTCAAATTTGCGTGTTTGGGTTGGGAGATGCGGCCTCTTCGGCCCTGATGTTCTCGTCATATGATGCCCGAGTAACTGAGCTTATCTTGCTTAATCCGAGGGTCAAGAGTGATGTAGAGGAAATCAATCACACGGAAGAGAGCTACTTTGGCAAGCGACCTTTTTCGGCGGCCTACTGGCAGAATCTGCTGTTTGGCATGGATCGTGTTTCTTCATATGTCAGTGAGATCGTCAGCAAAGTGACGTTTTCTCGAAAACCGGCGGCGGCCGGGTCGTCAAACAGTGCTCGTGTGTCGAAAGATTTTCGAGTCAGAATGAGGTTGGGAGCCGAACAATTCAATGGTCGCGTATTGTTACTACAATCCGGCCAGGACACGGAGTTTCAGGACTTTGTTGCAGCTTCCAGGCGGTGGACTCAGTGTGTGGATGGCTGGACCCACCAGTCTGTTTCTGACCTCGGGCCTGGCTCAGCCGATGCAGGCTGGAAAAATCAACTGGTTAAATGTTCGCGCGAATGGATGGAACAGGGGCCAGTTTAGAACAACAACCTCAACGGCAAGTACTCGTTCGTCTGGAGCTCGCCGGGTCAAGCGGTCCGTTTTGAGCCTTTTGAATCGCAAAGTATTGTGCCATATAGTTTTTTTTGATCCTTGCTCATAACAATGTTTTTCAAAAAAAAGGCGTTGTAAAGCCATATTCTTTAAGTATGAAAATCCCTTAAAACTGTTTTAAACCAATCAGTTACCCGGTTTTTTTCGTATCAGCGCTGATGTGAGAACTGTGATCGGGTGTCGTGAATACCGACTGAGAACCGAATATAATGGTTATCTATGGCGGGATAGAAACGATAAAATCCCGGTCATACATTCATATGTGAAGCCGGTATTGCACCGGACAGGAGTACGCCCAGTCATGACGCCCAATCAAAATAGTGATGTCCATCCCCTTATCAGAAAGCGACACTTTATCGTCGTGGCTGTTCTCGGGTTGGCGCTGGCTATGGCAGCGCCGATGGCGGGTGCACAAATGGTCCTTGGCTGTGGTTCACTGGAAAACGCCTACGGTCCTTATGACTATACCAACCCCAGACACTTTCGCGAGCGACTGGAGATAGTTGAAATTTCTCATTTTGACGCCGGTGTGGAAAGCCTGAGAGGTCACGCGCGGAAACCCGTTCAGCTCACGGCAGACCTCGACTACACGCTCCGGGCATTCCCGAATCATCACAAAGCGCTGTATTCCATGCTTCGGTACAACCTCAGCAAAGACCCACGGCACAGAAAAAAAATGCGCTACACCGCCGACTGTTATTTTAACCGCGCCCTGACGTGGCAGCCCCGTGACGGGCAGGTTCGAGTATTGTACGGATTGTACTTGTCCCGCACCGGTAAAATTGAAGAGGCGAAAGTACAGTTTCAGGAAGCCGCGAATTTAATGCCTGAATCGCCAGAAGTGCATTATAATATCGGTCTGATGCTAGCGAAGAGCGGTGACTACATTGAGGCCAGAAAGCACGCCCACAAGGCGTACGCTCTTGGCCATCCAATGCAAGGGCTGAAGAACATTCTTACGCGTGCGGGGGAGTGGGAAGAACCCGCCGCGCACTAACGCTATTCTGAAGAAATCTGTATTGTCGGCGGCATACCCAGACTACGCGTGCCGTTTCAATGCATGTTGCAAGAAACAAATTTATTACAGGCTGTAACGGCCAACATCCGAAAATGGAACGAAAATGACACAAACAGAAGTAACAGCAGATGCCGGAACATCCACGTTGGACACGGTACGAACCATACTCATTCAAACGCTGCAGTTAGATGAGGCCGACACCGAATTGGACGAAGATACCGAGTTGCTGGGTAATATCCCTGAAATGGACTCTATGGCCGTTGTGACTATCCTGACTGCTTTAGAAGAGCAGTTTGGCTTCGACATCGACGACGCAGAGATGAGTGCCGAGACGTTTGAAACGCTGGGCACTCTGGTTGAGTTTGTGGAACAGAAAAATCAAGGTGACGCGTAAATAGAGTGTTCACTTCAGAAACAAGTTGTCCCCGCGGCTGACCCCTGCATTAGAATTTACAGTCATACGAAAAGCAAAAACGATACCCAGTTTCTGACGGGCAACGTCTTGGTCAGTCCGCCCAGTTTACCTATCTGAAACCTTTTCCTGCAAAGCTAGCCGTTTTAGCCGACTTCGCTTTCAAGTGTTTTCAGTAGTTCCGGAAGTTGTTTGCCCAGTCCTCCGCGATCAAGTTTACCGTTCTTGTTACGTGGAATATTGTCCATCCAGATAACGTATTTTGGCACCATGAAATTGGCGAGCTCGTGTTTTAATGCCCGCACCAATGCGGGTGTATCGGCAAGTTTGTCTGCCGCTCGTGTCACGATGGCGACTATGGCCTCTCCCAAATCGTTGTCTGGTGTACCCATCGCGACGGCCTCATCTACAATTCCGGTCGCGAGAATAGCAGCCTCAATTTCTGTTGGGCTGACCCGGCAACTGCTGGTCTTTATCATTTCGTCCAGGCGGCCGACGTAGTACAGGTAGCCTTCCTCGTCTGTACGCACTCGATCACCGGACCAAACAGCGTACTCATCAAGAACAAGGCCTGAGACAGGATTCGGTACCGGCTTGAAACGAGTTGCCGTTTTTTCGGGGCTGTTCCAGTAACCCAGTGAAACGAGTGAACCACGGTGAACCAATTCTCCAACCTCACCGGGTGCGCAGAGTTTTCCATGGTCGTTAACGACAAGCACTTCCGCATTGGGTATGGCTTTTCCTATCGAGTCGGGACGAGTGTCGATTTGTGCAGGGTCCAGATACGTTGACCTGAATGCTTCCGTTAGTCCGTACATCAAATAAGGAGCGGTTTTCGGCAGCGCTTTTCGTAGTGCAGCTAACGTTGCTTTGGGCATCACAGCGCCGGAGTTAGTGATGTAGCGCAGATGATCGATGGTGCTTTCAGGCCAAGGCAGGGTAGCTAATTTATTCCACAGCGGCGGTACACCTGCGAGGCCTGTGATGCGCTCTCGCTCGATTGTATTGATCACATCCATTGGTAACAAATAGTCGATCAAAACGGTACAGCCGCCGCGACAAAAAGCCGTAGAGAGCTGGCTGAATCCGTAGTCGAAGCCAAATGGCAAGACGGCAAGTAGTCTGTCGTTGGGGGTATTGTGTAAGTACTCCGAGACGCTAAATGCGCCGGTCACCATGTTTTTGTGACTTAGGACTACACCCTTGGGTAATCCTGTGCTGCCGGACGTGTATAAAATAGAAGCCATGTCGGTATCGATAACACGATGCCGTTTTGCGTTGCCTGACGACGATAAAAAGTCTGACCACGTGCCGACGTTTTGTGGAGCGGAGAAAGTCTTCGGGTCGTCGATGAGTACAATACTGTGCAATGACGGACACGAGTCGAGTATCGACTTCAAGCCGGATGCTCGCTGTCGACTGGTTACCAGAATGCGTACGTCGCAATCATTCAATATGTGCAGTACTTGGCTAGGCTTTAGCATTGGGCTTATCGGGACAAAAACGCACCCGGTGTGAGCGGAGCCAAACATAGTCGCGACCGATTCAATGTTGTTTGGCAACAACGTGCCGATGCGGTCATTTTTATTTGCGCCCAGTGACAGCAACCCCTGAGCTGTTTGGTGGACCATTAGCTCCAGTTCCCCATAGCTGAGGCGTTGGTTCTTACCTACCAGAGCCTCGGCGTGATCGCTGGTTTTCCCACCGCGACTGATTAACTGTGAAAGCGTTAGAGACATACTAAAATTCTCATTTTGATTTTGACCGTATTGTACACGGCTTAATTTGTAATTTACGATTTCAAAGGGGTGGTCTGGCTGTCTTCTGGTTTGGAACTTCATCGCGAGAAGGTGTGAAGATGCTACATTGCCTAAAAAATCACCAATTTTTACAGCGTATTTGTGAGCCAAATACTGCACTCGACCTTTTGTTATGTGCCGACTCGCAATACTGGCCATCATTGTGGATCATGGCACACTTGTGTATCTGTGGTGGTGATATAGTTCAAGCTTATCGATGGGAAATGTGCCTTGCGTAGGGTTTAACCTTACCTGAAGGTCCGGCTTCTGTTTCTGTTTTTGATCCCTAACTCAACCAGGCTTTTGGGGTATGCCCCGGGCCGGAATTCTTGTCAAAATTATGTCGGACCATCTTCCCGTATTACGTCAGATTCTAGCGCAGTCCCTCAATCTAAAAGATCAGGGAGCCAGTTTGGATCGCAGCTCAGAATTGCTTGGAGCCATGCCTGAAATGGATTCGATGACTGTGCTGGCTGTTATCACCGCGCTTGAAGAGCATTTTGATTTTATTGCTAATGACACTGAGTTTGACCCAAAGCACTTTGAGTCAGTTGGCGCGCTGCTGGACTTTATCGACGAGGAGTCTGGCGGGTCGGATAGAGCGTTAGCTTCGTCCGGCATGTCGCCTGAGTTTTTGGAGTTGCCTTCTGGTCGTCTGTTCGCTTTGCGTCAGATTCCAACAACGCCCGGATCAAAACCCGTGGTTTTACTGTGTCCGCCGTTCGCTGAAGAACTCAACAAATCGCGACGTCAAATATCCATTCAGGCTCGGGCTTTTCGTGACGCCGGATATCCAGTCGTCGTCTTTGATCTGTATGGCACTGGTGACAGTGAAGGGTCGTTTGTCGATGCCAGCGTTAAACAATGGCAGGAGAACTTTCAGGACGTGCTGCGCTGGTTAAAGGCGGCTGGACATGAGGCTTGCATTTTGTGGGCCATACGCTTCGGCGCATTGTTTGTAGACGACATAATTACTTCCGAAATATTGCCGGTAAAAAAAGTACTGCTGTGGCAGCCGGAGTTCTCCGGCAATCAGGTGCTCCGCCAGTTCTTACGGTTGCAGGCTGCGGCTAATATGTTCAGCAACAGTAAAGGTATGAGTGTTGCCGACTTGGAAGCACAACTCATGCAGGGCAACTCGGTGGAAGTTGCAGGTTACGGAATTTCGTCGAATCTCTACACGGAGGCTAAGCAGCTTAAGCTGGCCAATACGCAATTTGGGAGCGGTATAGATGTTACCTGGTTGCACGTGTTGAGTGCTCCGCAAACCAGTCCACCTGAGCGGGTTAAAAAGCTGGCTGCGCAGTGGCAGTCTCATCAGTCAGATGTAGAGTTGATTCCTGTAGAGGGGGCTAACTTCTGGTCTCCCGCCGATCTTGTAGTGATCCCGGAGCTGGTGGAGAAAAGTATTGAGGCTGTAACGAAATCGAAAACAAGTTCTGCCTCCCGGAGATTAGATCAGCATGACTGAAGAAACTTTTACCTTTGATTGCGAAGGCGAGCAGCTTCTTGGGATATTGCATCGGCCCGATCAGGCCCCGAAAGTTGGCATATTGATGATTGTTGGCGGACCACAGTATCGGGTTGGCAGTCATCGCCAGTTTGTCGAGTATGCCCGGGCGCAGTGCGACAACGGATACGCGGTACTACGCTTTGACTATCGGGGGATGGGAGATAGCGAAGGACCTTTCTTGAATTTCAAACGAGCGCAAAAAGACATTTTGCGAGCAATGGAAGAGTTGTTCAGGCAAGTGCCATCACTTACCTCTACGGTGTGGTTCGGCTTGTGTGACGGCGCAGCCGCCAGTTTAATGCATGTTCCCGATGATCCACGAATACGCGGGCTCATGTTGCTAAATCCGTGGGCACGCAATTCTAAAACTCAAGCGCAGGCCGTAGTAAAGCACTACTATCGACAGCGGTTGTTAAGCAGCGACTTTTGGAAAAAACTGGTCACGGGTCGTGCCCAAATTTTTGAATCGTTACGCAGTCTGGCCGGTAATCTATCGCGTTCGGTGACCGCCAGTAAGGCTGCGCCGCAGGACTTTCGCACACAGATGCTGCATGGCGCGCAACGCTTTGACGGTGACGTGTTGTTAATTTTGAGCGCCGATGACCTGACCGCAAACGAGTTTCGCGGCATGGTTACTCAGTCTGCCGAGTGGAGTGCTGAGGCGAAATCGTCGAAATGGCAATGGCAGAGTGTACCGACTGCGAATCACACCTTCGCAAACTCGGGTGAGAAAAAAATCGTCATTGATATGTGTAGCAGGTGGTTGGAAAAGCTGTAAGACGACTGTTTTACGATAGTGGGTCCACCCAGTTCACGTAGAGTGACTGCCGTCTACGGTTAACCCAAACGTTCAACCATAGCTTTGAAGTCGCTGTCCATAAGTCCTCGACGGGCGGCCAATTGTCCAATGTTCAGACTGCCCTGTGAGTTGGCTTCCAATGCGAGGGGTCCAGCATCCGAAATGGCTACGTCCCAGTGTTGAAATTTCAATCCGGGGTAAGCTGATGCAGCCGACAGGCAAAGTTCGCGTAGTTCCTGCCAGCACGGTAGAACAGCTCCGATTAACTCGACACCAGTATCCGGGTGAGTTGAAGAACTTACGGGGAGGCCGTTATGAATTCCAATTACGCTTTCGATGCGACCAGTTTCGGCATTAATGTTGGCCAGTACATTGCCCAATTTGCCGCTGTCGAAGTTGTCCGACATGTTGGTTCCAGTTAGTACTTTCCAGACGGTGGAGTGTATGCGTGGCTTATCGTTCTCGAGTACAACAACGACACGAACAGTGCTCAGTCTGGGTCCGCACAGTGCCTGTGTTTGTTTGTGAGGTATGACTAATTCCTGAAACAGATAGCCTGCGTCAAGATTGTATGTCCGCTTGCCGAGAAGGTCATCCAGCGACACGTGATCGCCGCTGGCGAGTACGACTTGTTCGGTTTCGGGTAACCATTTCGTGACCGCAACGGCGCCACGACCGAATGAGCCGAACACAGGCTTGATGAATATCGGCAGATTGTCATTGTCTTTCAGGAAGTCGTGCATTGCTTCAACGGTCTGCAGGTATTTCGCGCCCGTAAAGTGCCTCGGGCGCGGGTTGTAGAACGCCTTTATTGGGGGAAAGGGTATTCCACCGGCCTGTAAGGTTGAGTGGAACAGTAGCTTATCGTTGGAAACGGCTCGCCATTGGTCACTGTTCAATTTACGATCGATTTCGTCTTCCTGTCGCCAGCCAACAAACTCGCGACGATCCGACTTCGAAAACTGTTTTTCATACGCACCAAACGAATAGTATTCGGAAGGGCCAAGCTTGCTGGCGGACATGCGTAGATCCAGAATTTCCAGGGCTTGGGTGATTAGTCCCTTGCCCGTTTCCTGCTTTACGGTGCGGGCGAATTTAAGAAAGGAAGTAAGTTGCATAGTAGTAGGGGTGAACAAGCTGATCCGCGCACACTATACCCACACTCTATATCGGGTTGCAATGAACTGGGTCACTGTTGTCAGCGCTGAGCCTGCCTCGTGCTGGTCTCTTTTTTGCGTCAATAAATGAAGGGTTCTTGAGGATAAAATATCTGAATTCAATGGTATTTTATGTGACCCACGTTTCTTGGGATTAGACACCATATCAAGTAATATAGAAGTTAATTCGGCGCTTACCCGCGCCCGGGTGTTAGCTCATTGCATATGTCTGTTTTTGGCCGGGACTGCTAAGAATTTATGAAAAACGTACTCATGATCGCGTTCCATTATCCACCTGTTCAAGGCAGTAGCGGAGTTCAAAGAAGTCTAAAGTTTTCCCATTATCTTGCGGATCACGACTGGACTGTTCAAGTGCTGTCAGCCCACCCCAGAGCATATCGGCAAACAAGCAACGATCAAATGCCGGAGATACCGAAAGAGGTCAATGTCAAACGCGCGTTTGCGGCTGACACCGGCAGGCATTTGTCGATCAAAGGGCGCTACCCCCAGTTTCTCTCGCTTCCGGATCGATGGGTGTCGTGGTTGTTGGGTGCGGTGCCGAGCGGCCTGGCCATGATCCGCAAAAAGCGACCCACGGTGCTTTGGTCTACCTATCCAATCGCTACGGCGCATTTGATTGGGTTGGCGCTACATCGATTAACCGGCATTCCCTGGGTCGCTGATTTTCGAGACTCGATGACCGAAGAGCATTATCCAAAAGACAAGCGAACGAGAAATGTTTTTCGCTGGATTGAGCGTCGGACTGTCAAGTACGCGACGAAAGTGGTGTTTACAACACAGGGCACACGCGAGATGTACGCACAACGTTATCCGGAGCTTCCGGCATCACGTTGGGTATGCATAGAAAACGGATACGACGAGGAGAACTTTCGCGCGGCCATTGAGCGTATAGCGCAGTCCTCCAAATCGCCCAAACGTGATCGTGTCCGACTTGTGCACAGTGGGATTCTTTACCGGTTAGATCGCGATCCTGAACCGTTTTTTATTGCGATTAAAAATCTACTGGAATTGGGAAAGTTGACCAGCGGTGATCTTGAAGTTGTTTTGCGAGCGAGCGGTCACGACGACGAGTACCGGGCGTTAATAAAAACGCATGGTCTGGAGGCCATTGTTACTCTGGAGCAGCGAATCCCATATGCGGACGCATTGGCTGAGATGATGGAGGCCGATGGCTTACTTATATTTCAGGGATCAGGCTGCAATCACCAAATACCGGCGAAGGTCTACGAATGCATGCGGTCTGGCCGTCCTATTCTGGCGTTGACTGACCCGATCGGGGATACCGCCCGGGTGCTTACGGACTCAGGAATCGATACGATGGCCTCACTAGACGACACGCCAGCCATTCAGGTGGCTTTGCTCGATTTTCTGAATAAGGTTCGGGGCGGTAGCGCGCCTCTGCCCAATCAGGAATACGTGGAAGGATTCTCACGACGCTCCAAGGCGGCAGAGCTTTCTGCCATTCTGGACGAGGTCTCGTCTTCTTGAGTGGCCATACGTCTACGTGGCACATGGTTACTTGGGCAGCTTGAAACAGGCCGATCATTCGGTTAAAACGATGCGCAGATCGATGCATTGGGCTGCATTTTTAGTCTAATTCGTCGTAAGGGATAAAATAGTCAATTAAATCAGTATGTTGTTTTTCTCGCAATAGTTGGCATTTGCGGCCGAAAAACAATGGGGAAAACCCTCTATCTACGTTAAGATTAACCGATAAAAGTAAGCGAAAATTAACGCTTCATTGAGGTAGCGACTTGCGAAATAAACGCGGGTCGATATCGAGAGAGTTGTCTTAAACAAATACTGGGGGGCGTCGCATTAGTAAGGCGACGATTACGATGTTCCACCGGGTCGTCAGTGCCCAAAGTGTGAGCGTTAGTCAGAGCGAAAATCCAAAACGTTGTAAGAGCAAGTTCCAGGATTCCGAAAGCAAAAAAGCACATGGAGTCTTTGAAGCTGAGGGCATTTCAATACCAATAATAACGGTGGCCCGACGCGAACAACGGCATTGGTAATTTCTGTGATACCGGTAGTGGCAACGTAACTGGGTTAACCAGGGTCAGTTGCGCCTTGCGTTGCCGTATATGGGCGATAAGTAAGACTGTCGGACGCCGCGAGTTGGAACACGCGAACCATTTATCAAGCGTTATGCGTAGCGTTACGTCTGCATAGCTGTAAGGCATCACCTAACTGCACAAAGGGTCGTTTGTTCAAGTTGAATTATGTAACGGTTTTATCACAAACGTGTCGCTGAACAGCGACGTTTGTGGTGCTCTTTACATAAAAGCATACTGCGCTTCACGGTGTGGTCACAATATTTTGATTTTAGTCTTAAAGGTAAGGAATAGACTATTTTTGCCTCGTTTGGAGGAGGCAGAAATAACGTGATAGATCGCACACAATGAAATTGATGGCTGTTGCATACTCTGCCTCATATTGAAAAAAGCACGCTCGCTGAAAGGCGAGTTCGCAAAGCTTCCGGTCTAAGGGACTTGTCCTATGAAAGCGGGGTTACCAATTGAATTAGTACGCCATGCAAATGGCATTCTGACGCTAAAGTAGCCATTACTTCGTTCGACAAACTCCATTAAATCGAAACAAGGCGCCAACGCATTTTGCGGCACGCCCATTGTATAAAGTCGATAGCGATATCACTAAACGATTTGAGAATGTTTAATAATGGAAATACAGAACATAATGCGTCAGATTGGTTTTAGAACCTGCACCGCGTGGCTTGTAGCTTCGCTGCTACTCATATCCAATACCGCGATGGCTGGTCCTATTGAAGACCTTCAGCCTGGTGAATGGTACGAAGTACCCAATTCACGCATGGACGTTCTGGATCCCTGTCCAACCTGGCCTCAACCCAAATGCGCATGGTCAGGTACGCTGGGACTAGCGGCGGTGATGGACGTGTGGGTCGGAGGTGCGTTCGACACATATCGCGACCGGCTCATCGTATGGGGTGGCGGGCATTTTGGATACGCCGGTAACGAAGTATATGTTTTCGACCTCAATACGCTTGAGTGGGAGCGTCTAACAGACCCCAGCCCGGATACAACACTATTCAACAACAGCAATTCCGAGGGAACCTACATTGACGGTTTGCCTCGCGCTCGCCATACCTATAACCATGTTCAGTACGCACCGCCACCGATCGATCGATTTATCGTTCCGGGCGGCTGCTGTGGTTCGGCCAACAACGGGCCGAGTGGCACCATTAACGACGTGAGCACCTTCCATTTCGGAGCGGGAACCGGTCCGGTCGGTTGGGAAACAAACGGGGCCCCTGATTTTGTCCCCGGTGGTAACAGTGCTCTAACCGGAATGAGCAGCGCGCTACACCCTACAACGGGTGACATGTGGGTTCTGCCCGATGGCGGTGGCAATAGCCTCAAGCAGTTGAAAATGGATGAAACCGCCGACTGGGAAAATGGCGATCACGAGTGGATCGATAACACGCGTACGAGTGGTGTCATCATCTACCTGACATCGGCAATTGATCCAGTGCGAAATATTATGGTTTCGGTTGGTGCATATAACAACAATTCGCGAATTTACGTGCACGACCTGAACAATCCTGACCAGTCCTACGTTCGACCAGTTACGACTGGCGACGATACAATCGAAAGAGCTTCTGCTCCGGGTTTTGTATTCGACCCTACCATTAACAAATTTGTTGGGTGGGCCGGTGGATCACAGGTCTACACGTTGGACCCGGACACCTGGCACTGGGAAAGGCTTGATGCGGCACCGAGTAATACCGTGACGCCTACAGCGCCAAACGAAACTCACACGTATGGACGTTTTCGTTATTCCCCAAACAAGAACGTCATGGTTTTGGTCAATAAGACCAGCCAAAACGTTTATATCTACAAGCTCTCCGATCAGGCTGGTACGCTCTCAGGGCCTTCTGTCACTCTGTCGGCCAGTCCTACCACCGTTACCAACGGCGGCAGTTCGACTTTGACGTGGTCGGTATCCAACGCGACGTCTTGTACGGCAAGCGGCGACTGGAGCGGAAGCAAGAGTCCTGACTCAGGCACCGAAACAATTAGCAACATAACACAGGACAGTAATTACATTCTGACCTGTACCGGTGCCAACGGTACCAACTTTAATAACGCGAGTGTAACGGTGCAAGATGCGCCACCTCCATCGACGGCTGTGAGTCTTGTAGCCAGTGCGACCACCGTAGACAGCGGCGGTAGTTCGACCCTGTCCTGGACAGTTTCCAACGCGACGTCTTGTACGGCGAGTGGCGGTTGGAGCGGAAGCAAGAATGCAGGTGGTGGCAGTCAGGTCATCAACAACATCACCAGTTCCGACAACTACATGCTCAGTTGTACTGGCGCGAATGGCGACGATCAGGATTCGGTCAGTATCTCTGTAAGCGGTGGACAAACGCCGCCTGGCGCAAGTGACTGGGAGGCTCGCTCTACGGCTACTGGCGTTTTGATGGCTACTCGCTTTGACACAGCAGACGAAGTGGATAACTGGAAACAGTTGGATGGCTCGGCTGGTAACGTTAGGTGGGAGAACAATACAGTTGCATCAGGTAACGGTGCTTTGCGTATCGATGTTCTGAAAACGGACGGTGCCAACTCAGGTAGCTGGCGTCGCTGGTTGTCAGACGACGAGCGTGAGTTTGACGAAGGCGATGAGTTTTACGTGTCGTATCGTCAGTACTTTCCTGCGTACTTCTCTACGCACGTATTCAACGGCGGTGGCTGGAAGCAGTCGATTATCAGTCGAAATGCAGGAGAGATGAACGGCGTTAATCAGCAGTGCAATAACGGCGCATCGTGCGGTTCAAATCAGCTTAACGAAATGGTTCTGGTCAACTACCAGTATCGTGGACTGATTCAGGGCTACAACCGAAACACTAACGGAGCTTATCCAGGCTGGTATGTTCAGCAGGCTACTGACTGCTCAGGCAGCGACTTCGTTTATCAGAACGCAGTAGATCGAGGTCCGCAAAGCCTGGGTTCAGCGTGTGAAAATGCTCGTGCCCGACTCGGAGGTCTCTACTCGTACGGTAGCGGCACTGGCGTTCCCGACCCTCTTACGGGTGCCTTTACGTACGGCCAAGATGAGTGGGTCACGTTCAAGCTCTGGGTCAAACTGGGCAGTCAGGGAACAGGCACTAAAGACTCTCAAGTGAAAGTCTGGGCTGCGACCGAGGGTGGCAATTGGGATTTGATCATAGACCGCGACGACCTTGATCTGGGTAATGGCCCAAAGCACAACACGCTGTGGTTGCTTCCATATGACACAGGTAAAGACCCAAACCCTAATCGTGAAGACACCTACACGCTTTACGATGAAGTGATTGTGTCGCTGAACGATATTAGCGCTCCAGACACGAACACAGTACTTCCCACGGTTGACCTCACCGGCAGCTCGCCGAGCGTTTTACCCGGTGGTTCAATTCAACTCAACTGGACTTCGTCGGAGGCCGACAGTTGTACGGCAAGTGGCGACTGGAGTGGCAGTAAATCAACAAGTGGTTCCGAATCTGTAGGGCCTATTAACAGCAATAGCACGTATATTTTGACCTGTGCCAATGCAGACGGATCGCGTAGCGACCAGGTTAATGTAACGGTCGAGCAGGCTATCTCTTACACTATTTCGCAAAGCTCTAGTTCAACTCATGACGATACGTTTGACCTGGACGGTGCAACCGTGTCCGGCCCAATGTTTGCGTATGTGACTCCCGATACTAACGTCAGTCGGGTAAATTTTTACCTCGATGATCCCACCGCTTCAAATGATCCGGCGGGGATGGAATTTGTCGCCCCGTTCGATTTTTTATTCGCAGGTCCCGGCGGAGTCAATGGCTACGATACGACGCAGCTTGGCAACGGCGCGCATACTCTGACCGCCGAGATCATATTGCAAAATGGCGGGACCGAACTGGAAACGGTAACGTTTGAGGTATTCAACCAAGTCATCGTTCCGGCTCCCGAAGTAACCTTCACCGCTGACCCGGTAAACATCAGTTTCGGCGGGTTTACTGCACTGAACTGGCAGTCGACATCGGCCGACTCCTGTGTTGCTAGCGGTGGCTGGTCCGGAACGAAGTCGGCTAGTGGCAGCGAGTCAATTGGACCACTACAAAATACGCAGACGTTTTTTTTGAGCTGCTCTGGGCCGGGAGGGGCTGAGAGTCGCAGTGTGACTGTCTTAGTGGCTCCTCCAGAGCCTCCAGAACTTACGTTCACTGCTACACCTAGCTCAGTTGGTTTCAACGGCTCGACAACGCTCTTCTGGAGCGCTCAGAATGCCTCGAGCTGCACGGCCTCCGGAGATTGGTCTGGAACCCGTGGTACGACCGGTAGTGTCACCATCGGTGGACTGCAGTCTGATGCTTCATTTTCTCTTTTATGCACAGGTCCTGGCGGCACAGTAGGCCGGGTTGCAGCTGTGTCCGTTGCGCCGGTTGATCCACCGACCGTTAGCCTAACGGCCAGTCCCAATTCAATTGATTTTGACTCTGCGACAACTCTTTCATGGTCATCACAAAACGCACGGACCTGTGTCGCATCCGGCGGTTGGTCGGGGACCAAAACAACTAGTGGTACGACAACAGTCGGGCCGTTACAGGACTCTACAACGTTTATTTTGAACTGTACTGGTGATGGCGGCTCTGGCACAGATTCAACTACAGTAACCGTAGCCTCGGCTCCGGCTCCAACACTTGCTTTTAACGTTTTGCCTGAAAACGTAGAGTTCAATGGCTTTGCGGTGGCAAACTGGAACACGACAAATGTGACGAGTTGTACCGCATCGGGCGACTGGAGTGGTAGTCGCGGTCCTGCCGGTTTGCAATCGTTTGGCCAGTTGCAGAGTGATCTTACGCTTACGCTGACGTGCGAGGGTGTAGGCGGCACTGTGAGTGATACCAAAACAATATCGGTTGCGGACGCGACGTTACCCGTTATTACGATGGCTATCTCACCAGGTATCGTTGATTTTAACGGTGCAGCTCAAATTTCCTGGAGTGTTACCAACGCTGACAGCTGTACTGCAAGTGGAGGGTGGACAGGAAGCAGAAGTACCACCGGGTCAGAAACTGTAGGTCCATTGCAAGCGGATCAGAGTTATACCCTAAGCTGTTCGGGTGTGGGTGGATCGTCTTCTGAAACAGTCAGCGTTGAAGTCAGGCCCGCGATACCAACCGTCAGCATAACAGCTGCGCCTTTGTCGGTAGCCTTTGACGGCCAAACCAATTTAAGCTGGACAAGTGAGTCAGCCGACTCATGTATTGCCAGCGGCGCCTGGTCCGGTGCTGTTGGAACTTCTGGCCAGGCTGTTTCAACTGGATCGCTCTCTTCCGATAGCACATTTACGATTACCTGCACCGGTTCAGGTGGTTCTGCAAGTGATTCGGTAGTCGTTAGTGTCGCCGCAGCGGGTTCACCCTCTGTCAGTTTTGTAACGACGCTCCAAACTGTTGCAGCCGGCGGTTCTACCACGCTCATATGGAGTTCAGCTAACACAGATTTGTGTGTGGCATCCGGTGATTGGTCTGGCTCTTTGGGCGTTTCAGGATCTCAGTCGGTTGGCCCATTAAACGCCGACAGCACCTTTGTCCTTACCTGTACCGGAAACGGTGGAGATGCGAGCCAGACGCTTACCGTACCGATCATAGTTCCAGCAGCGAACGTAAGTATTAGTGCAGCGCCAGCGGAAGTCAGCTACGACGGTTCCACGGTGCTGACGTGGACGACCGACAATGCCAGCAGCTGTGAAGCCTTTGGAAACTGGTCGGGTGTACAAGCACTGAATGGTTCATTGACCGTGAGCAATCTCACGAGTAGTAGCACTTACGCATTGTTTTGTGAAGGAGAGGGCGGAGCCGATAGTGATCTGGTAACGGTCACCGTAACCGATGCACCTCTTCCACTAGTAACTCTGTCTACAAATCAGAACACCGTTGATTACGGTACTTCAGCTACGTTGACGTGGTCAGCTCAGGGTGCTTCAACCTGTGAAGCGTTCGGTGGCTGGACTGGTTCTCGAGAAGTGAGCGGAACTGAGCAGGTTGGCCCGGTTACAGCTGATACAGAATTTGTTTTGGTTTGTTCCGGAGCGGGTGGTCAAGCCGACTCGACTGTATTGGTTAACGTGCTAATTGATACGCCCACGCTGGCGTTTGCAGCGGCACCTTCTTCAATTGAGTTTGACGGGAGTACAACGCTAACCTGGAGTGCAACCGGCTCCGACAGCTGTCAGGCTTTTGGTTCCTGGTCAGGACCGAAGGGCACTTCAGGCACTGAACAGATAAGCAATCTCACCAACGACGGAAGCTACGTTTTACTTTGTAATGGTCCGGGAGGCGAAGTGGATCAAACCGTTTCGGTGACTGTCTCTGACTCTCCTCCACCTGTAGTCGATTTCTTTGCATCACCAGATTCTGTAGCGTTCGGTGATTCCGTGACCTTAAGTTGGACAACTCAAAACGCGACATCGTGTGAAGCGTTTGGAGGATGGTCAGGAGCTCAAGAGCTTGATGGCAGTTTGATTGTTACGGACATGCAAAGTAGCACCAACTTCACGTTGCTGTGCTCAGGTCCTGGCGGTGATCGTGTCGAAACGCAAAACGTTGAAGTCAGCAATGCGCCAGATCCGCTTATTCAATTCAGCATTGAGCCCGGTTTCATTAGTTACGGCGGTTCAGCTGTTCTAAGCTGGTCTGTTCAGTACGCTGACAGCTGTTTTGCTTCCGGCGACTGGGACGGAGACAAAGAACTGAGTGGTACTGAAACAGTAGACGATTTATTCAGCACCGCTAACTTTACACTGACCTGTTCAGGGCTTGGTGGCGGCTCAAGCGTCTCGGTAAGCGCCGAGGTTGCAGCTCTTGCATCGCTGGAGCTTCAAGATTTTGAGAACGACGAACTGAATACTGATCCGGTCGGCTGGTTCGATACCGGTGCTGATTTCTCACAGAGCTCTTCGCAGTCTGCATTTAAAATTCAGTCTGTGTCTGGATCGAACGCGTTGGCGCTAACTGCGATTGAAGGCGTTGATTTACATTCCCACTACGTGCTGGACAATGCGTTTACCTGGCAGGACTATCGTTATACCGGTCGTATGCGTATAGATAATGTCGAGGATAAAGTGGGCGTCACGTTCTTGTCGAGAATGCCCACCGCTGGGCAGTACTATCGACTCGGTGTCAGCGAGGCCAGCTCTTCATTTATGCTCAGTAGTCACGGCACCGGCGTTTCTTGCGAAGGCAATTTGGATACGGGTGTGCAGGCTGAGGCAGGTAACTGGTATCGTTTCGCGGTAGAAGTGGACAGCAGCGGAAGTTCCACTGAAATTCGTGGGCGAGTCTGGTCTGAGCAGGAGTCCGAGCCTGAAGAGTGGCTGGCCGAATGTACAGATGTCGGTGAGTCACGCCTCAATCAGGGAACTATCGGTATTTGGGCTAGCGTGCTGGCACCGAAAGCTGACGGCGCATGGGACGAATTAATGGTTACTCCTCTGAGTGCCCCTCTCGTACTTCCACCTACGCTGTCTCTTTCATCCGCTTCAGCAACGGTGACGAGTCTGTCGAGTACCACTCTGTTCTGGGGTGCTAGCAACGCTGACAGTTGTGTGGCTTCCGGAGACTGGAGTGGCGAACGCGACACAGTCGGGTCTGAAGAGACGCCAGCACTCACAGCTGACAGCACGTTTACATTAACCTGTTCTGGTGCTGGAGGAAGCGTGACTCGGTCGGTGGTTGTCGCTGTCGGCGAAACGGTAGCACCCACAATTACGATGTCTGCGATTCCAGAGGCGCCTGAGTCAGGAGAATCAGTGACAGTTACGTGGAGCGCTACTGATGCCGCAATATGTACAGCAACCGGAGACTGGTTTGGTGCTCGAGCGACATCAGGCTCTCAGGAATTTACAAACATACAGTCAGACCTAACTCTTGGGCTTGAGTGCATCGGTGCGGGCGGCTCTGTTTCAGAAACACTCTTGATAGAACTATCGGACGTGATACGCGACCCCGAACTCGAATTCTCGGTGTATCCGATTGGGCTTGGAATTGATGGCACGGCCATGTTGGTCTGGCAATCTGAAAATACGCAGTCCTGTGAAGCAACCGGTAGTTGGAGCGGAGCTCTCAGTACAGGAGGCTCCCGTCTTGTCGGACCTATCTCGATTTCGGAGACGTATGTTCTGAAATGTACTGGTCGAGGCGGTGACGTACTCGATGCCATCGTCATTTCCTATGTCGACGGTGACGCAGATGGCATGGCTGACATTTGGGAAAACGCGCTATTCGGCACGTTATTGAACAACGGCCAAGGTGATACCGACGGAGACGGTCTGTCAGACCAGTTGGAGTACAGTGCCGGAACGGATCCGTTGAATGTAGACACAGACGGTGACGGTCAAAGTGATGCCGACGAGGTTCAGTTCGGGAGCGACCCTCGGGATCCTAACGACAATTACAATGACTCTGCGCCTGAGCAACCTGAGCTTGAGAACATGAACGACGCTGCTCTCTCTGATCTGGTGCTGGACTCGACTAACGGTTACACGGACCCGGATGGCGACGCCATTGGATATTCTGAATGGGAGCTGTCATTGGACGATCAGTTCCTGATGGGCGTTGTTTTGAGTCGGACCGTAGAAGGTGATACGGCCATTATGATTCCGACTGGTGTTATGGACCCGGGTAGCACGTACTACGCCCGTACTCGCCACTTTGACAGAACTAATGTTCCGTCAGCGTGGTCTGAAACAGTGGTCATAAACGCTGACGATCGTTTCGCAAACGACCTCGACGGAGACGGCATTGACGACGAGTACCAGGTTCCGTCCGGAGCTGATGCCAATGCAAATGGTGTGAGCGATGACGTAGAAGGCATTTGTAACTTGTACGACGCTCAGGGTCGTAACGTGATTGGCCTTACGACCAACTCGGGTAGCCTGCAGTGTTACGGATCGGTGCCCAATAGCAGTCTGAATCTTGAAAGTCTTGCGAACAACGAAGAGTTACCACTGGGAATGTTCACCTTCCGCATCGACGGGTTGATCATTGATCAAAACGCACCGGCGGAAGTATTTGTCAGTATTTGGTTGCCGGAGGATTACGATCCTTCCAGCGGTTGGTACAAGTATGACGAGGCAACAGGTGACATCGTTGACTACTCGGACTACGTCACCTTTAACGGTAGACGGGCTACTCTTCGACTGGTCGATGGTGGGCTAGGTGACCAGGATGGTATCGTGAACGGTATTATCGTCGATCCAAGTGGACCGTTGGTCGCGACGCAGGTTGCAGATCCAACGCCGGCGCCGTTACCAACACCTCCGCCACCGACGACGACACCTCCGACCAGTACGCCTGATAGCGGCGGAGGCGGAGGAGGCGGCGGTGCGTTACACTGGCTATTGGTTATGTTACTTGCCGGCTTCGCGGCTCGCCGCAGACGCCTTTACAGGTAAACGGAAAAACCGGCTTTTATAGCCGGTTTTTTTATAGCGCGAACTAAAATGTTATAAAGTCGTTTCCAGTACAGCTTCCGCTGGAAACGATTGTTGGTTCAAACCAACGTTCTGTTTCAACTGGCTGGTCGGGATTTTGGTTTGAGCTGTAGAGAATGGAGAATTGTGTGGATTTGACTGAGTATAGAGAATCGGATGCAGAGCAAAGTAGAACAAACGATTTAACTCGCATCATTAGAAAAATATCTGGTTCTACTATTAGCTCGATTGATATTGGCGCAAGAGACGGTTTTTTCTCGAGGTTGCTCGCTGAATATTTCGATACTGTCCTCGCGCTTGATTTGGAAAAACCTTCATTCTCATATGACGGTGTTACGTGTGTTCAAGGAGACGCTACCGATCTCAAATTCGATAGTGGTCATTTCGATTTGGTGTTTTGTGCTGAAGTGCTCGAACACATACCTACTCAGTTGCTCGACGCGGCTTGTAGTGAGCTAAGCCGGGTTTCGAGCCAATATATTCTGATTGGCGTTCCTTACAAACAAGACATTCGACTAAACCGTAACACCTGTCATTCGTGCGGCGAAACGAGCCCGCCTTGGGGGCACGTTAACAGTTTTGATGAAAAACGATTGGAAAGCCTGTTTCCTGAGTACACTATTGAAGAAAAGTCGTTTGTTGGGAAAACGAAATCGTATACAAATAGTCTCTCGGCAGCTTTGATGGATTTCGCAGGTAACCCCTACGGAACTTATGAGCAGGACGAACCGTGCGGACACTGCGGCAAGCAGCTGATAGAGCCACCAGAAAGAACGCTGCTACAAAGAGTCGCGTCTAAAGTTGCTTTTCAGATTCGAAACGTTCAAGGGCCGTTTATTAAAGAGCATCCCAACTGGATTCATGTTTTGTTCAAGAGAAAGTAAGCGATATTACGAGCGTTCGCCTTGGGCAAGGAGTAAGTTAATTCGATCAACAACAGGGTGCCGGCTGAAGCCCCCCGGGAATCGAAGAGTTGCCATGAATTGAATTTTACTACCGAACGGGGTGGGGTTCTTCAGGTGTATCCAGACAAGCTCGGGCGACACTAGCTTGCTTCCCGTTGCTTTGTCAATTTCGCTGAGAGGAATTCTGATTTCGGTTCTGAAGTTAGAGACTATGAGCTCGTTGCATTTCAGCTGTACTTTCTTAAGACGTACCAATCCGAGATACAGAAGTGAAGAGCCGACTATCCAGATAATGAGTATGTTAAACCTGTCTGCCATAGCGCTTTCATCTTCTTGAATTGAACTGGTAAATGTAAAGAGATTTGCTAAGCCGAATACTCCGATCCATAGGCTGGTGAAGATGAACTTATAGAAAAAGGTCATTGACGACGACAGTTGTTCCATAGTGTTTTCGATTCCGTTGTGGCGAGAATGTATATTACCGTGATAACTTAAGTGGCTCGTTTGCGTGTCGAGAGGGCCGTTTAGCCTGTTATAACAGCGAATTACGCGCGACGCAATTGATTACAAACCGTTCATCTCTTACGCGGTATACTCTAGCTTCAAAATTTCACGACTCTAAGGAGAAAACTATGGATCTTGGTAAGTTAGCCTCACAAATGCTCATGAGCAAGCTCGGCGGATCAGCTGACGAAGGTGCAGCTGCGTCAGCGCTGAACAGTCTTATTGGCAGCGGCGACAGCGTTAATCTTGGAGACGTAGTGCAAAAACTGCAAGGCCGCGGTGGCGATATGGCTGCAATGGCTCAGTCCTGGTTGGGCGACGGTGACAATATGCCGATCTCTGGTTCGCAGATAACGGAACTGCTTGGCAGTGGTCAAGTGCAAGAGTTTGCCGCAAAAATGGGCCTTAACCAAAATCAGGCGTCGGAAGGACTAGCAAGCATGCTGCCCAACTTGATTGACAAGACCAGCAGCGGCGGTAGCCTTCTGGACTCCGTCGGTGGTTTGTCTGGTGTAGCCGGAATGGCCTCCAAGTTCTTTAAGTAGTTTTTTACAGCTACATGTTTCAGAAAAAGCCTCGTGCCGAACAGCACGGGGCTTTTTTGGCTATCGCATGGTCGTGTTAACTGAATTTACGCTGCAAGCCTAAGAGCGCTAACGCACCAGAGAACAAAAAGAATGATGCCGGTAGAGGAACGGCCCGAACCATCAAGCTACGTCCCTCACCGATACACGGTAGGTCGGGTTCCTCGTAGCACGCCAGTGAACCGTAGAAAGGCACTTCTGTGATGTAAGGACTCATTATAACGGGCGTGAGAGTGTCACCTCCCTCCTGAAATTCATCACCAAGAGATAACGTAAACTGTACGCCCAGTCCGGCGATGCTTCCCGGCGTGTTCAAGGTTGTGCAAAATTGTTCCGGGTCGCTGTAGCTTCGGCAAACCCACGGACCGCTGAACAGGTTGTCATTGTCGAATTCGAATGAGAGGCGATCGGCCATTTGAAGAAGCCCGTCTTCACCGAGTAGGGTGGCTGAACCTGAACCGTGCGTTAACAAAAAAAAGAACTCGTCTTCGTCAGCGAAACGCCAACCGGCGTCAAGAAGTGATTGCAGTTCGGCGTGACCACCTTGGGTTAACAACGAATCCAGCCATCTCAAGCCGGTCACATTATCCACGAGTCCATTGTCCGTAAGGCTAACGCCATATTCGTCAAGTGTCAGCGAAGACGCGCTGACGCTCCAAAAAAGTGTCAGTAGTGCGAGGCTTAGGTGTCTCATGCGGAACCCTCTCTAATTAATACCCGCTCAAGTCGAGCTGTGACCAGTATAGCATTGGCTTGGTTTAGGGCGTTTCGGAGTAGGGGACTCGGGTCAGGGCATGCGTTTAATAGCGCTAAAGTACCGTCAATTAAACGATTTTGGGAGGCGTCAGCCGTATTGTCTGTGGTTCGCTCCCACGTTGGTTGCTAGTTTTGAGACTGAATTCATCCGTTCTTGCCAATCGGTAAATGCGTATTTTCCTGGCGGCAGCCGTAAATTATAGTTTAAGAGTATCGATTTGATTCTGTAACCCTACAAGGACCAATGAAGCCGATGAAAAAAGTACTCGTTATCGCAGACATGAAAGGAAAGAAGCAGGTTGCTGTACATCGTGGCGTGGAATTTGCCAGACGCTCCGGAGAGTCTGTCCACATTGTTGCTTTCGGTTACGAAACCTATATCGCTAATCTTCGAGACGAAAAACTTGCGACGAAGCTTCAAAAAGCATTGTTGAAAGCCCGCAAGCAGCACATTCAGGATGTTGTCGACAACATGGATACTGAGGGGGTAAAAGTTCGTCTGGAGGTTGTGTGGGAAACAGACATTGCAGGATGGGTGGATAAGAACGTATCAACCGATCGCTACAGCACGATTGTCAAAACGGGGCACCGCACAGAGAACATTGTGCATACTCCGACCGATTGGAAAATTCTCCGTCAGTCGAATATTCGTGTGATGATCGTGGCAGAGAAATCGTGGCGCAAGAAAAACACGATTATGTGTGCTCTGGATCTGAGTAGTAACAATAAAAAAACCAAGGAACTTAATCGCTACATTCTTACAGAAGCCAAAGCGCTTGCTGATTTGTTGGGCGGTAATCTGATGTGCTGCTATGCCATAGCTATACCGTCTGTTCTTGTTGATTTGGATATCGTTGATAAAGGCACTATTCTCAGAAAATCTACTTTAGACGCTGCTGAATATTACGCCGAGTTGGCTGAAGAATTTGGTTTGGAGAGGGAGTCTTTGCATAGCAAAGCCGGCTATGCAGAAAAAGTAATTCCGTCGGTAGCCAATAAAGTCAAGGCAACCATGGTTGTACTCAGTACCTCAGGTCGTAAAGGCGTCAGAGGGAAACTATTGGGCAACACGGCTGAAAAGGTGTTGCACCAACTGCGCACAGACGTATTGATCTTGAAATACAAATAGGTGATACACATCTGACGACGGTCATTGATGGCCTCTCGGTGTTGTCGACTTAATGGCGTCCAGTGACGCTTGTTCACGAAAAAAACACGCGCTTGCCTGGGCCAGTGCGTGTTTTTTTATCTCTTTTGACTACGTGTTCAATCGCTGTTCACAAGAATTTCGCGATGTCATACGCCTAAAATCCGGGCAATTAGTGTCCATATTCGGCTTGTTCCTTAGTTAGAATCCGAAGTTGTCATTCACTTTTTAGTCACGGCGCAGTCACTGCTGCGTCACGATGTCATTGACATTCTCACATCCGAACCTAAATGGAGTGAACGATGAACCTAATTACTAATTGCAAAAAGTTTGCGTCTGCGGCCGCACTGTCTCTACTGGCACTGACAATGGCTTCAACGGCTACCGCCCACAACCACGGCAAGAGTCACGACAACAAGCGAGCGATGAAAAAAGACATTGTGGACGTTGCAGTAGGCGCAGGACAATTCAACACGCTGGCCGCAGCACTGAAGGCAGCTGGTCTGGTTGACACCTTGAAAGGTGATGGCCCATTCACAGTCTTCGCCCCAACAGACAGCGCTTTTGCCAAGCTGCCAGAAGGAACAGTTGAGTCACTGCTCAAGCCTGAAAACAAAGACAAACTGATTGCTGTTCTCACTTACCACGTGGTAGCAGGCAAGGTCTTGGCGTCAGACGTCGTCAAGCTTAAATCAGCAACGACCGTGAACGGATCAGACGTGAAGATTAGCTTGGTTAACGGTGGTGTTATGGTCGACGCAGCTAATGTCGTCAAGACCGACATCGGGGCCAGCAATGGCGTGATCCATGTAATTGATTCAGTGATACTGCCGAACTAGATCGCTAGAGCTACTGGCGACTGGTGTCGAGGGGATGGCGGCCAAATGGGACCGCCATCTCCTTCACTTGTTTGTCGTTTTCACGGTCCGTGCGAACTATAAATGTAGCGACTGTATGCGGGTCGCTGTTAGTCTTCTTCTCTGGCTCGTCGCGCGGCAAGTGCAAAACAGGCAATCGATGCGAGCACAAGAGAGACAGCCTTTCCTATCGCCTTGAGGATTTCTCCCTCAATCAACATCACGATAGGTGCGCTTAGAAATATGAGTGCGCCAATTCGAAGTATGGTAGGCGAAAGCAATCCTCCGCCCTTCCGCTCGGTTCCCGTCAGTAATCGAAAACCGACAGCGGTGAAAAACAGCCCAATTACTAAAACAATGGCGAATCCAAAGAAAGCGCCCTGGTCTTTTCCAAAAACGGCTTCATAGCCTGTTACGATACTGATTAGCAGAAGGAATAAACCGATTATGCTGCAAATCGCACCGACTATTTTATCTAGCCACGCCGGAGACGGTTCGCGATCGAAGTTTTTCATGTTTGCTACCGTTCAATACTCGACGTGTAGATCTGGCTGTTTGAGGCACCAAGTCTGTCTGTGTCATTGGCGTTGCCAGCTTGTTAGCTTTCCAATTCTGAGTTTTTGAAATAGTTCTTTACGTCAGTGGAGAATAGCAGTGTCAGCGATGTATGGATAAGCACGATTCCATAAGCGAACCATAGCAAGCCAAGCAAGGTGAAAAGCAGTCTTTCGTTTTCGTAAATAAGCTGGGCTGAAAAATTGACGATATAGCATCCGGCCAAGAACCAGATTGGAGAAATAACAAGTCGCGCCCAATTTCGCCTTTTGTACAGTAAATAGCAAAACCCAAGCGTGAAAACTGTTCCGCTTAAATTGAGTGACTGCATACCAAAAATCAGTATCAATGCAGACAGAGAAGTACAAACGGCTAGTCTACCAACAAGATCGTTTACGAATTCGCGCCCGGTGTTTTCTTGTTTGTTTTCGAGATCCATGGTGCAACCTAAATCGTTATACCACCGTAAGCGAAATTCTCTGATTGGCAGCTCTATTTCGGAACAATGCTATAGGAAAAATCCACTTTGAAGTCTTCATTGGAGTCGACCAGGTCACCTTTCGCACCTTCCTTGGAAAACTTGAAATCTCTGGAATAGGTGGGCGATTTTACGGCGGTAGCACCTGCCTTATCGTCGTATATCTCCAGGCGAAGCACTCCGGTTGTTTCGCCAAGTGAGACTAGTGATAACGAGATCTTTCCGCGGCCTCCACGACCGATTGGATTGTATATCTCGCTGTCTTTATTGAAGAACTGCCCGTATTGCTGAAGGTTTACGGACCTTTCATCTTCGCCGTTATTATAAATATCGATATAGTAGGCGAGCAAGAAGTCGTCTCCCGCGCTCGCGGTGACGCAAAAAACGGCTGTGCAAAGCGCATACAGTGCGCTCTTAAAACTAAAGTTGAATTTTAGTGTCATGTCGGTGGCCTCTGATCAATACCCGTCATTTTGATTTCCCCGTCGGTACAATTTGATGACTGATCACGACAGATTCTGGCAAACCACATCCTGCCGTCTCTTATTCCAATAACTCCAAGCTTAACAAGGAGCTCTTCATATTCGTGTTCTTCAATTTTTTGCCGTACCAATGGATTCATGATTTCATCGTAGCCTTGATAATAGTGCTTCTTTTGAGGTGAAACCTATCGCGCCTGAATCCCTCAGGCCTGTGCGCTCTACGTGCTCAAAATAAACTCGCAAGGGATAAGATATCATATCGCTGATTTTCAAACGTTCGTTGCTACGGGCCAACTCTTTTAACCGGTATAGCTATACCGGCGAGAAAGCCGCTTCCTAGTTGTACGGCTTAGAACAAAGATGGCTTCATTATATTTTGTAACCTTTACAGGAAGCAGGGGTTATTAGCTGTCTACAATAGCGAAGGCCTTTGCCCCCAAGGTCCATTGCTTTACGCAGATCTCCAGCCTCGCTTTTCTAATGTTCTGTAATTTTCATGATGGGCAATTTTTTCCAGGTAATCAGCCAATTTCAATAATTCTATGCCATCTGTCTCACCGTAGAATGACTTGATTTTTACCAGATTTCCGTAGTTCCTACAGAGTTTCCTTGGTGTGTTATCAACCATCAACAAGCGGTTGAGGCTATAGCCTTTCTTTTCGCATTTTCTCAGGTTTTTTATCCAATAATGATCATGGGCATGCTCATCAAATTTCCGAGTGCATCTGTCTCTTGACCAAACGAATTCAAGCTTATTGCCGTCGAAAAGTTCATTGGTAATACTCTGAGCGTAACTTTCGTAACCTGCAGTCCACACAGCAACGCGGAACGTCGCTAACATGCGCTTCTTAAACTCTTCGAAATGTGGTCTGATACGAACTAGATATTGTTCGGAGTAGAAGTCGGGCTCGACTTCAATTTCTACCTCAGATGCATGCAATAAAGTTTCATCGGGGTCTAATACAAGGAGAGCTCTATCCACTGAAATAGCTTTTAAGACTGTAAAATTTAGCCGTGTTTGATAACGATGTCTGCATTACGATAGTTACTACTTCGTTAGTTATTTTGATTCTCGGCGCTTTTTAGATGAGCTCCTAATACGTGCTTTTTCTGCGTTCACTTTCAGCCAATCTATTCACCAAGAATGTCATTCAACAACCCTGAAGAGAGGGGTTTGTAAAGCGGCAGCGATATTCTGTGTTCAACAGAGAAGAAAAGGGGTTTCTCAGATACATGCACATCAGTGATGTTCATATACCACGGTACCGTTGCGCCCAACATTTGTTATTGAAGGAAATCTTAATCATTCTGACTTGGCGGTTGTAGGCGCTGCGCCACGGAGTAGCATCGATTTCTTTGTTCGTTATTTTAAGTGGCTGAATAGAATCGATATAATTTGTGCAGTCAGGAAACTAAGTCAAACCCCTGCCACGCTTACTCAAAACAAAATAATTACCAGCCAGTACCATAGCCATTCCCACCAGCATTACCCAAGAAAATTGCATGTCCTCAAACAAAGCGGACAAGAGCAACGCAACCAGTGGCGATAAGATAGTGCTGTAGCCAGCTTTCGCAGGGCCAATACGGCCAAGGAGTGTGAGATAGGCGACAAAGGCAATAACAGAGCCAAACAGCGCCAAGTAGATAAGTGAACCTACATAAAGCGGTGATGGGTCAAAGATAAATTCCCGGCCCAAAGCAAAAGCGATGAGACCGTTGAACAACGCACCGTATGCCATGCCCCAGGCGGTCGACTGCATTACCGGCAGTTTTTCCCTGTGCGCAAGCTGTGATGCCATATTTCCGAGCGACGCAAGATAGGTTGCAGCTACACCGAGCAGCGCACCGATGACGGTGTCATCTTCAAGAGTTATTTCTTGTACGGCTGGAGCAAACATGAGCGTCATGCCAACAATGCCAAGCGTTGCACCGACTAAAACCGGCCAGCCGGCTTTTTCACCAAAGAATAAACGCATGTTTATAATGTTTAGCCAAACCATGGTCGAGAATGCGATAGACATGAGCGCAGAGGTTAGAAAACGTTGGCCCTGGTAAGTGAGCAAGTAGTTCAGGCTGAACATGAGCAGGCCCAGCAACGCAAAGCGTGTGTGTGCGTTTAGATTAAAGCGTAGTGGAATACGTTTGAACACACACCACGAAAACAACACCAGCGCCGCCAAGACGTAGCGGTAAAACACCGATACTTCTGCTGGCACTACGCCGAGCTGATATTCAATGGCTAGCCAGGTAGAGCCCCAGATAAGCACTGCAATCGCGTACAGGCCAGTGGTGCTCACAGGCTGTAGCTACAGCGATGAGTTGTCACACGAAAAATTCGCGTGGTGACGGATGGCTTAAAAAATAGTGAGGGCTGGCTGAAAAGCCGTAGGCACCGGACTGGAAAACCGCGACGAGATCGTCAATGTCACAGTCTGCCAGATCCATTTTGGACGCCAGTAAATCAAGCGGCGTGCATAGCGGGCCCACTACAGACGCTTTGGTCGTTTCGTCTGTGTTCATTTGGGTGGCGATGCACACGGGGTAATTCTTGCGTAATATTTGCCCGAAATTCCCGCTAGCGGCCAAGTGGTGATGGAGGCCGCCGTTAGTAACCAAAAAAGTATGCTCACGAGAGATTTTCTTGTCAGTGATGCGGCAAATATAAACGCCACTTTCTGCTACGAAAAAGCGACCGAGTTCAATCATGAGTTGGGCCGTCGGCAGGCGTTTTTTCATGGAGTCGGCCAAGGCGTGCAAGTGTTCGCCAATGGGAGCTAAGTCAATCGGTTTTTCGCCGGGAAAGTACGGTACGCCCAAGCCGCCACCAATGTTCAGCATTCGAACAGGAGCCGGTGCAAAAGCGGCGAGGCGTTCTGCTAATTCGCAGGTCTTGGTCTGGCTCTCGATAATGGCGTTACAGCTCAGGTTTTGAGAGCCGCTAAAAATATGGAAGCCGTGAAACGTCAGGTGCATGTCTTTCATGCTTTCTAACACTTCAGGAACAACCTCGGCATCAATACCAAATTGCTGGGGGCCGCCTGACATTTTCATACCAGAATTTTGTAGCTGAAAGTCCGGATTTACTCGTATGGCTACCAGTGGTTTTTTTCCGAGTTCGCGCGCAATTTGGTCGATGCGTTTAAGTTCGGTCGGACTCTCGCAGTTAATGACGACGTCGTGCTCGATCGCCGCTCGTAGCTCTTCGGGTTGTTTGCCAGGGCCGGCAAAACTGATTTCGTCCCGCGGTGTGTTGGTTTTTGCCGCTACACCCAGCTCACGCGCCGAAGCGACGTCGAGACCGTCTACGAGTCCCGACATGAACTCGACCACTTCCGGCATCGAGTTGGCTTTAATGGCGTAATGTAGTTTTACGGAGCTCGGAAAGTGTTTACGTAGCAATTCGACTTTGGTCCGCATAACTGATCGGTCGTAAACGTAAAACGGTCGGCCGTCGGCTTCTTGCGCCAGTGCGCTGACACGTTTCCCACCGACGACAAGCTCATTGTCTTGAGCGTCAAAGTGCGTAATGTCGGCGTGCTTTGTAAACGAAATTGTGTGCATTATCCGGCGTCCTTGAGAAGTTCCGGGAGTTGTTTTGCAATGCCGCTACGATCAATCTTGCCGTTGGCATTGCGTGGCATGTCGTCAAGCCAGATTACGTGTTTAGGCAACATGAAATTAGCAAGTTCCTGGCGCAGTGCGAGCATTAAAGCGTCTGTATTTTTCTCGCCACCAGGAGAAGCCATCACAACAACGGCAATAGACTGGCCAATTTGTTCGTCAGCCGCGCCAAGCGCCACCGCTTCACTGACCAGCCCAGTGGAAAAAATAGCCTCTTCCACTTCATTGGGGCTTACCCGATAGCCGCTGGTTTTGATCATTTCGTCACGTCGACCTACGAAATACAAGTAGCCCTCCGAGTCTATGCGCACGCGGTCACCAGACCAGACGGCAATCTCGTCCATGACGAGGCCTTCTTCAATTGACGGAACGGGCTTGAAACGCTCGGCTGTTTTTTCGGGACTGTTCCAGTATCCCAATGCGACAAGCGAACCTCTGTGAACCAGCTCACCCGTCTCGCCAGGCTCGGCCAGCTTGCCTTCGTCGGTAACAATCATAATCTCGGCGTTCGGAATGGCTTTTCCGATGGACTCGGGACGCTGTTCGATTTGGTCGGGAGGCAAATAGGTCGAACGGAAGGCTTCGGTTAAGCCGTACATCAAGTAGGGTTCGGTAGAGGGTAACGACTTCATAAGCGAAGCCAGAGTGACCTTGGGCATGGCGCCCCCGGAATTAGTAATGTACCGAAGGTGTGCGGTTGCTTCCTCAGGCCATTCGAGTGCCGCAAGTTGATTCCACAGTGGTGGGACTCCCGCAAGACCGGTAATGCGCTCGGACGCCACTTTTCGAATGACGTCGTTAGGCATTAAGTATTCCATTAGGGAGACGCTGGCGCCTCGGCAAAACGCAGTCGACAATTGACTGAAACCGTAGTCAAAGCTGAAGGGTAAAACGGCCAGAAGCTTGTCCTGTGGCGTGTTCTGCAAATACTCGGATACGCTGAACGCACCGGTGACCATGTTCTTGTGACTCAGCACCACTCCCTTGGGTTTGCCGGTGCTGCCCGATGTGTACAAGATTGACACCATGTCGGAGTCGATAACGCGATGGGATGGAACCGAAGGTGCGCCAATGAAGTCGTCCCACGTCGCAATCGACTGACTTGCTTCGAACGTTTTCGGGTCGTCAATTAAAATCAGCTGTTCGAGCGACGGGCAGTTTTTGAGTATGCTTTTGAGCCCGGCAGCGCGACTTCGAGATGTCACTAAAATACGAACGTCGCAGTCCGTCAATATGTGTTCAACCTGAGCAGGTTTGAGCAATGGGTTGACCGGCACAAATACGCAGCCCGCCTGAGCGGCTCCGAACATGGTGGCGACGGTTTCAATTTGTTTGGGCAGGTACACGGCGACGCGATCGTTCTTACGAGCGCCAGCTTGAATTACGCCGTTGGAGACGTTCTGAACCAGGCCTATCAGCTCGCCGTAGCTGAGCTCACCGCTCTTGTCGCTAATGGCGACGGCGTTATCGCTCGTCTTGCCGCCGTGGGTCAACAGTTGGGATAGACACAGGGTCACAGATTTGTCTCCTTTTAAAGGCCGGGATTATACCTGAGCAGGCTGGTTTTTTTCAGTCGAGCGTCACAAAAACGATATAGTTATGGTATTCCGGCATTTTGGGGAGTGACGGATTAGTCGAGCCACGGCTGAATCTGTCGCTATCGGCGGTGGCAGTGGCGGTGCTGATGGCGGGCGGTCAGTCAAGCCGGTGATACGAGGTGACGTATCAGGACCCTGCAAGCTGTCGGTACTGGTTTGGTTAAGCGGTGCGTAGCTCGAGCGTTTGCCTTGCAGAATCAACCAGCGTGACTCGAATTCCTGGTCTGGCCTGGCTTACCGTTGGCCCGGCAATCGTTTCCGAATAATCGGCCAAACTCGCTGGACCAAATCGATTTCAGCGCCCTGCGGTTTTCCAGCGAGCAGCCACAACACGGTGGCCACTACGAGATATGTAACAACTCCTGTAAGCACCGCTAGAATCAGTTGGAAAGTCTGAGCAAGCGACGTCATTGCCATCCACTTCATTAACAAATGCACAGTTCCTAACATAAGAGCCGATGAGACAACGGGACGCCAGAGGGTTCCAAGAAAGGCCATCCACTTTAGATCTATCAGGCGGAACATAATCGCATAAAGCACAGGGTTCATGATTAACGCTGTAATAACGTACGCCCATGCGGCTCCAATAGGACCGAATTTCTCAGTCATAGGTATGATGAGGACAATTAGAACGGCGACAAATCCGCCGCTCACCATTGCCAGTGTTCTGGGTCGTCCTACCGCAAGAAAAACAGCGCCTGAGTTGGTTGTAATGGCGGTTAGCGCACCCGAAAATGCTAACACCTGCATCACCTGAATACTGTCGATCCACTTGTCCCCAAGCCAGACAGGCACCAATAGAGGTGCCGTTACGCCAATGCCAGCCGCCGCCGGAAGCGCGAGCAGCGAGATAATGGCAATCACTTTTAGATAGCCCGCGCGCATAGCCTCCATGTCGTTCTTAATCTTGGCGTATCCTGGATAGACAGCCCGATTGATGGGGGCAACCAGTTCAGTCGTTGGCATATTCGAAATTTCGTAGCCCATGTTGAAATGGCCGAGTGACGCAGGACCTGACATGCGTCCCAGAATGGGTTCTGCAATTCGAGTGCGCAAAGTCCCAAAGAGCGTGCTCAGAAATAACCACTTGGAGAACGCAAAGAGCTCACCCGCTTTTTGTAGAGAAAAACGGGGGCGGAACGAAGATAAAAAGTAACTCATTAGCGTCCCGCCAATGCGACTGGCCAGCACGCCAACGACGAGCGCCCAGTAGTTTCGCCATAAGAAAGCCAGCGGAATGGTGACGACAAACGCAATGACTTTTTTGGAGAGCATGAACTGGAAATCTTTTTCGTACTTCATATGTTTACGAAAATTAACGACGCCAATGTTCTCAAGACCGAAGACGAACGCACCCAGTGCCATCATGTAGAGAATTCCGACGACTCTTGGTTCGCGGTAGTAGCTGGCAACGGGTTCAGCCAGAGCGACCAGAAGCATCGCGACTGTGGTATAGAAAATGACGTTGAAGGTGAACGCCGTGTTGTAATGTTCATCTGTTGCTTCCTGATTTTGAATCAGGGCAGTGTCAAAACCGAACCAGGCGATTGAGTTGAGAATGGCTGAAACGAACATGGCCATCGCAACGACGCCGAAGTCTTCCGGAGTCAGAAGGCGCGCGAGTATGGTAAGGCTTACCAGTGCCATACTGCGAATGGAGATCTTCAAAATCACCATCCAGATCACTCCAACAATTACCTTATTCCCAACGCTGTCGGAGGGCTCTTTCGTTTCGGTCATGGAATAGCAGCCAGATAGAGGTTTGGAGGGGAGCGAGATTTAGGCGGAGTATAGCACCAGAGTAGCTGCAGGCGAGTGGGTGAGGCTTATGTCGTGTCGCTTTGCGTTGAGCGCGTGGGCAGATTAAACTTAGCGCGCATTTATCACTAGCAGGTTCACCATGAAACCCATTGTTGTCCACCTTATCGCCGCCGCACGACCCAACTTCATGAAAGTAGCGCCTCTCTATCACGAGCTTGCATCGCGTGACTGGTGTGAGCCGTTAATCGTGCATACCGGGCAGCACTACGACAAGAATATGTCCGATGCGTTTTTTACCGACCTGCGTCTGCCCAAGCCCCACATTCATTTAGGTGTTGGCAGCGGCACGCACGCGCAGCAAACGGGTGGCGTAATGATGGCCTACGAAGAGGTGTGTCTGGACGACGCGTCACGACCCGACTGGATTATTGTGGCCGGTGACGTGAACTCAACTGTCGCATGTGCCATGGTCGGAGCCAAACTCTGGATTCCTACCGTTCATCTTGAAGCGGGTCTGCGCAGCGGCGACCGCAAGATGCCGGAAGAAATCAATCGACTGCTCACTGACAGTATTGCTGACGTGCTTTGGACACCGTCACCTGACGGAGACGAGCACCTGATTCGCGAAGGAACAGATCCCGCGAAAATCACCCGCATCGGCAACATCATGCTCGACTCTTACGACCTCATGCGCGACCAAATCGAAGCCGACAAAACGCGCGTCGATTTTGGTTTTGACAAGAAAGGCTACGGCGTTGTTACGCTGCACCGTCCGTCTAACGTAGATACTGTCGGGCCGTTAACCACGTTGGTTGACCAAATTGAGCTGGCTGCGGCGAAAGTACCGCTGGTGTTTGCGGTGCATCCGCGAACCCGTGCCCGACTCGACGAATTTGGCTTGTCCGAGCGCTTGGATAGCATTAACGGGCTTACGCTATGCGGGCCGCTTGGTTACATTCAGTTCATGAGTCTGGTCTCGAGTGCCAAGCTGGTTATTACCGATTCTGGCGGCATTCAGGAAGAAACAACTTACCTGAACATTCCGTGTCTCACGCTACGCACGTCCACCGAACGGCCCATCACTATTGACGAAGGCACGAACGAGTTGGTTGTAGTGGAAGACTTAATGGCTAGCGTTCAACGAGTGCTGGACAACAAATGGCCTAGCGGACGCCGCCCCGAGCGTTGGGATGGCAAAACGGCGGCTCGTGCTGCAGACGACTTGTTGGCGCGACACAAAGCAATGTCTGACGACTGAGTTCGGCGTCTTTGGTCCAATAGACCATGCTAGATCAGGTTAGGTAGGCGTGTGTTTAAACACTTCCGGGTCGAGCTGGTGGCGCGAAAGCAGTTTGTAAAAGTCAGTCCGGTTGCGTTTCGCCATGCGAGCGGCCTGGCTGACGTTACCTCCAGTCATTTTCAAAAGCTGTGCGAGGTAGTTGCGAATAAATTCGTCGCGCGCGTCTGTGAATGACGGAAGCGCCGTGGCAAATTCGCCTAAACTTTCTCTTACCAGTTCAACACTAATAACCGGCGTGCGACACTGTGAAACGTGTCCGTTAACCGTGTTCTCAAGCTGTCGAATATTGCCTGGCCATTTAGCGCTCATTAAACATTCAATGGCTTCGGGCGCGTACACCATGTGTGTGCTCTGGCTGCTCGCAATGGCCCGCTCGAGAAAGTGATTCGCAAGCACCGGAATGTCTTCTGGGTGACTATTAAGTGCAGGAACTTCAAGCAAGGACTCGCTCAATCGGTAATACAGGTCCTCGCGAAACAGCCCTTCCTGTATTAACGCTTTCAAGTCTTTGTTTGTGGTTGACAGAAGTCGCGCGTTTACCGGCACCGGCTCCGAGCTGCCAACGGGTCGAATGACGTTTTCTTCTATTACCCGCAGTAGTTCGGTTTGCAGTCGCATTGGCATGTCGCCAACTTCGTCCAGTATAAGTGTACCGTCCTGTGCTTTTTCATAAAGCCCCTGCCGCGAAGAGGGGTCGTTAGGAAACGTATCGACCGCACAGCCGAATAGCTCGGCTTCCAGGACGTTTTCGGCCATCGAACCGCAGTTCATAATAGCGAGGTTCGCGGTGTTGCGCGGACTGGCTTTGTGCATGGCCGTGGCCAGCAGTTCTTTACCGCTGCCGCTTTCACCGCTAATCAGTACACGCGAATCGCCGTGTGCAACCGAGTGTGCTTTGTCGAGCAAGCGGTGAATAAGCGGGCTGCGAGTGACAATGTCGGCACGCCATTCGGGTAATTCGGTTTCCGGTGGCCGCGACACTTTTATAGCGCGGCTAATCAAATCAAGCAGCTCGGTCTTGTCGATGGGTTTGGTAATGAAGCCAAACGCGCCGCTTTGAGTCGCAGTAACAGCGTCCGGAATGGTGCCGTGCGCGGTCATGATAAGAACCGGTAGTCCGGGCCATTCGCGTTGAATCGACTGCAGCAGTTCTATGCCGTTTATAATTTCCATTTGCAGATCGGTTAGCACAACGTCAGGACGAAACGACGCTGTAGCGTCTACAGCAGCTTTGCCATTGTCTACACCTTCAACTTCATAACCCTCAGCGAGAAGACGGATGCTGAGTAGTCGCAAAAGACCCGGGTCGTCGTCAACCAGTAAGATTCGCGGCGCGTTCACGTGACTATTCCGACGTCACTTCGATGCGTTTGATGGCTTCAAGTTTAGCCCGCGCTTCGGTCAACTCAACTTCCAGGCTGTCGATTTCTTGCTGGGCGGCTTCGAGGTCTTTGCGGGCCTGATTCAAACTTCTTCGGTCGGAGTTACCTCTCTTGTCCAGACTCAGCTGTGAGTCAGACAGCGTGTTACTAAGCTCGGCGTTGCGCGCTTCTAAAATCATTACGTTTTCGGTTTCTTTCAGAACAATTTTGGCAAGGTGTCTTTCGAGTTCGGTGAGTTCTTCTTCGCTGGACAACAGTGCCGTTAGCTTCGAGTAACCACGACCCCGGTCTGTATTCGGATGGCCAGTCGCGATGAGAAGTAGCGCTTCACTCAAACGGTTGTGCGCAGTGGCGTCTTGCTGCCGCTGTGCCACAACGCCCGCAAATAATTTGTCCTGCTCTTGGTAATTGCCGGATGTAATATCACGCAGCAGACTCAGGTGCGTATCGATCAAGCTAAGTTCCTGGCGAGCGGCGTCTACTGGTGTTGGTGTCTTTATCGTTCCTTTTATCAGGGAGCAACCCTGTAGGACCGTCAGTAGAGCAATGCATCCTGCTAATCGAACTCGATTCATATATCTCCCGTAACTACCCGTTAGCGCTGACAGGTACGTTAGGCATGGTAATGCGGAAATGTGCGCCGCGTTCACTGTCAATCATACTGATTTTGCCGCCATGTGCATTAATGCATTCAAGCACCACCGAAAGACCAATTCCGGTGCCTTTGACGTGTCCGGCCTGGCTGGTCGATCCCTGGTAGAACGGCTCAAAAATGCGTGCTTTTTCCAAATCCGGAACCCCCGGGCCTTCGTCTGACATTTCAATGACATAGGAGTCGCTGAGAGTCGTGACGACAATTCGAATTGTGCCACCGTCAGGACTGAATTTAATGGCATTGGTAAGCAGGTTGTCAATCACCATACGCAACTTTGAGACGTCCGCCATAACGTTAATGGGGGCAAGTCGGGCCTTGACTTTTAAATGGCGTGCAGAGAAAGACAGTCGTTGCTGATCGATTACGCTGTGTATGAGCGGTGTTAATTCAAACTCTTCCAAATGCAAATCGGACTGCTGAGACTGCCAGGCACTGAAACTAAGCAAGTTTTCTATCAGTTTCTGTAGGCTTACGCTGTTTTCGCGCAAAATATCGGTGACTTCTTTTTGCGCTGGCTCCAGTTCGCCCACCGCGCCATCCATAAGAAGTTCGGTGCCTTCACGAATGTTAGCCAGAGGCGTTTTAAGTTCGTGGGACATATGGCGCAGAAATTTGTCTTTCTCCCGGTCTTGTTCAAGGAGACGCTCGCGCAGCCACTCGAGCTGGCGTCCAAGTGCCTCCAGATCTTCAGGACCGGATACCTGAATGGGCTGCGAAAACTTGCCGTCGCCCAGCGTGCTGATGGCGCGGTCAATTTGTCGCAGAGGTCGGGCGAGAAGCGCGGTGAAAATAACAATGACCAGCAGGGTAAAAGGCACCAGCAGGCCGGTTTGTATCGCAAGCTGCCGTTGCACGCGGCGCGCTTTTCTTTGTAGTTCGCTGAGTCCCGCGTCAATGTAGCGATTGCTGTCACGGGACATGTTGTCGACAAAGTCGCGCAGCTCTGAAAAGTTGGTCAAGGCATTGTTAATGACCGCCGACTCGCGCTCGGAATTGCGCATGGTTGAGTCGAATAAATTGACCCGCCGTTGAAGCTCGCGAATTTGTTCGGTTCGGGTAGCGTCTGAGCTGTTGGTGGCAACTTCGTCCAGAGTCGCCTTGACGCGATCGAGCCGTTCTTTGTAGGCCATCATCAGCTCTTGCTCGCCAATAATCTGGTACACCCGCGCACTTCGCTCCATTGAGCTGAGCTGTTCGCGTAGCGACTGGTTTTGGTCAGTAGCCTGCACGCCTTGAATGACCAGAATTTGCGATTCTGTGGCGAACTCGTTTACTTGGGTCGCTGCTCGAATGATGGCGAGAATAAGCGGAAGCGAAACGAGCATGAAGCCCAGCACCAAAAGACCGTTAAGCGATTTGGGGCGGGGTATGTGCATGAACTAGCCGTTTTCTGCCAGGCGTTTTTTCGTCAGCGTGTGTTCCCAGGCGAGAGCCGATTGCACAATGTTGCGAAGGTCGTCGTGCTGTGGTGTCCAGCCCAGCACGTTACGTGCAACGTCGGCTTTGGCTACCAGTGCGGGTGGGTCGCCGGCGCGGCGAGGTTCTTCGACTTTGTTCAGTGGGCTGCCGTGAACGTCCTGCACCATGTCGATGACTTCGCGCACGCTGTAGCCGTGACCGTAACCACAGTTTGCCGTGATCGAATCGCCGCCTTCTTTTAAATATTCGAGCGCTCTCAAGTGGGCTGAAGCGAGGTCTTCAACGTGAATGTAGTCGCGCACGCCGGTGCCGTCGGGAGTGTCGTAGTCTGTGCCAAATATGGCCACTTGGGGACGTGTACCAACGGCCACTTCGCACGCCACTTTTGTAAGCAGCGTGGCTTTGGCTGTGCTTTGCCCGATACGACCTTGCGGGTCCGCTCCGGCGACGTTGAAGTAACGCAAAATGACGTGACGTAAATTGTCGGCGGCCGACAGGTCACGCAGCATCATCTCGCTCATTAATTTTGATGAGCCATACGCATTAATGGGTGCGGTGGGCGTCTGTTCGTCAATCAGGCTATGCTCGGGTTCGCCGTAAACCGCGGCGGTTGACGAGAAGATAAAGTGATCGACTTTGGCGTCCTGGCAACATTCAAGCAGATTGCGTGTGTTTGAGGTGTTGTTACGGTAGTACTTTAGCGGGTTGGAGACCGACTCGGGCACAATAGTGTGGGCTGCAAAGTGCATGACCGACTTGATTTTGTGTTCGTTCAAAATTCGCGCAACAAGCTCCTGGTCTCCGGTGTCGCCAACGACTAGCTCGCCGCTTAAAACGGCGTCGGCAAAGCCGGTGCACAGATTGTCCAGAATAATGACTTTGGCGCCATTTTCGCCAAGTTGTCGCACGACGTGGCTGCCAATATATCCGGCTCCGCCCGTAACTAAAATTGTGTCGTTCATGGTGACCCCTAGATTGATACAGCGCCATAGTATCAGGCGAATTTACTCTTTCATATGTGATCTGTTTCTCATCGCGTGTGTAGCCTCGGTGGATCCCATAGAAGTGCCAGTTGTTCCTTGAGAGTCAGAATATGTTCCTGCCAAAACTTCTGCGTGTTAAACCACGGAAAAGCACGCGGAAAGGCCGGGTCTGTCCAGCGACGTGCCAGCCACGCGGTGTGGTACAAGATGCGCATGGCACGCAACGCCTCGACCTGGTCAAGCATGTTGGTTGGGAACTGGCGAAACATTTCATAGCCTTCAGCAAGCGCGTTCAGGTTACGCTGCATTTCGTCCGGATTGCCTGATAAAAACATCCACAGATCCTGCATCGGTGGACCGTTACAGGCGTCGTCAAAATCCAGCACGGACGGCGTACCTTCTTCCCACAATAAGTTACCGACGTGCATGTCGCCGTGAAGTCGCCCGCTGTTGAGAGCTTCGTGGTCAAGCGAATCGTCAATGGCCCCCAGCAGATCTTCGATTATCGCCTCGTACGCATCGCGCAAATCGTCGGGAATCCAGTTGCCCTCGACAATAAACACCGCTGAGTTTACGGCTCGCTGGTCAAAGCTCATGTTCTCCCGGTGTTCAAAACGATGTTGTTGACCAACACTATGGATGCGCGCGATCAGCCGGCCAATTTGGGCGAGCGCGTGAGTGTCATCAAGGTAGGGCGCGTGACCGCGGACGTGAGGATAAACGGCGAAGCGAAAGCCGAGCTTGTGGCACAATACAGGGCCCTCAGGTGAGCTCAGCGGAGTGAGAACCGGCAGTTCAAGCTCGGCCAGTTCGTCCGTAAATTCGAACTCTTCGAGTATCTGTTCGTCGGTCCAGCGTTCGGGGCGATAGAACTTGGCTATAATCGGTTCAGGACGGTCGGACAGGCCAATTTGGTAAACCCGGTTTTCATAACTGGCCAATGCCTGAATGCGCCCGTCGCACGGCCAGCCACACGCTTCAAGGCTGTTAACAATGTCGTCGGGTAAAAGAGTGTTAAATGTCGTTTTTATAGGGGTTTTGCTCATATATATGTAAAAACGTTCACATTCAGTTCAGATTAGTAGGGGATAATGAACCAGTATTTACCACTAGGCCAGTTTCCAATGAATTTAAGCCCCGGTAACAATGAGCTCACTCAAGGCAAGCAGAGCGCGCTGCGTCCGGTCTTGCTGATCGGCTTGCTCGCGATGGTTGCAGCTTGTGGAGGTGGCGGCTCCGATCCGGCACCGACCGCGCCGGTTACCGGTAATGTGCCGGGTACAACTAATCCACCTGCGACATCGACTGTGTTATCCGGGAAGGTGTCTTTTGAGCGCGTGCCTCACGATTCCTCAACCAACGGCCTGCAGTACCTCGGTATTTACGACCAGCCCGTGCGAGGAGCGGTTGTTGAGTTGGTTAATCGCAGTGGTACTACTCTTGCGTCGACTGTTACCGACGAAAGGGGTGACTATTCTTTTACAACGGACGCCAATCAGGAGGTGTCTGTTCGGGTCAAAGCCCAGATGCAAAAGACGGGCGCACCGTCGTGGGATATTCGAGTGGTAGACAACACCGCACAAGGTGCGCTTTACACTTTAACTTCGGGTGCATTTACGACCTCAGGTGCCAACATGACTCGCAACCTGGAAGCGACCTCTGGCTGGACCGGTTCGGGTTACACAGAACTGCGTGCCGCAGGTCCTTTCGCCATTCTGGATTCGGTTTACGATTCGGTACAAATGGTGCTTGATGCACGGCCTTCGATTCAGATGCCCTCGCTGGATATGAACTGGAGCGTCGACAATCGTCCCACTTCGGGTTCGTTTACAGACGGCGAAATCGGTAGCAGTCTGTTTAGACCTGCAGGAGGTGGACGCGAAATTTACATTTTGGGTGCAGAGAACTCCGATACCGATGAATACGATGCGCACGTCATCGCTCACGAATTTACTCACTACCTTCACTATCACTTTGGGCGCAGCGATAGTCTGGGCGGAAGCCATTCAGTGGGCGACCGGCTCGACCCTCGGGTGGCTCTGGGAGAAGGGCTGGCGAGTGCCTTTGCAGCCATGTTTCTCGATGACTCGAACTACATTGATGCGCTGGGTTTTGATCAGGCCAGCGGCGTGAACATCGACATCGAGAATAACAATATACGCAATCTGGGCTGGTACAACGAAGGCACCGTACAGATTCTTCTCTACGATTTGTACGACGCGAGCTCAGATGCGGGCGAATCGCTGGAGCTGGGTTTTAAAGCTGTTTACGACGCCATGGCCGGTGACCTGAAGGACGACGTCGCCTTTGTGACCATTCACGCCTTTTTGGATGCCATGAAGAAAAATCATCCGGCTGATGCCAGTGCCATCGACCAGGCCGCGGCTTCGCAGGAAATGGTTACGATAGATGCGTACGGAACAGGTGAGACCAACAGTGCCGCCCGTTTTGACAAAGTGCTGCCGATCTACACCGAGCTTCCTCTGGACGGAAGCGTTGTCAGGGTTTGTACGTTTGCAGGCTTTCAGGGGTTTGGCACGGGTAACAAGCTCGGTAATCGTCGTTTCTTGCGTTTTAGTGTTACAAACCCTCAGCCTAACAGCACGACTGTGATCACGGCCGTTGGCCCGGCCGCCTCTGATCCTGACATGGTTCTGCATCAGGCGGGTGCCTTGCAGACGGCGTTCAGCCCACAGCTGGGATCGGATCAGATCAGCCGTAATTTAGCCGCTGGCGACTACGTTCTGGAAGTGTACGAATACACCAACACGACCGACTCACCGTTGGGCGATGCCTGTTTCGATCTCAGTGTGTCGACAAGTTAATCTAGGAGCTGCTGTGAAGAGTTTTCTTAATCTGATGTCTGTGTTCATTCTGCTCGTGTGCATTGTCGCCGGTTTGGCGGCGTTCGAAGTATCGGGCACCGAGCCTGAAAACCAGATGGTCGTAGACGCGGCCTCGAAGTCGAAGTCCATTCACGGGCCTCACGGGGAGACCGACCGTTTCGCGCCGTCGAAGCCCATGAGCGTAGTGCGCTTTGTGAAGCCTGAACGATATCTTGCTGACAGCGGCGAGACGGTCACGATTAATCTCACGATCATGGCATCAGCGCCGATCGAGGCGGTGACGCTTTCGGCCAGAGCGGAGAAGGGTGTGGTGATTTCTGCTCGTAGCCAGAGCCTTGGCGAGTTGGCTCCGGGAGAAGAGCGCGAATTTAGTTTTGACGTCACCGTGCTTGAAGAAGGTCGCCACTACATTAACGTTCTGGCCACCGCCGAAACATTGGACGGCGTGCGTCAAAGTACGTATTCGGTGCCCATTGAGGTCGGAGACGCGCGTCGAGTGATGAAGAAAGCCGGTCAAACGGTAATTGACGATCAGGGCAACGTTCTCGTTCTGATGCCCGGCGACGTGCAAAAAGGCGACGAACAGCCCCGCTAAGAAGAAAGTCGAGGGACTTACCGATCAAAATATTCCCGGCACGGGTTATGTCGTTCAACTAGAGTTCGTGCCCCAAGGGCACTTCCAGGCTTGGTCCTTTGGACCAAGTGGAGTGCGTACCCCAAGGACGCTTCGAGGCTTGTCTCTTTGGCCGATTAGAGTGCGTACCCCAAGGGTATTTGTTTGTCCGCCCGATGGCCAGATAGGCTGCATGACTCATGCTGCCGCGATGAAATGCGCGATCCCCCAAAAGTCGACACGCTAATCGCGGCTGGAAGCCGCTTACGCAGAATTATCCTCGCTTCTTGGCCTTTTTTGGGTTCTCAAAGAAGGCGCTTGCTGAGGTCGCGTTGAACAATAATGCCGAGACTTGGGTTTCGTCTGGATTAACTCTGCTACGGTGCACAAAATTCCACTGCAGCGCGCTCATTACTCTGTATAATCCGCCGGGTTATTCATTCCTACAAGGCACGGCCATGTCAGTCAAACTTCGCAATGTTGCAATCATTGCCCACGTCGACCACGGTAAAACCACCCTGGTGGACCAGCTCTTGACCCTGTCAGGCACACTCGGTGAACGCGCCGAAGTGCTCAGTCGTGCAATGGACTCCAACGATCTTGAGAAAGAGCGTGGTATCACCATTTTGTCGAAGAACACGGCGATCACGTGGAACGACTATCGCATTAACATTGTGGACACCCCCGGACACGCCGACTTCGGTGGAGAAGTTGAGCGAGTGCTCAGCATGGTCGACTGCGTTCTGTTGGTGGTGGACGCGGTTGACGGCCCTATGCCTCAGACCCGTTTCGTAACGCGAAAAGCGTTCGACCACGGCCTTAATCCGATTATTGTAGTGAACAAGGTTGACCGTCACGGCAGTCGCCCTGACTGGGTCATTGACCAGGTGTTCGAGCTATTCGATCGACTTGATGCTAGCGATGAGCAGCTGGACTTCCCTGTGGTGTACACGTCGGCCTTGATGGGGACGTCAGGCAATACGCCTGAAACCCAAACCGATGACATGGACGCCGTTTTTCAGGCCATCGTTGATCACTGTCCGGCGCCGGACGTCGATCCGGAAGGTCCATTTCAAATGCAGGTTACCTCGCTGGACTACTCAAGCTACCTGGGTGCCATTGTCATTGGTCGCATTCAGCGGGGCCAAATCTCGCGTACGCAGGGCGTTAGTGTCGTCGGCACGGACGGCAAAGTTCGAAAAGAGAAGATTTCAAAGCTGCTGGGCTTCCACGGTTTGAACCGGGTAGAGGTCGAGACAGCGTCAGCGGGCGATATTATCGCGCTGGCGGGTATTCCGAAGCCGTTCATCTCCGAGACCATCTGTCAGATGGACACGCCGGAAGCACTACCCATGCTTGCGGTGGATGAGCCCACCATTAGTGTGATGTTCGAGACCAACAATTCACCCTTCGCGGGTCGTGACGGCAAATTCGTAACCAGCCGTCAGATTCGCGATCGTCTCCAGCGTGAAACGCTCCACAACGTCGCTTTGCGAGTTGAAGACACCGACGATCCTGAGCGTTTTAGAGTGTCAGGCCGGGGTGAGCTGCATCTATCGATTTTGCTGGAAACCATGCGTCGCGAAGGTTTCGAAATGGCCGTTTCCCGACCGCAGGTTATTTTCAAGGAAGTTGACGGTGTGCGCTATGAGCCGTTCGAGCGAATGACCGTAGACATTGAAGACAAAGATCAGGGTGCCGTAATGGAAGCGCTGGGCGAGCGCGGTGGTCAGCTGGCTGACATGCTGCCTGACGGAAAAGGCCGCGTGCGGCTGGACTACAGCATTACGTCTCGTGGCCTGATTGGCTTCCAAACGCTGTTTCGTACGCTGACCTCCGGTAACGGTCTGATGTATCACGTTTTTGACGAATATCGACCGGCTTTGCCTCAGGATGTCGCGCAGCGCCTTGTTGGGGCGTTGGTGTCAAATGCTCAGGGTAAGGCGCTGGCTTTTGCCATTTTCAACCTGCAAGAGCGCGGTCGCATGTTTATCAAGCATGGTGACGAAATTTACGAAGGCCAGATTGTTGGCCAGAACAGCCGTGACAATGACCTGCCGGTCAACCCGCTCAAAGGCAAGCAGCTGAACAACATTCGTGCTTCCGGTCGTGATGAGAAAATCATTCTCGTGCCACCTATTGAGTTCACGCTCGAGCAGGCGCTCGAGTTTATTGACGACGATGAGCTGGTAGAGATTACGCCTAATTTCATTAGGTTGCGTAAACGTCATCTCAAAGAACATGAGCGTAAGCGTGCGACTCGCGAGAAGAAAGCTCGCAGTAAGGCAGCCGAAGAACTCTAGGCTTTGCTCACATCCCGCCGTTCAAGGCGGGATGCTTTTCCAGCTTAACAGGAAGATCTTTGGCTAGTCGGATGGACTTGCCCGCCTTTTGCTGTGGTTGTTGTGCTGTGGATTATGGTTTAAGCGTGGGACAGCCGCCAGCTTGTGATTCAGGTTCTTGCCAGTTTCTTAGAGCGGCCGCAGCCACGCTCAAGCTGTGTTCACACTAAGACCGGCGGCCTGAGTGATACTATCTGCGAAAAGCGCCGATCGTCGGCGAACCGCTATCGGTCTTGGCGTCTGGTTGTATTTCCAGGGCTGGAGCGTCGCTGTGACCGGTTAGACTGTGGGGCGGTTGAACGACGCGTAGTTCTTGGCGGTGAGGCCGGCCGCGATGGCTGCGAGCTGCCGCCCGACGTTGATGTGTTGCTGCTTGAGCTGCCGTTGCTCTGCGACTGGGGTCGAGTGCGGGTGGGCAAGTACGTAATACGACCACGCCGATTCTGGTAAAGCATATTGTTAGTAGAGCCGCGCAAGGGTCTGTTTTGTTGAGGAAGCCTTGAGTTTACCGAGAAGGGTTGATTGTTGGTCTGTCCCGGTCCGGTTCGGACACCGTCGCGGTTTTCGTTAGCTAATGCGTAGCGTATGTCTCCGACATAGTAGGCGGCTGCTGAGCCTCGTCGGACCTGGTTAATCAGGTAGACACGGTTGCCGTCCTCGTCGGTGGTCCACTGGTCTTGTTGACTGTCGAAAATGTTGTCTTCAGTAAGTGCCGCTGAGTAATAGTCGACACCGTCGTCGAGTGCGGCCTCTGGAGGCAGGCCGGCCGGGCTCAGGAGAGGCTTCGAGGCACAGCCCGCTATGAGTGTCGCCAAACCCAATAGGCCGACGGTTCGAGAGTATATGGATGAGCTCAACGTACAACTCCAGTCTTAATAAAAACCCAATGTATCACACCTTTACGACCGTATTGTCGCCTGAAAGTTTCGTTTCTTATGGTGTGTCGTTTGGATTTCAGGTTTGGGCAGCTGGCTTGGGTTTGTGGTTATGGCTTCTTAAAAAGGTAAATAAATTCAATCAGTAATTATATTTATCTCGAAATACTATTACTAAAAGATTGGCGTTCTCAGGTCTATTGGAATGTCAGTGCGGGCGAGAGGCGCGCGGCAAATTGGTGACGGAGTGCGGTCTCATTGAAAAGGCTCGACTTAATCTGACGGGGATTGCCACACCCGCTTCGCGGGTTCGCAATGACCGGAAGACGCTTTTCAAATCTATCCGCCGCTGGGTTTCAATTACAGGAAGGGGCTTTTGAAGTCTGTCCGGCATGAGGTATCAATGGTCGGAAGAGGCTGTTGAGAAGCGTGCCCGCCCTGGGGTCCGAATAACGGAAGTGGGCTGAAGTCTCACTTCGGTAACAAATACAATTTGAACCGGCGGTTTTTACCCTCTTCAGGGTGTTAAGGGCTCCGGTTTGCGGGTATTCTAGAGTCTTGTTCAGCCGTGGCATTGGTCAACTTCGACCATTTCGAGGCCCGGCGCACCTCAGGGGTAATCACACACTGTTATGCAACTTTCCGCCAAGCAAGGCACAGCTTCTTTACTTTCTGTGAACGACCCGGACGTATCCCGCACTCTGAACCCTGATTCTACTTCGCCTTTGCTGCTGGTCTGTGATCACGCCAGCAATCGGGTGCCCGAGAAACTGGATAATCTGGGGCTCGATGAAGCCTCATTGAGTCGTCACATTGCGTTCGACAAGGGTTCTGCTGCCGTCGCGGAACGGGTCAGCGCCGATCTGGGCTGCTCGGCCGTCCTGTGTAACTTTTCACGTTTGGTCATTGACTGTAACCGCAAGGTGGGCGATCCAACGCTCATGCCACCGGTTAGCGACGACGTGTTCGTGCCCGGAAATCAAAACCTGACGGAGGTGGAGCGGGCCGCACGCTACGACGACATTTACGTGCCGTACCACGACGCGATAACAAACGAGCTCAACCGCCTCGAGGATCAGGTTCAAGGACCGGCTATCATTGCCATTCATTCTTTTACGCCGCAGCTTGAGGGCGGAGACTGGCGTCCCTGGGATGTCGGAGTTCTCTGGGACAAAGACTCACGTATTGCCTCACCTCTTCTTGAATATCTCAGAGCTGATTCAGACCTCTGCGTGGGCGACAACGAGCCGTACTCTGGCAAACATCCGGCTGACTACACCATCGACTTTCACGGCGAAGAGCGCGGCATTCCGTGCGTGTCCATCGAAATTCGTCAGGATCTTTTGAGCACGCAAGCTGGCATAGAGGGCTGGGCTCGGCGTCTGATTGGATTTTTTAAAGAATTTGAGAAAAACAGGGACGTGTTCACCAAGCTACAATAAACAGCCCGGGGGTCGTTAATCTTGGGCATCAATCCTGGGCATCTATGGGGGAGCCTTTATGATTAGCAAACCACCGTTCACTATTGGCGTAGAAGAAGAGTATCTGCTGGTTGATAAAACGACTCGGGACGTGGCCACCGAGCCGCCCGATGAGATGATGGATGCTTGTCAAAACGAAATGCCCGGACAAATTTCCCCTGAGTTTCTCCGTGGGCAGATCGAGGTTGGTACCAAAGTCTGTAACAACGTCTCAGAAGCGCGAGAAGAATTAAACAATTTGCGCGGATGCATTGCTTCCATTGGCGATCGCTATAACCTCGCTCCCATTGCTTCATCTAGCCATCCGTTTGCCCAGTGGCACGTTCAAAAGCGCACCAACCACCAGCGTTACGACGAACTTGATCGTGATATGCAGGCGTCTGCCCGGCGGCTTCTGATTTGTGGCATGCACGTACACTGTGGCATTCACGACGACGACCTGCGTATCGACTTAATGAACCAGTTCTCGTACTTTCTGCCTCATCTTCTGGCGTTAAGCTGCTCTTCTCCATTTTGGGTAGGGGAAGACACAGGTCTTCAGTCTTACCGGTTAACCGTGTTCGACGGCATGCCTCGCACGCGCCTGCCAGAGCAGTTCACCAGCTACAGTGAATACCAGCGCCACCTCGAAATATTGATTGAGTCTGGTGTCATGGAAGACGCCACCAAGATTTGGTGGGACGTCCGCCCCAGCGCTCGCTATCCAACGCTCGAGATGCGCGTAACCGATGTGTGTACGCGTATCGACGACTCTCTTTGCATAGCGGCCTTAACCCAGTCCATTTTGAGCATGCTGTTTCGTTTACGCAGCGAAAATATACGTTGGCGTCAGTACTCGCCGATGCTGGTTGCTGAAAACCGATGGCGTGCGATGCGTTACGGCTGCGACAACGGTTTAATTGACTTTGGTCGAGGTAAGTTGCTGCCGTACGGCACGCTGTTTGAAGAAATACTCGAACTTATTCGTGACGACGCCGAGGAGCTTGGGTGTCTCGACGAGGTACTGCATGCACGACGAATTATTGAGCGCGGCAACAGTGCACGTCAGCAGCGGGAAATATTCACCAATGCGATCGGTGAGGGTGTGTCTCGTGAAGATGCCCTGAAGCACGTGGTTGATCATCTGGTTAGCGAAACGCGTAAAGGTAGCTCGGCTAGTTAAAGCGAGTGACAAAGCTCGGCCCGTTACGTTAAAGGCGCGCAATTGACACGTTACGCCTGAAACAGAATGTCGTTCACAGGGCATTCTGTTTGGGCGCCTGCCGATGGACAGATAGTCATGCAGCGATTGCCCACCTCTGGTAAGTTTCGCCCCGGCTGATTTGATTTAATTTTTCCGGCTATACGGCTTTGACGCCTGTGTTCTTCAAACGCTGTCAGCAGAGTTTGTGTTGAACCCTTGCTTATCAGGCCTTCTTTCTTTATCAACCGTACAAGGTCTGCGTTGAATAAGCGTGAGTTTACAATCAGTGTCGCACCCATGATGGACTGGACTGACAGGCACTGTCGGTACTTTCATCGTCTTCTGCATCCAACGGCTATTCTTTATACCGAAATGATTCACGCAAATGCCGTGGTCAAAGGAGACCGTGATTACCTGCTGGGTTTTGATCCTTCAGAACACCCGGTCGCGGTTCAGCTCGGTGGTAACGATCCGCAGTTGTTGGCGGCAGCGGCCAGAATTTGCGAAGAGTTTGGCTACGACGAAGTGAATTTGAATATTGGCTGTCCCAGTGAGCGCGTTCAAACCGGTGCGTTTGGTGCCTGTCTGATGGCCGAACCGGAGCGGGTTGCCGAGGGTGTCGCGGCGATGAAAGAAGCGGTGTCCATTCCTGTTACCGTGAAAACGCGCATTGGCATAGACGACAAAGACTCGGACGAATTTCTGGCGACCTTTGTTCGTCACATGCACGAAGTAGACGTCGACAAGCTCATCGTTCACGCGCGCATCGCTATTTTGTCTGGGCTAAGTCCGAAACAAAATCGCGAAGTACCTCCCTTAAACTACGCGCGGGTGCAGCGAGTGAGGCAACAGTTTGGTGACATACCCATGGTGCTAAATGGTGGCATTACAACCCTCCAGCAAATAGATCAGTGGTCAGATCACTTTGACGGCGTCATGATCGGGCGAGCCGCTTACCAAAATCCATGGCTGCTAGCTGAAGCCTACGCTCAAGCAAGCGGCGAACCGTTGCCGGAACGCTCAAGCGTTATCAAGCAATTCCTTGGCTACGCTGACAAGCAGCTTGAACGCGGTGTGCGACTGCAGTCAATGAGTCGACACATTCAAGGCCTTTACCTTGGGCAGCCTGGAGCTCGGGCGTGGCGTCGTTATTTAAGTGAGCACAGTCATCTTGAAAATGCTGGCGTTGAGGTGCTTAAAGAGGCCTTGGCCAAGGTGGACCGACATTAATTAATCACGTATAAGTAGTTTCTTTTTTATGTCAGAACACTTTTAGAAGGATCGGATGCAAATGGCGAAGCCTAAAAAAATTCATAAAGAACGCAAGAAAAAAGGCTTGCCTCCCTTAGCCGACCTGGCTGACCGTCATGATTTGTACGAGCGATCCGTGCAGAGCGTTGAGACCGAAATTGAATTTTTGCGTGACACCTTTCGTACCGTTCGAGGTCGTCCAGCCGTATCACTACGCGAAGACTTTTGTGGCACCGCGGCCGCGGCGTGCGAGTGGATAAAAGATAATCCGAACCATACGGCTCAAGGAGTAGACTTTGACAAAGAGGTCCTCGATTGGGGACGTGCCCGACACGTTGCCAAGCTAGACGACGAACAAAAATCCCGATTGCTTTTGGCCGAAGACAACGTGCTGACGGCAAAACTGGACCCGGTTGATATGTTGGTGGCTTTTAACTTTAGCTATTGGATATTCAACACGCGCGAAAGCCTCAGGAAATACTTTGAGGTTGCGCGCTCAAACTTGAAAGATGACGGTCTGTTTATTGTTGACGCTTTTGGCGGCTCTGAAGCTCACGACGAGATGGAAGAAGAAACCGAGCACGACAATTTTACCTATATTTGGGAGCAGGGTTCGTTCGATCCCATCACCCACGCGATGCAGTGTTTCATTCACTTTTCGTTTCCGGATGGTTCCCGGCTGAAGCGGGCGTTCACCTACGACTGGCGCTTTTGGATGTTGCCGGAAATCCAGGAACTGCTCATAGAAGCCGGATTTTCCAAAGCGACGGTTTATTGGCAGCTGGAGGACGACGAAGACGATGAGGAAGAAGGCGATTTCGAACCCGCGGAGCGCGGCGAGCCTGATCCGGCGTGGATTGCCTATATTGTCGCTGAGAAGTAGTTTTTTGGCACCCAATGACCTCTTTTAACTGGCCCCCGGACTCGTAGCGCCGCCAATCGACAACAAGCGCTGGGTTGACCGAGTGGTCAGACCAATGTTTGGCATAATGTAGAGTAATGTCCGGCTGTTCCCGTAGGGGCATTAATCCCGCTATACTTGGCCGGTCGCCGACGTGTTCGGCGCCTCAGGTCTACCGGGCTTGGGGTTCACCGGGTTAACGGTCCACTCGACTTTAAATCTATTCGACAATGCAATGCAGAACTTCAGGATGACATGGTAGCTAAGGCGGAACTTGCAATCTTGTTTGCGGATGTTGTTGGCAGCACCAAGCTCTACGAGCTTATGGGTGATGCCAAGGCGCGCGTGACGGTTCAAGACTGCATTGACCGCATGACCCGAGCTACGGAAGACTACGGTGGCAACGTCATCAAGACGATGGGCGACGAGGTCATGAGTACGTTTGAAACGGTCGACAATGCCGTTGAGGCAGCCGCCAAAATGCAGCGTATGATTAGCGACGATTTAAGCGTTGACGATGTGCCGGTTGCTATTCGAGTGGGCTTTCACTACGGGCCCGTAATGCTTGAAGACGATGACGTTTTTGGTGGGGCTGTGCACACCGCCAGTCGCATGACTAATCAGGCCAAGGCTGCGCAAATCATCACAACAGCTGTAGCCGTTGGAAAAATGTCACCTGACTGGCAGTCCTGGACTCGGCAAATCGATTTGGCTTTCGTAAAAGGCGTCAAGGATGAAGTCGCACTTTTCGAAGTGCTTTGGCAGCGCGAAGACAATACGCGGATGTTGCCGACCATAAACTGGAGTCAGGCTACCGATGTACGCAACCAGCGCCTCCGTCTGACCTACCGCGGGCAGGAAGTGGTCGTCGACAATGGCCGGCCTTACGTCAGCATTGGTCGCGCTGAAGACAGCGACATTGTCGTCAAAGATACGCTTATCTCACGACTGCATGCGCGCATTGAATTTGTTCGTGGCCGGTTTGTGCTGTACGACGAAAGCACCAACGGTACGTGTGTAAAAAGTGCGGACGGCGAAGAGAACTTCGTTCGTCGCGACAGCCTGCAAATATTGGGTGAGGGCGCTATCGGGCTTGGAAGAGTACCGCTGCCAGGTTCTCCGCAGGCTATTCACTTCACCTACGAAGATCGATAGCGCTCCGGTCAGAGCGTATTTTCTAATCAAAGATATTTCTATTCCGGGTCTTTATGCGAAGAGTGTGAATGTAGGATAACTCCGGAAGTGCTTAATTCATTCGAGCATAAAAAACGCAGACAGCATTCGCTGGTTGCGTTTTTTATTTTTTTTAATTAACCAAGCAGACGTTACCCGTCTGCGATGCGTTTACTTTAACGCCGAGCTAATAGCCTGCTGTTGTTCACGTAGTGCGGCTGGAAGCCTGTCACCATAGCTGTCGAGATACTCGCCGATGGCTGACATTTCCTCCCGCCACTGTGCTGGATCAATAGACAGCAAGTCATCGAGCACGCCGGCATCGATATCGAGACCTTCGGTGTCCAAACTGTCTTTGGTCGGCAAGAAACCAATAGGCGTTTCGACTGCGTCAGCTTCGTTCTTGCATCGACCCACAATCCAGCGCAGCACGCGAAGGTTTTCGCCAAAGCCTGGCCACAGGAAGTTGTCTTCACTGTCTTGACGGAACCAGTTAACGTGGAACATCTCAGGTAGAGCGTTTGAGCGCTCGCTCATGCTTAACCAGTGTCCCCAGTAATCGGCAAAGTTGTATCCACAAAATGGTTTCATAGCCATTGGATCACGACGGACAACGCCAACGGCGCCCGTTGCCGCAGCGGTTGTTTCTGACGCAACACCGGCTCCCACTAGAACGCCGTGTTCCCAGTTCTTGGCTTGATAAACAAGCGGTGCGGTTTCGCGTCGTCGTCCGCCGAAGACAATCGCCGAAATGGGAACGCCACGAGGGTCGTCAGTCATCGGTGAATAGGCCGGGTTGTTTTTGGCGCTAACGGTGAAACGGGAATTCGGATGGGCGACTTTGTCGGCGTCTCCGTTTGTGGCTTCGCCTTTCCAGTTTTGCGTCGCCGTACCATCTGGTCGGCCTTCCCACCATGGTTCGTTACTCTCGGTTTTCGCAACGTTGGTGAAAATAGTGTCTTTCTGAATCATGTCGTAAGCATGTGGATTGGTCTTTGGGCTGGTGCCCGGCACCACTCCAAAATAACCTGCTTCGGGATTGATGGCGTAAAGACGACCATCTTCGCCCATGTGCAGCCATGCAATGTCGTCTCCCACGGTCCATATTTTCCAGCCCGACTGCGATTCGGGCGGTACCATCATGGCCAGATTGGTTTTACCGCACGCCGACGGAAACGCTGCCGCAACGTAGTGGGTTTCGCCTTCAGGGCTTTCAAGGCCGAGAATGAGCATGTGTTCGGCTAACCAGCCTTCCTGACGAGCCTGATAGCTCGCAATTCGTAATGCGTGACACTTCTTACCGAGCAGGGCGTTGCCGCCGTAGCCTGATCCAAAGCTCATGATGCTCAGCTCTTCCGGGAAGTGCATGATAAACCGGCGTTCAGGATCGAGTTCGCCAGTCGAGTGCAGGCCGCGAACAAAGGTGCCGTCTTTCTCAATTCGGGCCAGCGCCTGACCACCCATGCGTGTCATGATGCGCATGTTGGCCACAACATAAGGGCTGTCGGTTATTTCCACACCGCAGCGGGAAAGCGGGGAGTCTATGGGTCCCATGCAGTACGGTATGACGTACATGGTGCGACCTTTCATACAGCCTTCGAACAGGCTGTCCATTTTGGCGTGAGCCGCTTTCGGCTCCATCCAGTGGTTATTAGGTCCGGCGTCGGTTTCGTTTTCGGTGCAAATAAAGGTGAGGTGCTCGACCCTTGCAACGTCCTGTTGGTCCGACAAGTGTAAGTAGCAGTTAGGGAAGGTGTCTTCGTTCAGTTTCGTCAGACTGCCGCTCTCAAGCATAAGCTCCGTGAGTTTGTCGTTTTCGGCGTCGTTTCCGCTGCACCAGTGGATGGTGTCAGGCTGGGTGAGTTTCGCGCATTCTTCAACCCAATGTTTGAGCACAGTATTACTTGTCATAAAGCCATTTCCTGTTGAAACTGTCATGAGGCGAAATGTTATCAGGATTGCGATTATACGCAGTTAGTTTCATGAGTCACTAATTCAAAAAAAAAGCCCTCGCGAGGAGGGCTTTTTTATCGTGCTGAACGGACGCTAATTTTTGGAAAAGCGTCGGTTTACCGCTGGCTTAGCTTTTGCGAGCGCGGGTTTTTTTAGCTGTCTTGCTAGCACGTCGAGTGGTCTTTTTAGCCGCTTTCTTGACAGTGGCTGTTTTCTTACGCGCTTTTTTAACGACTTCGGCTTTCGCTTTAGTGGTTTTCTTACGCGCCTCCTTAACGACTTTGTCTTTCGCTTTTGAGGCTTTTTGAGCAACGCTTTGGCCACGGTTGCCGAATTCACTCACGGTGTCGCTAACCAGCTCTGACAGCTCTTCGCGAGTGTCGACCAATACGTTGATGACTTTCTTGGCATCACGGGTCAGGCGGTTACGGCTCTTGGGCATCAGGTCCATTTGGTCTGCCCACAGATCCTGAAGGCTTTCGGCGTTAGCCGCTACGTCAAGACGCTTGGCCGCGGCGTGCAGCGTGCCTTCCAGCATGCTGGTTTGTTCGCTCAGCAGTTTCGCCAATGTTTTGTGGGTGATTTTGTTCAGCTTCAGCGCCTTGTCTGAGGCAAAAGCGACGGTGTTGGTGCTCGCATCAAACAGATCTGAACCGTTAGCGGCCAGACGGCGAGTGTTTTTAATGCCCATTGAAGCCAGGTTCAGTGAGCGGTTAACAACAGGTTGTACGATATTTTCAATAACAGGGTTCATGGTCGATCTCCTAAGATGCAAAATTAGTGCAGTGCAATATGTTGCGATGCAGGATAACGATAATGTTGCAGTGTGTCAATAGTTGCTTCCCCCTATTTCGATCTTTCTGGCAAACACAGTGTGAACCAGTTCCATCTTCATGAAAAATCACAGGATAGTCAGCCGATATCGTCATTTTATGTGATCCGACTCACAGGAAGAGTAAGGGTTTTTACTTATCATTCTATGGTCGCTGATTGATTTAACAGTTGCATTATTGATGATCTTCGACGACTTACACCGGCCATTTGGCCTGTTTCTCCGCAAGAGTATACAGGCGAAATGGTGACATTTTCGGCGTCCGTTTAGACCTCTATATAAGGATGCAAAAGGATGAAGACATGGTTCGATTCGTACACATAACGTCACTCGCTCGCGCTTTGCCGCTGGTTGCGCTGACGATGGCGGGCCTTTCCTTGCCAGCCCATGCTGTCGGCACGGTGGCTGGCACGGATATTTCGAATACCGCCAGCGTCAGCTATACGCTGAACGGAGCTGCGGTTACCGAGAACTCCAGTCCGGCCGTTGTAACGGTGGCCGAGATTCTCGACGTCGACGTTACGTTACAAAGTCCTCAGTTGCCCGTTGCGCCCGGCGACACGAATCAGGCCATTGTGTTTTCAGTGACGAATACCGGTAACGGAACCGAAGCATTCTTGCTCGCGGGTTTGAGTACGTTACCGGGAGATGACTTTGATCCCGTTTTGTCGACGCCCGATGCGCTGTTTTTCGATACCGATGGCAGCGGCGATTTATCGCCCGGTGATACTCCGTATGTATCCGGCACAAACGACCCCGTGTTGGCTCCGGACGAGTCAGTCACCGTGTTGCTGGCTAACGATATTCCCGGCGGATTGCTCGATACCAATTTGGGACAGACGCAGCTTACCGCCACCTCTGCTACCGGAGCGGGCGCAGCGGGAACGGTTGTCACAGGCGGTGGAGACGCAGGCGTTGACGCGATGGTAGGTGCTTCGGAGGGCGACGACTTCGACACCGGTGAATACATCATTGAAACCATCAACGTGACGGTCGACAAGACAGCCGCCGTTAGTGATCCGTTCGGCGGAACCACTCCCGTGCCTGGCGCGCAAATTACCTATCAGATTAGGACCACTGTAGTAGGAACCGGCACCGCTGCAGGCGCAGTTGTAAATGATCCTGTTCCGGCCAACACGACCTATGTACCCGGCTCTACCACGCTTAACGGTGCTGTTCTGACGGACGCGGCCGACGCCGATGCGGGCGAGTTTAGCGGCGCAGGTACTTCGATTGCCGTGCAGCTGGGTGACCTTACGGCCGCGGATGGTCCGCAGGTCGTCGAATTTATTGTTGTTATTGATTAATCCACTTGGGGGACTCTACATGAAAGCCTTGATGAAACTGTTATTTGCCTTACCGCTTCTGCTCGTCGGCACAGCCGTATTCGCTCAGTCTCAGCCTATTACGGTGAATACCGTAGCTGAAAAAGAAGAGCGTTATACCGATGAAAAGGGAGTAGAGCGTAGTCGACTTGTACCGGTCGCGACGGTTATTCCAGGAGATCAGGTCGTGTACACGATTACGTTTGCCAACCGCGGAACGCAGGCCGCCGATGGCATCAAGATTGTTGATCCTGTTCCGGATGCGATGCGCTATGTCGCGGACTCGGCTTTTGGTCCGGGAACAACGATTAGTTTTTCGGCCGACGACGGCAAAACCTTCAGTTCGGCCGACTCGGTAACAGTCAGCGACGGCGGTTCACAACGTGCGGCTACGACAAATGAATTTACCCATATTCAATGGGTGTTTAACAGTCCGCTTGAACCCGGTGCGCAGGCTTATGCCCAGTTCAAAGCGATATTGCAGTAAGTAAAGAAGGAAGCAGAAAAGAGGCGTGGCCTCGGCTAGATCGATACGAATAGATCGACATGAATGGGTCGATGTACATAGATCGATGTAAAACCGTTAGGCATTTGAACTTGTTTCAAATGATTATTTAGGAGTGAATTTGTGAGAGAGAACGTTAACAAAGGGCGGCATTGGTTCAAGCTGATTGCATTATCAGCTGTACTGGTTTCGGCCCAAAGCTCGCTTGGTGCGGGCACAGACCCCGGCGGTACGGCGGCCGGTAACACGGTGTCCAACCAGGCAACGCTTGACTATCAGGTAGGTGGCGTCAGTCAGACACAGGTGTTAAGTGACAACGATGGAAACCCGATTAACGGTAACAACGCAACGACGTTTGTTGTTGACCGCAAACTGGACTCATCTATTGTAGAACGCAGTACAGGTTACAACAGTGCCACAACGCCGACTGTTGGTCCGGGTATGGCGCAGGGCGGCGGCAGTACGGGAGCCGTTCTGGCTTACACGCTGACTAACGAAGGTAACGAAGTACAGGATTTTACCTTTACAGCGACCGCGACGACCTTTGATCCCTTCGGCGGAACCGATAACTTTGACGCCACTAACGTCAATGTATTTGTCGACGCGGACGGTGACGGTGTCTACGATCCAGCCGTTGATACCGCCACGTTTGTAGACGAACTGGACTACGTAGGTAACGCAGGTGGAAACCCAAGTTCTATCGTTGTATTTGTTGTCGGTGATATCCCGATTGGTCGGGTCAACGGCGACATAGCGGCGTATGTGCTAAACGCCCAGGTTGCCGAAGGTGGTGCCGCAGGTGTTGGTGCGGACATTACCAGCGACGATTCAGGCACGGCTGACGATCCTGCGACGGTTCAGGATGTGTTTGCAGACGGTGCTAACGCTAACAACGGCGCTGACGCTGACAGAGACGGTATCTCCTCGATAGAAGACGCGTTCCTTGTGGGTGCGCCTGAGCTGAGTATTGCCAAGTCGTCCGGCGTTATTGCCGATCCGTTCACCTGTCCTGGGTTTCCTGTGACGGCGTGTCCTGGTGGTGCCAATCCCAAAGCGATACCCGGTGGCATAATCGAATACACCATAACCGTATCTAACGCACCCGGTTCGGCATCGGCCACCAGCATTAACGTCGCTGACGACCTTACGTCTGAAATTCTGGGCGGTGGCGGAACTGAGGCCATTGACTTTGTATCCGGTCAGTACGGTGGTAACGATATTGAATTGACTACCATTGTTGGTGGCGTACCAACGGTTACGAATTTGACCGCCGCAAGCGACGGCGATGTTGGGCAGTTTGTCGCTAACGTGCTCGCTGTGTCGGTGGCTAGTTTGGCTGCTGGCGACAGTGCCGAAGTTCGTTTCCGCGTCGAGATTCAATAAGACCTTAGTGCGAACGCCGGGTCACAATAAAAACAGCTCGGCACACCCGGACTTTTGTCCGGGTGTGCATGCGTTGTGGTGTTTGATGGAAAATCAAAGCAAGCGTCGTCGACCTGAAAAAGTGGGTGTGCGGACTGACCGCTATTGTGATTATGTTCGGCATCATTCGCGTCGTTTGTTGACGCGTTTGGTCGTTTACAGTTCTCTCTTTCTGGGCGTTTTTAGTTTAGGCGTTAATTCGACTCTCGCTCAAACGCAGCCTGGTACCACGCTTGAGAATATTGCTGTAGTCAGTTTTGCGCAGCCGTCTGGCGACAGAGCAAGAGTGGAGAGTAATTCCGTCAATCTTGTGACTCAACTAGCACCAACGGACGCCACGGTTCAGTTTGTGCAGGTGGGAGTTGGTGACGGCGACGACAAAGTAATTAACGCTACGCAGTGCGTGTCTGGCGGTGATTTGTGGCCGTTGCCGGATGCCCGGCTGTTTAGCGGCACCACGGTCACGGCTGGCGACAGCTTTACCTGGGTTGAAAGCGAGCTCTTCCACGGCGGTGAGCCACTCTTTATCGGACTTCAGGATGCGGACCAAAATCTGAGCGCGGCTGAGCTCGACACCATTAAAGTAACGCTTTCGTTTCCTGCAACGGGCGACAGCGAAGAACTGGTACTGACCGAAACGGACTTAAATAGCGGTGACTTTGTCGGATACATACCGACGGGGTCAGGTGCAATGGCCGCAAACGATTGTACGTTGCAGGTAGTGTCGGGCGGGCAGGCTGAAGTCCTGTACACGGACCCGAACGACAGCGTTGACGTTGCGGCGAGCAGCGCGCTGGTCGATCCGCTTGGCGTGGTGTTTGACTCAGGCACTGGCATGCCTGTTAACGGTGCCGAGGTTATCTTAATCAACCAGGAAACTGGCATGCCTGCCAATGTGTTTGGTGACGATGGTGTCAGCACTTATCCCTCACAGATTATCAGCGGTGGCTCCGCGACTGACAGCAGTGGCGTTTCCTATGATTTTGTCGAGGGTGCTTTTCGGTTTCCGCTCATTGCTCCCGGCACATATGCCTTGCGCATTAATCCACCTCCCGGATACTCGGCACCGTCCATTGTGCCGATAGGCGACTTGCAACAGCTTCCGGGTGCGCCGTACACGTTGGTAGCGGCCTCGTTTGGTGGTGACTTTGTGGTTAACCCGGGCCCGGTTATTCGCGTAGACATTCCACTTGATCCTTCTTCCGCGTCGCTTTTCTTGCAGAAGACTACGCCTTTGAATACGGCGGCTCCCGGTGATTTTGTGCCGTACGAGTTGCGTTTGACTAACGCCGACAACGTGGCCTTCATTAATGACGTTCGCATAACCGATCGCCTTCCGGCCGGCTTCAGGTTAGTGCAAGACTCTGTTCGAATTGATGGCGACGTGGCTGCCGATCCTGTTATTGCGGCTGATGGCCGAACTATGACATTTATTCTGGGCAGGCTCAACGGCGGTCAGGGACGGCGAATTAGCTATGTTACCGAAGTCACTAACAGCGTCTCGGGTAATGAAGCAACCAACGTTGCCGTTGCCACTGGTAGCGGCCGTATTGAAAGTAATTCAGCGAGCACGACGATAAAGTTGACTGAAGATATTTTTGCTACCAATAGTTTGCTTATCGGACGAGTGATTGGTGGCAGCTGCGACCAAGACGTCAGCAATGACCTGAACGGTGTCGCCAATACCCGTTTGTATCTCGAAGACGGCCGCTATGCAGTCACAGACGAGGGTGGGCGGTTTCACTTCGAGGGGCTCGAACCTGGCGCTCATGTGGTTCAGCTGGATGTCGACAGTATTCCAGTTCATATGGAAGTCATGCCATGCCAACAAAATTCGCGTTTCGCCGGTCGGGCATTTTCCCAGTTTGTTGACCTGCGCCCGGGTTCTGCCTGGCGCGCCGATTTTTATCTGCAGGAAATTCCTGCTGCTAATGGAGCGGTCGACATTATGCTGGAAACGACTCCTGGTCATGGTGTAGTCAATTATTCGTTGTCTATTACCGGTCGGGGTAACGTGCCTATACGTAACGCCAATGCCCTTATTATGCTGCCGGACGGAGTTGAGTTCGTCGCTGGCAGCGCGGCGCGCAACGGTGCTCAAATCGGTAATCCTTCGATAACCGGAAGCTTACTGACCCTCGCTCTGGACGACCGCCGTGGCGAGTGGCAAGACGTCATTACCTTTCAGGCGACTATCAGTCCCGATGCAAGCCTTGAGCTGAACACAAAAGCCATGGCAATGTTCGACGCGCCGACAAAAAAGAAGCAGCGTACTCCGCTAGTAGAAAATCTGTTAGTCATTGAGCCGCCTGTGAGTGAGCGTATTGAATTTACGTTAACGCCAAAGTATGGCACCCGCAGTGCGCACTTGAAGCCGTCAGACAAGCAGGATATCGATGTCATACTGAGTCAGCTAAAGGATGTGAAAAACATCCGCATTCGAATTGAAGGCCACACGGACGACGTACAAATTGCACCGCAAAACCGTAAAGAATTCGCGAGTAACGCAATGTTATCTGAAGCGCGCGCCGCGGGCGTTTCCCGTTATATTCAAGAACAGTTGCAGCTTCTGCCGAGTCAACTAACGGTTGAGGGCAAAGGCGC
>JBGCFV010000004.1:0-41981 GCA_045107075.1 Gammaproteobacteria bacterium
GGGCTTCACCACTTTTTTGACAGCACATCCTTCATCGCTTCGTTCTCGAGCAGCTTCTCAGCCAAAAGCTTTTTAAGCTTATTGTTCTCAGCTTCCAACTCTCTGAGCCGCTTGGCTTCGTTTACTTCCATGCCCGCAAACTTGCTGCGCCAGTTATAAAACGTGCCGCTGGATATGTTCAGGTCGCGGCAGATCTCATCGACCTTGGCTCCAGCCTCATGTCGCTTGATCGCCTTGATGATCTATTCGTCTGTACACCGCTTCTTCATTGTGAAATCTCCATTCCGTTAGGGTAACTGGAAATCTCATCAAGTTCATGGTTCTAATATCGGGAGATAGGTCACCGGGTATGAAGGGCGTCTTCTCCAGGCGATTACGTTCACGACGCAGATCTCCATCTAGCTGGCGTAAGCGGGACAACAACGCCTGAAGCACCTGTACCGAAGCACTATGCGGTACGTACTCATGGTACTTCTGAAGGTGCCGGCCATAATGCTGCAGACCTTGAGCGTCCAGCTTATCGGTCTTGTTTAAGCGGTTTTGACTGCGGGCGTGCTCCGCCGCACGGCCAGGGTTCGCAACCACGACGGTCACACCGGCGGTGTAAGCGTACTCGGCTAACGGCTGGTGATAGACGCAGGTCGCTTCCAGTACCAGGCACAGATCCTGCGGCTCGGCCTTGCAGGTGCTGCACATCCAGCGCAGTAGTTTACGATAGCCAGCCGGCGTGTTCGGGGTGTTGGACTGGGTAGACCAACGGCCTGGATCTTCGTCAAGCCACGCGCTGTCCAGGGTGGCTTTAGCCACATCACAACCAAATACAAACATAAGATATTCCTCTCGTAACAACGGATAACGAGACAACCACCCTTCGATTTACCTTGTTTATGCAGCCTCGAGGGCTCTGATACCATACAATCTGCTAGGCGGGTGGCGTGGCAACGGGGGACTGATCTACGTTACAGGTTTCGGCACCTTAGGAGCGGCTCAGTCTCTCCACGTTGCCCGTCTTCTCTGATAGCTAAACAGATCAGACTGCCGACATACAAGGAGCGGTATCGCGAAGCGATGGTATACGCGATATCATTGAGAATGGAAACCACGTTTCGCGGCTGGAAGCCGCACCTACCCAGATCAACTGATTCAAAGCGTTGGAGAAGCTTAAATGCGCGCCATTCGAGTGCAGTATGTTTCAATTCACTCGTACCGAGTAGAGCTGACGGCACAAATCACCTTGGAAACCTGCACAGCCGTGGTAATCTCGTGTTCTTGCAGGAACAAATGCCAATAATAATACCGGTACGAGACAACTTCCGATGATCCATATGCAGCCTGCGAAGGCCGGCTTCAAACATGCCTGGGGGCAAATTAATGTTTGCGAGTTTTAGGCGCTTTTGGTCGCAATTAAAGCGCCGCCGGGTGATTAAAACGCTGGTTGCTTATGCCATTGCTACCTGGCTACTTGTGCAAGTCGCTTCGATTGTGTTTCCGGCGCTTGAGTTTCCAGAAGAGGCCATGCGCTACGTTGTGCTGCTTTCCTTTGCGGGCGTTATACCAGTGATCTTACTGGCCTGGTTGTTTGACGTAGTTCGAACCGATCCTGAACCGAGTGAAGAGCAGCCCGGTGCGAATAGCGATCAGGCAGCTACACTCTCTATAAGTGCACCGCCTTCTCTCGATTCGGCCATAGCGTCTGTCGCCGTTTTGCCATTCGATAATCTTACCGAAATGGCCGATCAAGCCTACTATGCCGACGGCATAGCGTTTGAATTACACAGTACGCTTTCAAAGTTACATCGTCTTCGTGTCGCATCGAGAAAATCGTCATTTGCGTTTAGAGACAGTGAAAAAGACATCAAAGAAATTGCTCAAGCCCTGTCCGTAAAATACATACTTTCAGGAAGCGTAAGGTTCGTCGACGGTCGAATTCGCGTCATTGCAGAGCTGGATAATGCGGAGGAGGGTGTCCAGATCTGGACGCATACGTACCTTCGAGATATCGACAGTATTTTCGACCTTGAATCCGAGATTGCTCAGGCCATTGTCGGTGCGTTTGGCGCCGAGCGCTTACGTGCTGAAATTAATCGCGCGGTACACGTACCGACACACAACCTTGACGCATGGGGAAGGGTGCAAAAAGCGCGATCTTATTTGCTTAAATACAATAAGAATTCGATCGAAGAAGCTGTTAATTTGCTGGAGAATGCAATCGAACTGGATCCTGATTACGCAGCGGCGCACGCCATGTTGGGGTCTATTCTCGCCGAACGAAATCTGAATGGATTGAGTGACGACGCCGAAAGCGATCGTATGGCATCGACCCAAGCCATTGCCCGTGCTCAGGAGTTAGACGGTGATGATGCTTTTGTTTTAAAAATGGCCGGTGTGGTTTTGGCTTACGAAGGGCAACTCGACGAGTCAATTAGAATGCTGCGTCGTGCAGTGCGACTGGCGCCGTACGATTTTGGCGCATGGGGGTATTTCGGCTGGCCACTCGTGTCAACGGGCAAGGAAGACGATCTGGTAGAGTTGCATTCAATTCTGGACAGGTTGCTGGAAGTGGCTCCCGGTCATCCGGGTGTGGCCTACTGGCTGTTTCATAAATCCGTAGCTTACAGCTGCCAATCAAACAATACTAAAGCTATGGAATATGCCAGACGTTCAACTGACGAACGTCCTGACTATTCCCTTGCCTGGATGCAATACGCCAATATTTTAGGGCACGACAATCAAGTAGACGCGGCTGCAAAAGCGTGCGCTAACTGTGAGCGGCTGAACAAGGCAATGACTTCCAGGCACTATGAGCAAACAGTTAACGCGATGTCCGATAGTGAGTCTGTGCTTGAGTGTCGATTAGGTGGGTTAAGAAAAGCAGCACTACTTTAGAGGTAAGTAGCTGACGCCATGAGTATGGCCTGACTTTCTGATCGTACGTTAAAAGTATCAGTTCGCTAATTAATAACATGATCTTTTAAGCTGAATTACAACGCAGGGCCAAAAGGGTTTGCTCAACGAAAGCGTCGGCGCGTCCACTTGTGGCAGCTGCCTTTACCCTGGCGTCAATTGAACTAATCAGGAATGCCAAGATGAACACAGGACTAACACCGAAAACACGCACCGTATTTATTGGACTGGTACTCGCGTGCTGCGTCACGCTTATCACCGCAGGAGCTCAAGAACATGTTGACGCCGACTATACCAATGGCCAGGGTGCAGAGTACGTGGGTGATGGTCTGGTGTCCTGGGTTGACGGCGAGAGGTGGGATAACTGGCGGTCAGAAAAAGCTAAACGTGAGCAGGCGCTGCAACAGTACCTGAATGAATCCAACGGTGAACTGTCCGCCGATTGGGGTTTTCGCCAGAAAGGTGATTATGCACAGAACCCAAAATTAGGCTGGAAGTGGTTCGAAGAGAGTCCTGTTGGATTCGGCGGTGTTCCGTTTGTCATGCTCAAGACGATTATGGATCTTGATGCCAAGAACTGTAAAACGCGTCGCTACGACCTGTGTGAAATGGCCGAAATCTGGAAGCGACCAGCGACGATTGAATTTGGTTTGAAAGGTCTGGAGCGCAGTAACCTCGACCATCTTGGTTTTGGGCCACATCCTGATGACTATAAAAACGGTGTGGCGGTAGCTCCAACAAATCGTAAATGGCCGCTGCCGTACGGCATGGTGTTTCAAAGTGGCAATCCGAAATACGTTGATGACGACGGTCCGTTCTTTGAGCCGATAGAAACGCTTGACCGTATCGTGAACTCGCCTGATTCCTTGATTGAAGACTTCATTCGCGAACGAAGTGGCGTTAATGATGATCAACTAAGCCCGGCAGCCAAACGTCGATATTTGAGAAAGGCGCTGAAGGTACTTCTTAAGAATCCAAAAACGAGTTTGAAAGTGGCGTTGTTGGCCGGAAAAATTTCTCTGTTCAATATGAATGTGATTAATGAGGCATTTGAAAAGTCTCGTCCACCCTATGCCGAAAACTATGAAGATGACTACTCGGCTTTTGGTAAAACGGCCGGCATGGACCGAGTGTTTTTCTCCTGTGCGGCTTGTCATGTTGGCAGAGTGATGGTTGACAATCCGGGCGCACCAGCGCGTATGGTTCATTTGCCGGGAAGCCCGAATACGGAAATTGAAGTGCAGTATTACTCGAAGCTCCTCATGCTCACGGGAGCGAGTCTGGTAGAGAGCGGCTTTGATCTCGAATCCAAAGAGTTTGCTGATCCTGAAAACATCAAGCCAGATACCGATATTATGATTGGGTTGTATCAGGCAATGTTGCACAAGGTGATAACGGATCCGGGTTCCTTCTACGGCACCAGCGACTCCCAAAAACTGCGTGCCGAGTATATGGTTTGGCGTGCGGCGGTTAATTTCCCGGCCATTGCCAAAGATTTGATCAGCACGGCGGTTAAAACCCACTATATTTATTATGTGGTTGCTGCTCAAAATGGCTTTAACGCTGAGAAACAAATAAAGGCCGGTCGCATGGACGACGCATCTCAGATGCCTGATTTAATGAATAACCGTGTAGGCCAAATGGACGCGTTCGGTATCGCCTCGGGACTGGTGGCGCTTCATTCAATTCGTCCCGACCAGAGCTTTATTCGTTTCATGTATGACGATGTGCTGGTTGACGGGGTTCCGGTTTTTGGTGCCACTCCAGGCGATAGTCCTGTCTTCAAAGGGTTTCCATACATGGAAGGGCCTTTATCGAAGGACCTTAGTGCGTTGCCGCTCGATGATGCTGCAGAACCAGTCGATACCTCTGGTCCAATGTCTGCACAAAATGGTGTTTCTGATGCGCCTGCGATGAAAGGGCAAATAACCACAGCAGGTAATCGTGTATTTGGTTTGGTAGACCAATGGGCGCCGCCCGTGGCGGGGGCCGTAGATGTGAACAGCTTGTCATTTTCTCGGGACAGGGGGCTGGCAAACTGGGACGGCAACCAAGGGGCCAATGCGCGTACGCTGGCCTCTGGCACGTCGGCGACTGGTGATCCGCGTAAAGTAAATGTGGAAATTCACGAGCCGCTCAACCCGTTTATAAACAATTTACCGCCTATGCCCTATCAGTGGGAGGTAGACGTCGAGCGGGCACGACTCGGGCGTGCGATTTTCTACGGTGAAACGACGGTCGGCGACAAGAAAGTTCGTTGTTCGGGCTGTCACAAACCTGGCAATGAAACGATTTTCCCGGCCAACTCCAAGGTAAACGTTGACGAGTCCAGAGCTTTGGCTAACAACTCTGTCTCCCGCACTATGCTTGCCGGGTTAGTTTTGGAGGCCTGTACAATTTATCGGAATAACAATCCTGAAAAAGCAGGAAACGACTACTGCATGCCAAAGGGTGCTACCCAGGAAGAGAAGCTGGATGACTATTTTGCTGACGTAGCGACACGTGTAGAAAAAGGAAAGCACGGCTACAAGGCCGATATGTTGCACGGAATTTGGGCGCGAGCACCGTATTTGCACAACGGCTCTGTACCTACGCTTGGAGCGCTTATTTGCCCCCCAGCCAGACCCGGCGTTTTTAAACGAGGGAATATTAATTACGACCAGGAGCTGTTGGGCTTTGAATGGCAGAACATACCTGCAACTCGCTACAACAGCAAGTATGAAACTGTTTCTATAAAAGAATACGACACCAATATGCTGTCACGTTCGAACAAAGGGCACGAGTTTGGTTCACACATGTGCCCAGACCTGTCAGGCCTTGATCCCGTAGACGATCGGGTTGAAATTACCAAGCGCATTTTGGCTTCTCCGGTCGGTGATTTGCTTGAGTATCTTAAAACGCTTTAACAACTTGTTGGTCTACAACGTATTAAAAACTGGTAGCAGTCTGATGCAGTAAAGGCATATTACTAACCCCATGAAAAACGAAATTAATGTACAACACTGGTTAACCTCAAACGGTTTCGAGCGCTTTGTGGATTTGTTTACCGAAAACGAGATAGACGCCGAAGTGCTCGTTGAATTGAACCGTGAGGATCTTCGGGATTTGGATTTACCGTTAGGCGTGCAAAAAAAGATGCTCAAACTTATTGAGCAGTTGCAGCCCGACACCGCGAAAGTAGAGCAGTCGGCATTGGTGGGAACTTCGGAATCAGGTGTCGCGGAGTACCGGCAGCTTACCGTTATGTTCTGCGATCTGGTTGGATCGACCGCGCTGTCTAACACACTGGACGCTGAAGCGTTTCGCGAACTGATCGTGGCCTATCAGGCCGCCTGCAACAGCGTTATCCAACAGCACGATGGGTTCGTTGCCAGGTTATTTGGCGATGGCATTTTGGTGTACTTTGGTTATCCACGTGCCAATGAGAACGACGCCGAACGCGCGGTGCACACCGCCATAGAACTCGTTGGCGCGATGAGCTCCTTGCGTAGTGATTTGGGTTCAAAGCTAAACATCGAGCTGGCCATCCGGATAGGTATTGCTACCGGACCGACGATTGTCGGCGATTTGATGGGAGAGGGGGTTGCACAAGAAGCGGTAGCGCTCGGCGACGCACCCAATCTCGCCGCCCGATTACAAGGATTGGCCGGTCATAATGAAATTGTCATTGCGCCCACGACAAGACGTCTTCTGAAGGGGCGGTTTAACTTCCGTGACATGGGTCAGTTTGATATCGCCGGTCTGGTTGCACCCGTGAACGCTTGGTCTGTTGAACAGTCAAGGCTTGTCAGTCGCTTCGAAGCCGCTCAGTCAAACGTATTGGCGCCGTTAATTGGGCGTGAAGAAGAGTTTGACATGTTGTCGAGGCGCTGGCGGTATGCGCTGGAAGGGGAAGGTCAGGTGGCACTGATTACCGGAGAAGCCGGAATTGGCAAGTCGCGACTTGCTCTGGCATTGCTCGATAGTCTCGACCCTGAGCAAGTCCGCGTCTTGAGGTACCAGTGCTCTCCGTATCAAACCAGTAGCGCTTTGTATCCGATCGTTGAGCGTATTCGCCAGTCGGCTGACATTGAACCCGCGGACGGCTCCGAAGCAAAAATTTGCAAGCTTCGAGGCGTTGTAAGCACCATGACCGATAAACATGACATGGCGCTGGCTCTGTTGGCGGACTTATTGTCAATACCTTTAGGCGACGACGTGCCGGCTTTACAGTTGACACCCCAACAGAAGAAAGAAGCGACGTTTGAGGTGTTTAAAAATCAGATGTTCGGGTTGGCGACTGACATGCCGTTGCTGTTGCTCGTTGAAGATGTTCACTGGGTTGACCCCACGACGCTGGAGTTGCTTGAGTACGTCGTTACGCTCCTGAAACGTCATCGAATTTTAATGGTTGTGACCTATCGACCAGGCTTTCAAGCCGATTGGTCTGGAGAAGCAAATACTACGCTGTTTAGTCTGGGTAAGTTGCGGTCGAACAATTCTCTGGAACTGATTGGCAGTTTGTGTGACGGCAAGACGTTGCCGGACAAAGTGACCCGGATGATTATTGAAAAGACCGATGGCGTGCCGCTGTTTGTTGAAGAGCTTACGCAAACCTTGCTCGAGTCTGGTGCCCTTACAGAACACGAAAACCGGTTTACTCTAGATGCGCCACTGCCACCCAGCGCGATACCCGATACGCTTCAAGACTCATTGATGGCGAGGCTTGACCGACTGGGAGACAGTAAAGAAGTAGCTCAGGTGGCCGCCGTGATTGGACGAGAATTTGGGCAAGATTTACTTCAAGCGGTTATGCCCGATGTGAACCTCGCAAAGTCCTTTGACAGACTGCAGGAGGCCGGTCTGTTGTTCAAGCAGGGAACGGTGACCAATCCTCACTATATGTTTAAGCACGCTCTTATTCGCGATACCGCTTACGAAAGCATGTTGAAAAGCCGACGGCAGACTATCCACGGCCAAATTGCGGCCGTGCTTGCCGACAAGTTTCCGGAGCGAGCGACGCTGGAACCCCATTTGCTGGCGCATCATTTTACCGCCAGCGACAATCTGGAAATGGCCGTTCCAAACTGGATAGCAGCCGCGAAAGTAGCGTACGGTCGCTTTGCTAATCTGGAGGCCATAACGCATTCAGAAAACGGAATAGAAACCCTCGGAAAACTTCCCGTTACTCCAGAGCGCATTGGACAGCAGCTTCAGCTGCAGTTCCTCCGTGGCGCCGCCTATCGAGTAACCGAAGGCTATGCTTCGGCTGTTGCTGAAGAGTCATTTCGCGACGCCATGAAGCTTGCGCTAAAACTCAATCTGATCGATCACTACGCGGATGCGAACCGCGGTTTGTTCGCTGCCTTTTACGTTAGTGGTCGACTACAAGAGTCTCGGGAGTTGGGTGAGGAGCTGCGTCAAGCGGCGCAGACGCCTATGCAGGAAATGCAGGCGCTCTACATGATTGGCTCTATCGATTTTTGGTTCGGTGACCTAAAGCAGTCGCGCGAAGCTCTTGAACGCAGTTTGTCTCTGTACGACGACAGCGCGTTAACCGGTCTGGCGCTGCAGCTAGATCCCGGCGTAATGGCTCGAATTTATCATGGCCTGACTATGGCCCATTTAGGTTTTGTTGAAGAAGCCGAGCGTCAGAGCATAGAGGCTGTGCGCACGTGTGAAGGATTAGACCAGCCGCTTACTTTGGGCCAAACGTTACTGTTCAGCGCCATGACCAGCTATCACTGCGAACAGGACTTCATGCCGGTTGTGACTAAACTGCAAGCGCTTTCTTTGGAACATAAAATTCCGTTTCAAAAAGCGGCTGTTGATGTTTTTTGCGGCTTGGAGCAAATATACAAGGGGAACGCGAGGGAGGGGCTGGCATTAAGTACCAGAGGGTACGAGCTATACCGAAGCCTTGGCGTTACATCCGGATTCACCATGACGCTGTGTATTTTAGCCAGAGGTTGCCTCGCGTTGGGTGAGGCTGACGATGCTCTTGAATGGCTTGAGAAAGCCAAGATAATTGTTCGCGACACCGGCGAGTTGGTAAATGAGTCAGAACTGTATTTGCTCCAGGGGCAGGCGTTCCTGATTAAAGAGGCTACCGAGTTGGCAGAGAGCTCGTTTAAACAGGCTCTGGATATTGCGCGACAGACTTCGTCGCCACTACGGCTGCATGAACTACGCAGTGCTACCGAGCTTGCCAGCCTTTGGTTGCAGCAGAACAAACGGAAAGTCGCGTTGGACCTGCTGCAGCCAGTTCACAACTGGTTTGGTAATAATGTTAACCGTCCGTCTTTGAAACGGTCGGCTCAGGTGTTAGAACAGCTGAACAGCTAGATTAAGGGGTCAACCAACCAAGGGGTCAAGTCTTTCCATATCCCAGTAATGACTGCTTCGAATTCGGTTAGTGCCATTCTAACTGGAAGTGTTTTTCGTTTAATGATGGTGAATAGTGTTCGATATCGCTTAATAGGATTATAGGCAGCCCACAATCGGGTCAGGCCGTAATCCGGGAGTGATGATGCGGTATACAATTCTGTTAACACTGGTGTCAGTGCTGGGTATGACGAGCGGTGCGTTCGCTCAAAATCAATCTAATGAAACGAGACAGGTTCAAACTAGGTCACGCACACCGGTAGCAGCACAAACAGAAGTCGCCACACAAACTCCCGTTCGTCGCTTCAACTCGAGCTCTCGACGAGTAGGCTCAACACCGCCTCTCGATTCTATTTTACCCCCAGTTAGACAACGCCAGAGCCCTCGCAACCTCCAAGGCATTAGTAGTGCTCAGCGCCTGGGTGATTCAATACCGCAGTCCAGTTTTGATACTCGTAGCGGGGGTCTTGATGCTATGCGTAACGAGCTACCTGCGCTCGATGATTTTCCCTATCAGGCGCAAGACTTCCCCGAGAAGGAACGAATCTATCGCCACAAAAGCGTCCACAACCCAGACAACCCAACGTCAACATGGCAGCAGTTTGCCTACGATCTGGGTAGCAAGAAAAAACAGGCTGACGACGGATGGCTGGCGACCAGGAAAAATACCGACTGGAATAACCCCAAAAATTCGGACTACCACATTTACGGAAAACCGGTTTACGCGATTAGCAGTGGCGTGGTTGTTAACTGCTGGCGAAACGCACCCGATAACCCGCGTCCGTTCTCGGGGAACCTCGATGTGTTTTATAAAGACATGCCGCTATCTGAAATGACGTGGCTGCATGATGACACCCGTCTTGGAAAGGTTCACGGTTCTGGCAACTTCATTATGGTTGAAGAGGACAACGGCAACATTGTTCACTACGCACACGGGCGTCCGGGAACGGTGCCCAAAGAGTTGTGTCCAAACGAAGGCGTATTGTTGTCGCCTGACACATGGGATGTCGACAGTGGCGTGGCTGCCGGGAGACAGGTACGAGTAGAGCGCGGTGACTTTTTGTTTGAAACGGGCAACGCCGGCACATCTAGCGGTCCACATTTACATTTGGACCGTACCCTGTCGGATAAAGCGACTTCAGTACAAATACGTTTTCGCAACGGCTTGTCGAAGCAAATGGATGTGACAGGTCTGACTACAACTGAGGACACGTGGAGCTCGTTTAAAGGGCAGCAAATACCTGGTGGTCCTGTGCTTGTTTGGCCGCCGCGCCGTGAAGGTGGAGAATGGTCGTGGAACCGTATGAGCGCCAGGAAATACGGCGACTACTTTGCTCACATGGCCGACTCAAACTACCAGATTGCATGGATTGACGGTTATCAGGTTAAGAAGAAACCGTATTTCAACAGTATTTGGAAACCGGCTACGGCTCCATGGCTCGCTTACAATTTGTTGACGGGTAGTGAATATCAGGCAAAGTTTACCGAGTCTGCCAATAGGGGTTTTGCTCCAGTGTTTGTTGACAGCATGTTGTCGAACAACCAAGCTCGATATAACGTTGTGTTTGTTAAGGGTGCGTCGACGGATTTTTTCGCACACCACGGTCAAAGTAATGCCGCTTTTAATACTTCGTTTCAATCGCACGCCGGTGAAGGTTACTCTCCGGTTAGCGCGTCAGTCATGTCCGTTAAGGGTAAGCTGCGTTACACCACCTTGTATCGCAAGCAGAATATTGGCGGCTGGGTATTGGAGCCCGGAATTCGCGCTTCGAACTATCAGTCCGTTTACAATCAAAATGCCGCAGTAGGCAGAAGACCGTACTTGGTAAACGCGTACAAGCACAAAGGTAATGTCTACTACTCTGTGGCCTTCGCAGAAAGTCCGGATGGGCCGCGCAAAGATCGTCACGGCATGACACCCACTCAGTATCAAAGCGAGTTTAATTCGGCAGCTGGGTTGTTGTTGAAAGCGGTTTCAGGGGTAGACGGAGCTTCCAGGTTTCATCGGTACATAGCGATATGGCGATGAACGTTTCCACCATCAGTATTTCAGCACGCGTTTACTTGCACGGCTTGTCTTGAAAGGTTGTTGCTATTTTCGGGAGTCAGTTCGGTAACGACGTTTGAAGAGCTTAAGTCAAATTCTAATACCAATCGGGCAGGCTTAAACCTCTTGCCTGTAAAAATTCAGGATTAAAAAGCCGCTCTGTATAACGCATAGCTGAATCACACAAAATGGTCACAATAGTATGTCCTGGACCCAGTTCCCGTGCGAGGCGCACGGCACCGGCGACATTTATTCCGCTGGAACCACCCAGTACCAGACCCTCTTCGCGAATTAAAGAAAAGACCAGCGGCACGGCCTCGGTGTCGGCAATTTTATAGCTGACATCGACGGGCGCTGATTCGAGGTTAGCGGTAATGCGGCTGTTACCAATGCCTTCGGTCAGGGATGATCCCTCAATCTTCAGTTCACCAAATGCAAAATGATTATGCAGCGCTGATCCGTCCGGGTCAGCCAGCGCAATGCGCATGTCCGAATTGTGCTCTTTCAAAGCCTGGCCAACGCCGCTCAGTGTGCCGCCCGTACCCACGGCACAGACGAAGCCGTCAACCTGACCCTCGGTTTGAGACCAGATTTCCTGCCCTGTGGTCGTTTGATGAATGAGAGCGTTCGCCGGGTTTTCAAACTGGTTAGCCCAGAACGCACTGCCGGCTTGGTGGGCGTTCATTTCTTGCGCGATGCGCATGGAGGTGTGCACAAAATGCTCGGGGTTTTTGTAAGGCACAGCAGGAATTAACCGGACATCGGCACCGTGTGCTCGCAGCGTAACGATCTTTCCTTCGCTTTGGTTTTTCGGCATGACGATTATGCTGTCGTGCCCCAGGGCCCGGCCGACCATCGCAAGACCAATTCCTGTGTTGCCCGCGGTGCCCTCAACAATTGTGCCGCCGGGTAAGAGGTCTCCTGAAGCTTTCGCCGCTAGCACCATGCCCAGTGCCGTCCGGTCTTTAACCGAGCCGCCCGGATTCAGGAACTCGGCCTTGCCAAGAATCTCGCAGCCTGTTTCATCTGACAACTTATTCAAACGAATGAGCGGCGTATTGCCGATGCAGTCGACAACAGACTTGGCGTGGGTCATGGGTGGGCTTCTGGTTATTGAGAGGAATGACGATGTTACCTAATGTTGGGACCCCGGACTACGCGACTTTCGAACAGTCAGAGGCGACTATTTAATTAAGGTAATGCGGCGCAAGTGTCTCGGCGTGGTGGCGGGCACGGGGCGAGTATCACTAATAATTAGGCATGAATTTGTCGTGAAAGCGGTTTGGCCGATTAGAACAGTTCAATCCATGTTGTCTTGCAGCATAGTAACGACTCGGCTGGATAACATAGAAATTTCAATGCGACGTGGGCCTGAGTTCTCGTTTAAATCCATCATCTATGCAACATAATGCGAAATGATTAGTCGTTATATAGGGCGTACCAGAGGATGTTTTTGCGCTCGCTGAAAACAATCGGATGACAAGCTTGACAACGTTGTCATAGATGACTATAAAAGAGACACAATTAGAAACACAATTCCTTAAGGGGGAGAACCCATGAACAACAAATTTGTCCGAGTCGCTCTCGGTATCTTCGCAACTGCAATTTTCGCAGCTTCTTCTTCAGCCAGCCTGCTCGTTAACGGCGGTTTTGAAGACACTCCAATCGTCGGCGCTGAAGAGCCGGGTGCAGGTACTGGCTGGACCAGTTACGGCGCCGCTTTCCGCGTACAACAAACAATCGTTGATGGCGTCATCTGTGACCCTGTTAGCTGTGCTGGCGCATACGACGGTACCGTTGCACTGAAAATCTTCGGTGACTCTGGTGCTTATCAGGATTTCGCAGCAGTTGAAGGCGATTCATTCTCTGGTGGCGCATTCGCTATCAACCCTTTGAACGCTGACCAGCTGGTTGGAACTCAAATCGCTGCAACAGCGCTTGTATTCCTTGATGCGAGCGGCGCCTTCATCTCAGACGTTGTTAGCAACCTGCTTGACTCAAATAGCACTCCTGACGAGTGGATTGAACTGGCTGTCTCAGGTGTAGCGCCTGCCGGTACTGCAACTGTTCGCTTCCAGGTTTTCACCACCGGTGGTGGTGGCGGTGCTCCTCGTTTCGACGGTGCCTACTTTGACGCAGCAGCTCCTGTTCCTGTTCCAGCCGCTATCTGGCTGATGGGTTCAGCAATGATTGGTATGATTGGTCTGCGTCGTAAGAACGCAGCCTAAGCTACTACATCAAGCTTTACGAAGAGGGCCAGGCCGCTAACGCGGCTTGGCCCTTCTTTGTTGGGCTTGTACACTACCTTCTCGACTTTTTTCCAAGATACCTGGCATGGCTCAAACCACGGATTACCCAAACTTTAGCACCGCCCAAGGTCAACGTTTTGTTGTAACGACGGTGATCTGCTGGTTATCCATGACCATCGCGAGTTGCGGCAGTAACGAAACGACTAAGGCGTCTGGTGGCGCTCCGGTTTTTAATGACATGTCACAGTCAGCAGGCCTTGTGTTCCAACACGATTCAGGTGCTACCGGCGAGTTTTACATGCCGGAAATTATGGGAGCAGGCATTGCTTTGCTCGACTTCGACGGTGACAACGACCTCGACGTCTACGTATTGCAGGGCAAGCCACTCGATCCGAAAGCGGAGAGCGCTACGGGCGTGCAAGTCGGGCACAAGCTGTTTCGCAACGAATTGAATCCGAGCGGTAGTCTGACGTTTAGCGACGTGACTGCGAAAGCCGGCATTGGTGACACAGGCTACGGCATGGGCGTAGCTGTCGGCGATATTGATAACGACGGCGACCCGGATATTTACCTGTCGCACTACGGTCCGAACGTTCTTTACATGAACCAGGGGGACGGTAGCTTTCGGCGCGTTGAAGGCTCCGGCACTGAAGACGACGGCTTTGGCAGTAGCGCGGCATTCGTAGATTACGACACCGACGGACTGCTTGATCTATACGTGGCCAACTACAACACATTTTCGTTGAGTAACCATCAGGCGTGCCGCAACTACACGGGCCCGCAAGACTACTGTGACCCTTTGGCCTACCAGCCGGGTGTCGATAAGCTCTATCGCAATTTGGGTGACGGCCGGTTTGCGGACGTCACGGCGCCGGTTGGCATTGATGAACATCTGGGGACCGGTCTTGGCGTTGTGGCCGCCGACTTTAATTCCGACGGCGTTGTGGATATTTATGTGGCCAACGACAAGATGGCTAATATTTACTGGATTAACGACGGTACAGGTGGTTTTGTAAACGAAGCATTGATGTCGGGAACGGCATACAGCGGTGACGGTATCGCAGAAGCCAGCATGGGTGTTGTGGCCGGTGACGTTGACGGCGACGGTGACGACGATTTGTTTATGACCCACCTGAACGGGCAAACCAATACGCTGTATCTCAACGACGGCAGCGGTCGTTTTCGGGATTCTACGTCCCGTATGAATCTGGGTGTAAGCAGTTTGCAATACACAGGATTCGGTACCATCTGGATTGACTATGACAACGACAGTGACCACGACTTACTGATCGCAAACGGCGGAGTGATTGCCCAGGAAAGCAGTGAATACGATCGCATGGCTAACTATGCACAACGAAATCAATTTTATGGCAACGACGGCGCTGGCCGCTTTGAAGACTTAAGTGATGTCGCCGGACCGTCTTTCAAGGAGCCTCGAATTAGTCGTGGTGTTGCTGTCGGGGATATCGACAACGACGGTGATCTCGACGCGGTTGTTAGTAACACCGACGGTTTGGTGGAGCTCTTGATCAACAACACGGTTTCGAATCATCACTGGTTATCGCTTCGGCTCCGCGGCGTAATGTCGAACCGGGACGGAGCGGGTGCGAGAGTGGCGCTGTTGCGTGCAAACGGCGATCGAATCTGGCGTCGGGCTCACACAGACGGCAGCTATTTGTCAGCGAGTGACATTCGCGTGCATTTTGGTTTGGGCTCCGACGCGTCACTTAGCTCTGTAGGAGTGGTCTGGCCGAACGGTGCGCGCGAACAATGGACAGACATTAAAGTGGATGCTCAAACCGAGCTGGTTGAAGGCACCGGTGAGCCCTGGGCTGAATAGATTTGGGCCATGTGTTTTGCTTCGAAAGTACCGAAGTGAACAAGCTAGAATAAAATTGCCATAGCGAGAACTCGTCGAGTTTTAACTGCATTTAAGCGTTTAGCTTCGCTCACCAATCCTCAAGTAAATCGTCAATGGTCTTTTCGGTTTTGCTGTCGTAAGTGTTCAAGGCCGCTTCTCGTGCTTGTAGTAAAGTCTCCATAGCCTGGTCGCTGCGTTTTAGACCGCGGTAAGCCAGTGCCAGGGTTAAGAGCGTTTGAGCTTTATCGGCTGCCGGATCATTACTTAGTTCTTCCAGTTGCGATGCCGCCTGGTCAAACAGTCCGGCCGCGTTGCGAGCCTTGGCAAGTCGGAGCTGCACGGTTCGATCGTTGGGCACAACGGTTGTTGCGGTTTTAAACTGTTCGACGGCCTCGGCCGGGGCGTTAAGCTTAAGTTCGAGTTCACCCATGGCAAGCAGCGCTTCGGTATATTTGGGATCTAGCTCAATAGCCTTGCGCATAATCTCGCGCGCTTCTTTGAACCTGTCCAGTTTGCGCAGCGCTTCCGCGTAGGTGAAGTGCAAGCGTTTGTACTGAATGCCTTCCGCCAATGCGTCCTCGTAGCTTTTCTTCGTGTCGTTCATATCTCCAAGTCGACCCAGTGCATAGACAAGGCCACCCCAGGCGTCCTGATTGTGCGGGTTAATCTCGAGTGCGCTGCGAAAGAAGCGCACAGCTTCTTTGAACTGGCCGCGTGCGATTTGGTAGTCGGCTTTTGCAAGGAACGGACCGTCGCTCGCATTCAAGCGAATAACGGCACGAACATATCGATCGGTTAGAGTGCTCTTGTTGCGCGATCTTGATTCGTACGCTGCAAATTCCCGGGCAGCGGCTTCTTTTTCGCCGTTGGCGCTGAGTGCTCCGGCCAGCGCATAGCGCACGTCACCATATTGCACGCCGAGGTTCTTGGCGCGTTTCAACGCAGTTATTGCCGACTGGAAGTCGCCGCTGCGGTCAAGCGCTTTGCCAAGACCCAGCCACGCATCGATTCGCTCCGGCAGTTCCTGTGTGGTTAATCGGTACAGGGCAATGCTCTCGTCAATTTCGTTGGTTTCCAGTAATACTCCGGCGAGCTGCATGCGCGCTTCGACGTTGTCTGGTTCTATAATCAAGGCTTGACGAAAAACGTCGGCCGCTTTTTCATACTCGCCCAAGTGTTTGGCACTGTTGGCCAGATAATAGGCCCAGCGAAATTCCGCAGGTTCGAAAATTCGGGCACGTTCGAAAAAAAGAGAGGCGGCCGCGTGTTTGTCGTAGGCTGACAGCAACATGCCGAAATAACCGTGGCGTGATCCGCTCTTGGGGTCTTCCTGACACCGTTCGTAGTTCTTGAGCATTTGTTGCCGTACGGCATCGAGGGCATTTTCAAAGCCCAGTTCTTCGAACGCTGGAATCTCCGGGAGGGGCTTTTCACCGCAGCCAATTGGGGCAAGCACCAATATCAAGATGGCGAATGTTCGACTTATATTTGAACTGAAGCGTTGCTTGGCGCTCATCATTGGGCTGAGATCCTACGGTAAATGTGTATGTTTTTCGAAAGCCGATCTAGACAGCCAGATTACCATTCGGGCAACACAAACGATATTTTCTCAAGCAACATTGGCGACAAAATATACGTAGATTGGTTTTGGCTTGTCATATTATCTGGCTATGGGTCAACCGCATTCAGGTAAGATCAGGAATTAGGCTATCCTTTGACCCCCCGTGTACCCTGTTTAGTGAGGCGTGTTTATGATTTATCGAGTTTGTTTGGCGGCCATGTTGATTCTTATGCTTACGGCGTGCACGAAAACTGATCCAAGCTCCGAACACTCGGACTCTATGCGGGAAGAGTCAGCCAAGGGTCTCACACGATCGCAATCGGCACCTGGAATTGACGCGTCGAGACTGTCTTCTATTGTCAAAGTCCTGGCGTCCGACGAATTTGAAGGCCGGGCTCCGGGTACTCCCGGCGAAACCAAAACGATTACCTATCTGACTGAACAGTTCGCATCAATGGGACTGGAGCCGGCGGGCGATAACGGAGGGTGGACTCAGGCCGTGCCACTCATTCACACTCAAATTGAAGCACCTGCAGCAATAGCGCTTACGGTTTCCGGTCAGAGCGTGACGTTGTTACAGGAACGCGACGTGGAAGTAAGTACGGTGCGAGCCGTTAATAGTGTTTCTCTAAAGCAAGCTCCGGTTGTGTTTGTCGGCTACGGTGCTTCTGCGCCAGAAAGGCAGTGGGATGATTTTGGTGATATCGATTTGACCGGCAAAGTAGCACTCTTTTTGGTAAACGACCCAGATTTTGCGGCGGAACCTGACGAAGAGGTGGCGGGTCGATTTGGTAACAGACGCATGACTTACTACGGGCGCTGGATGTACAAGTTTGAAGAAGCGGCCAGACGTGGTGCAGCCGCGGCGTTAGTGATTCACGAATCTACGGCAGCCGGTTACGGCTGGAACGTCGCGTCATCGTCACCTGGAGAGAACTACGCTATTCCAGTTCAAGAGGGGTCAACGAAACCTGTTGCGCTGCAAGGATGGATGCACGGAGAAGTCGCCGCCAATTTGTTCAGACAGGCCGGGCTTGATCTTCAGGGGCAGATGAAGCTCGCGCGGCAACCTGACTTCCAGGCTTTTGAAATGAACGGCGTTTCCCTCTCCGCTGACTTCACTGTCTCAATGCACAAAATTGTCAGTCAGAACGTTTTGGCCAAGCTTCCTGGTACAACCCGACCCGATGAAACGATCATGTTGTCATCGCACTGGGATGCGTATGGCATAGGTAAACCCGATGCGATTGGCCGTACCGTTAGACCGGGCGCCAATGACGATGCATTGGGTACCGCCGGCGTGATGGAAATTGCGCGAGTGCTAAAAGCTCAAGACCCTCTTGAACGGTCGGTCGTTTTTGCCGTTTGGACGGCTGAAGAAAGCGGTTTGCTGGGTTCAGCTGCATACGCTGCAAATCCGCTTTATCCCGTTGAGAAAACGGTGGCTAATTTGACTCTCGATATACTTCAAACGGCTGGTCTGGCGAGAGACGTTATTCTCGTGGGTGAGGGGCAAAGTGATCTGGAAGACGACTTGGCGCGGGCTGCGAAAAGGCAGGGGCGGACTATCACACCAGAATCTCTGCCAGAAAACGGATTGTTTTTCAGGGCCGATCACTTCTCAATGGCTCGTGCCGGTGTGCCGGTTTTACTCTTGATGGGTATCGCAGGCGGTTCCGATTTGATTGACGGTGGACGTGACGCTGGTGACCAGTGGATCAAAGACTATATTGGAACGTGTTATCACCAGACATGTGATGCATGGAGCGCTGACTGGGATCTGGCAGGAGCTGTCCAAGACATCGAATTGTTCCTCACCATTACGCAAGAGCTTGGCAATTCGACACGTTGGCCGCAATGGAAACCGGAATCAGAATTTAAGGCGATTCGAGATACGAGCGATGATGTTCGTAAGTGAAGAGTATGATAGCTAACGCAATTAGCATTTAGCGCGAAGTGTTTCGTTCATCAAGGAGACGTCGGGCTTGGATCTATGGCCAAGCAGGGTGCGTACCCCAAGGGCACTTCCAGGCCTGATCCTTCGGATCAAGTAGAGTGCGCAGTAGGAGCATCTTGCCGTGATGAAATACGCGATATCATTGAGAACTGAAGCTACCTTTCGCGGTCTGAAGCCGCTTCTACGAGCGGATAACACTATCGCTCCTATGGGGCACGCTTTACGGAGCATGAAGTCCGCACAAGACTAGCCAGGATGCCTAGTTCTAGTCGGGCAGTGGGCAATGGTTCGAGTGTTATACTCATTAAAAATATTTACCGAGACGTTTCATGAAATTACTTCAGCTTGTCACTTTGGTTTGTTCTATCGTTTTAACAGGCGTTTCATCGGCTGACGAAGTGCGCCCGTTTCAGCGAATGGATGTGTTTGATTTGCAGTGGGTGTCAAACCCGATCATTTCGCCAGATGGAAAGCGTATTGTTTACTCTCGCAACGGCATGGACGTAATGAAAGACGGCAGGACGTCACGACTGTGGTTGATTAACGCAGACGGTAGCGACAACCAGCCGCTTACCGGTCGTGACACACGTGAGTCTAACGCGGCCTGGTCGCCCGACGGATCACAGATTGTGTACACCAGTAGTACGGAACACGGTGCCGAGATTTTTATTCACTGGGTAGCAAGCGGCAAGAGCGCTCGCCTTACTCAGCTCGACCGCTCACCGTCTGGGCTGAGCTGGTCACCTGACGGCGAACTGATTGCGTTCGCCAAGTTGGTGCCTGAAAAATCGCCCGTGTTGGTAAAGCCGTTAGCAAAGCCAAAAGGTGCCGAGTGGGCGGATGCGCCCAGAGTCACGACCCGCATAACGCATGAACGTGATGGTTCAGGTTTCATAGAACCGGGCTTCAAACACTACTTTGTTATTTCACCGTCGGGCGGTGCCGCTCGTCAAATCACCTCAGGTGACTTTCAGCACGGCAGCGCACCTCAGTGGTCAGCTGACAGCGCTTCGCTCATCTTCTCGGGCAGACGAAGTGCTGATTGGGAGCAAAACTACCGAAATTCAGACATCTACACCGTATCAATATCATCCGGTGAGACCGTTGCGCTGACCAATCGAAACGGTCCCGATCAGGGGCCTGTCGTTTCGCCTGACGGCAAGAAAATTGCCTACTGGAGCTACGAAGACAAAGTGCAAACGTATCAGGTCAGCAAGCTGTTCGTCATGGATGCTGATGGCTCAAACAAGAAGATGTTGCTGAATGACCTGGACCGCAGCATAAGCGACATTAGCTGGGGGCGCGGTAGCAACGGCGTGTACTACCAGTACAACGATCTCGGTGACTCAAAAGTAGGCTTCACGCCCTTGAACGGAAAATCACGGGTCGTGGCGTCAAGCGTCGGAGGTGTCTCTATTGGCAGGCCGTACAGCGGTGGTTCGTATTCCGTTTCATCTAACGGAAGAGTTGCGTTTACACACGGTACGCCATATCGGCCTTCGGAACTTGCGATAGTTGAGGGGCGAGGAGAGCCAAAAGTTCTAACGTCATTTAACAAACCCTTGTTTGACCATCGCGACCTGGGGCAGGTTGAAGAGGTTTGGTATAAGTCGAGCGTAGATGGACGTGACATTCAAGGCTGGATTGTCACGCCGCCCGGTTACGATTCAACCAAAGCGTATCCGCTGTTGGTTGAAAATCACGGCGGTCCCATTTCGAACTACGGGCCGTGGTTCTCACCCGAGATTCAATTGCTTGCCGCAGGCGGTTACATTGTGTTTTACCCAAACCCCCGGGGTAGCACCAGCTACGGTGAAGAATTTGGAAACCTGTTGTTTCAAAATTACCCGGGCGACGATTATCAAGACGTCATGGATGGAGTCGACGAGCTTGTTAAGTCGGGTAAAACAACAGAAGGGCAGCTGTATGTCACCGGTGGCAGCGCTGGTGGTGTAATGACCGCGTGGATGGTGGGTAAGAACAATCGCTTTCAAGCAGCGGCCGTAGTCAAGCCAGTCATGAACTGGATTAGCAAAACGTTAACAGCTGACAACTATAACCGCTACGCAAACTATCGATATCCCGGTCAGCCATGGGAAAACATGGAAACGTACATGAAATTCTCACCCGTTTCTTTGGTGGGAAATATTCAAACCCCAACTCTGGTTATGGTGGGTACAGCCGATTTACGCACTCCGCTGTCCGAGGCCAAGCAGTTATATCACGCGTTAAAAATACGAGGCGTAGACACAGCGCTGGTAGAGGTTCCTGACGCGTATCACTTTATCTCCAAACGTCCGAGCCAACTTATTACAAAAATAGACCACATTCTGGCCTGGTTTGAAAAATATCCGGCGGCGCCTACTGATGAATAAACCGACTGTCAAACCGTCTTTAAGCTCTCGTCCACTGGAATTACATTTATGAAAATACCCGTGTCGGTTTGGTCAGATATTGCGTGTCCGTGGTGCTTTGTGGGTAAAGCGCATTTAGAGTCCGCGATTCAACAGTTGTCTGTCGAAGAACCAGCCGTACAGCTACAGATTACCTGGCGGGCATTTGAGCTCGATCCGCGGCCAAAAGAACCCTCGTCGCTCAGTTACGCCGAGCGGTTAGCGACCAAATATAACCGTAGCGTGGCTCAAGCTCAGGACATGCTTGACACCATGACGAATGCCATTCGCGACGCAGGCGGCCACGCCGACTTTGACACGGTAATCCCCGCGAATACGTTCGACGCCCATCGACTTATTCAGTGGGCTGGCGACACTGATCGTTCTGGCGAAACCAGTGACGCTCAACATCGTATAACCGATGCGTTTATGCGTGGATATCTTGGTGAAGGTCTTAATTTGGCCAAGCACGAAGAAATGTTGGAAGTGGTCGCGGCCCTGAAACTGGATCGCACAGCCGCCGAGGAAGTGCTTTCTACTCAGCGTTATGCAGACGTTGTTCGAGCTGACGAACTGGCCGCTGAGCAGAACAACATTCGGGGCGTGCCGTTTTTTGTAATCGGCGGATACGGGTTGTCGGGCGCGCAACCAAGCGAGGCGTTAATCGAGGTGATTCGACAGGCGCAGGGGAAGGGAAGTCAAACGTAAGCAGGGCTGAGTTACCGATATTGGCGGACAAGTAGCGACGTGTTTATACTCGCGTTCGACTACCGAGCCGTTACCTTGTTATTGTCAGCATACTTCATTAACTTGACGAACCAATGAGTTTGGCGGTGGTCGGACTACTATGATGAGTCCAGAGAGGCCCACCTGACTTGCAGTGACCAAAACGTACATAATTTAGACAACACGAGAGATTACTATGAATTTACGCCGTATTACTTCTGGCTTGAAAATGACCGCTGTTCTCTGCATTACCTTGGCATCCAGCTGGTCCAGCTACGCCACAATAGTCGAATTCCAGACATCTCTTGGCAATTTCGAAGTAAATTTGTCTGACAACAGCACTCCGTTGACGGTCGCAAACTTCCTCGAGTACGTAAACAGCGGTCGTTACACTAATTCAATTATCCACCGCTCATCGCCGGGTTTCGTTGTTCAGGGTGGAGGGTTTACGTTCGACCAGGCTATACCGCTAGATGAAGTACCGGCGTTTCCGCCCGTTGATAACGAGCCGGAGTTTACCAGTAGCCGTGGAACCATCGCTATGGCGAAGATTGGTGGTGACCCTAACAGTGCGACGAGTCAGTGGTTTTTTAATTTGGATGACAACGCGAGTATTCTCGATGACCAAAATGGCGGTTTTACTGTATTTGGTCAAGTGGTCGGTAACGGAATGGACGTGGTTGATGCCATTGCGGCGCTACCTGTCTTTGCATTCGCGTCGCCGCTAAATGAGCTGCCGCTGCGTAATTTTACGGCGACTGATTTTACAGCCGGCACACTGATTGACGAAACCAAGCTGGTCATGATCAACGCGGTAGTCATTACGGATTCAACGGTAGATACATCGGCCGGTCTTAGCCTGTCGCCCAACACTGTGCCTCCTGCACCTGTAACGCCGCCCACAGTTCTAACAGGCGACGGTGGCGGCGGCGGTGGTCTCGGGCTGGTGTCACTTATAGCGGCGCTGTTTGCGTACGCCGTTCGCAGGTTGGGGCCAAGAAGAGTTTAGTCTTTCTGGCTAAAACAGAAGGGGTCAGCCGAATCGGCTCGCTATCGGTTCCCTTGTCTTTGAAAAGTAAGAATAGGCTTCGTTTAAGTATTCAGGCTGCTACCACTTCTTCGTTTTCTCCTGTGCTCTTCAAAACAATAGGCAGGCGTATTCGGAAGGTTGCTCCCTGACCGGGCTCGCTTTCGCAGATGAGTTCACCGTTGTGGTGATTTGCAACGACATCGTAGGTGATTGCGAGTCCCTGACCGGTGCCCATACCCACATCCTTCGTTGTAAAAAACGGTTCGAAGACACGTTGTCGAATTTCCTCGGGAACGCCCATGCCGGTGTCGGAAATACGAATCTCGATGTAGCCGTTGTCGACATAGGTAGAGACCGATATTTCTCCTCTTTCAGTCAGCCCTGCATCAATTTTCTCCTGTATCGAATCGGCCGCGTTGACGACGATGTTCAAGATAGCCTGATTAATTTCATCGGGCATGCACTCGGTCAGGGGAAGCTGAGGGTCGTAGTGGGTCACGACGTCGGCCGAGTACTTACAGCGATTGGCGCAGACAATTAGCGTAGAGCGAATTGCTTCGTTAAGGTTCACCATCGATTTCTTCGAGCCGCCTGGATGTGCGAAGTTTTTCATGGCCTGCACTATAGTCTTGATTCGGTTTAGCCCTTCGGTTGACTCGGCCAGTGCTCTTGGAAGTTCTTCAAAAAAATACTCAATGTCGGCTTCGCTGAATTGACGGTGCACATCGGCTTTTAACTTTGCCGGATCTTCGTCGGTATCCTCTTCGATTCGATTTACGATGGCATCGATACCACGTTGCAGCTCACCAAAACTTTCGTTCAAAAAGGTAATATTGTCGGACACAAACTGAATGGGCGTGTTGATCTCGTGTGCGATACCGGCGGCCAGTGTGCCAATAGATTCCATTTTTTGGCTCTGTGCATTGCGGGCCTGTGCTTTCTTCGATTCGGTAATGTCCTGAACTACAGCATAAATACGTTTGATCTCGGCGCCGTCTCGTTCAACTTCGCCAATAGCGTGAAGCCATCTCAAGCTGCCGTCAGATTTTGGAATGTGTACTTCTTTGTCCCAGCTTTCGCCTGGTTTCATTAATTCTGCAATCATTCTTCGGACGGCAGGTCTGATGGTTGTATTGGCTGAACTCTCGACTATAGGGCTGCCAATATGGTACTCGTCTGTTGTATTTTTGGTGCCAAACGTATGGTGTACGAGTTCGGTTTCCGGATCGTACCACCAGCCTCTAAGCTTACCGATATCCTGGAATTTTGATAAAAGCTTGGCCGTAGCAACTTGTTTTCCTAATATCTTGCGAATGTCTGTGTTAGCCCTCTCGGTCATTTTCTGCGACTTAAGCAGACGAGTTCGCATTAGGTAAGAGGACTTGTTGTACAAGTACATCGATCCAAAACAGATGATGCTCGTGAAAGCCGAAACCCGCATGAGTCCCCACTGGGCTCTCGCATCGTTTATCAGAATCGGGAAGGACAATGTCGTGGTAGTAAGATAGTAGCCCAGCACCGGTAGCAAAATACTGCCCGCAGCTACAGCGAGGGATATTCTACGTCTTAGCAAAATAATGGCGGTTAATAGGATGATCGGTTGAAAGACATATGGTCCGGTTGCTTCGCCTCCGGATAGAATCAGGACAAGTGCGTTTGCCAAGAACAACGGTAGAACCGCCGCCAAAGCAGCAGTGTGCAGGTCTTTATAAATAACGAGTCGCCAAAGCGAAAAAAGCATGGCGGCCGGGCAAACGGATACACATGCCGCGACTAAAAAGTGTCCGGAAGATAGATCCGGAAGAATGAGCAGAAGACTGAATACGATGAATATTGCCGTAACACCGGCAATAACCCAGGCGCGGTAGTCTTGCTCGAAGTTACCCGTATTTAATGCCAAATGAACACGTTTGATAAGGGGGGTTGTTGGCATAGCGGGGTGGTTCTACTTTATCTCGGAATCCTACGATCTGTATCGTCCGTTTGGATTCAATCTTGAGTGTCTTGGTACATTTGCGATTCTAATAACGCCTAAATGCGGTTTCTGCGGACGGTGGCTATGGCGCTCTGTCAGATGGGGTTGTCACATCAGGTTTATACACGTGTGTGACTGCAGGGATAGTTACTCATGGTATGGATACGTTTCTTGAGCTGAACTGACATAATACTCAACTGTTTTATATAGCGGTCAGTGCTCTGACTCAGTCAGATTGAGCGGTATCTTTCGATGTATTTAGTCTGCCAGAACAAGCAGGCGTCCGAAGGGCGATTTTACGTAAGCGTAGTCTGGCGGTACGGCCCACAAAACCGGAAAACCGGGTGAGGTGCCAACTGCACCCTGTAAGTCCGTTAACACGATTGCATAGTCCGGTGAGTAGGCTGTTGCCGCTTTGATAAGCGGTTCAAAATCGGTGCCGCCACCTCCATCCATGTTGGGTAGGGACCTAAGTCCGCAGTTCCCGGGCGTATGCTCTTCTTCGTAACGTACCTGGTCGTCGCCGGCGATCAAAATAATTTGGGCTTCGAGCTGCCGGGTAATGGCATCAAGCTGCCCGGCGAAACGGGTCAGCAAGTTGTCATCAATTGAGCCCGAAATATCGACGATCAGAGCGAGGCGTGGAACCGACTTCGAGGTGACAGTGCCGGGTTCCCACGGCATGCGTCGTCCGTTTCGGGTGCGGCCGCGGTTGGCCAGCCACGAGCGTGAAGGGCGAGACCAGGATAGCGCGGGTTCACGTATGAGGCCTCGCGCAAGAGACCGGCGAAGCACTTGAGACCACGGCGTGCGAACCCGTAGAGAATCGGCTGACAAAGTTCGTAACATTGAAAAGTCACCGTCAGAAGCGTGACCGCGTAGAAGTCTCTCTGCCCACTCGCGCGTTGTTTCAACCACGTCTTCCGGGCGTTCGCCCTCGGCACTAGCCAGAAGGTCTGGCTCGGTTCCGCTCGCCAATGATCTTACTTCAGCGCTAAGGGGACCGTCGCCGCCGAGTTCCTGACCGCGACGGTCGCGCCGGTGTGTTTGAGCGGCGGTATCATGACTTGACTGAGGGGTCGCGCGGCCGTCGCTGTGTACCGCGCTGCGACCATCTGTTGTACTTGCATTCGCCGATTCAGTTTTGCCGTCTGCGTTGCTGCGGTTGTTCGACGTTTGACGAGATTCAGATCGAGTCGTTCGAGTCCGGTCGTCTACGGCGCGATACAAGCGTTCGACATCCCATTGAAGTAGCAAAACCTCGACGGTCCGCTCGTCTTCAAACACTCGTTTCATTAGCTGATCGAGATAGATCGAAGTGGCTGGCAGCCGTAACCATTCAAGATGAGAGAGGGTGCTGTTAACCAAAGCGTCGGCGCACGCGTTGTAGAGAGTGGCATCAACGTCGCCTAGAACACTGGCGAGCTGGTCCCGGCGCTGTACGTGTCGAAACGCTACGTGCAAAGTTTGGTGTGCCACAAGACCTATCTGTTCTTTAAGCGGTAGCGTTTCAAAGCGAGGTGCATAAAATACGGTAGAGCCGTCATTCGCGATGGCCGCCGGGAGTAAGGCGTCGGTGTCGAGGTCAACATGACGCATCCATAGCGCCAGACCACCGGTGGCCGGAGCATGCTCCACCATGGCCTGAATGGCCCGTGTGCCTCTACTGGTGCCGTAGGCGCGTAGACCGTTAGCTGTTAACGTCGCGGTCACTCGCCTCTCTCTCGCTCACGTATCGCTGGTAGTGCGGACTGGTTAACACCGTTTGCTCAAGACCGCGCTCGAGAGCAGACCGAATGAGAAGCTCTATTGTAAGTGTTTGGGCTTCACGAACAGGCAGCGTTTGGGGGGCGTCCATGTCCGGATACTGATCTACGATTTCGAGTGCTCGACCCAGCGCGGACTCGTTTGTCGCCGCAGCAAGCAGGCCATAAATCATGCCGTAAAGTCCGTCGAGTGAGGACGGTAGTAGTTCGCGCGTTTCGTCCCCGGAGGAGGCTTCAAGCAGTTGCTTTACGTCGACACTTGCACGAAGTTCACGCAGCACGCCAAAGAACTCTGCGGCGTTTGCGGCACCTATACGACCCTGAACGAACAATCGCTGTTGGCTATCAGGAAGTTTGGCGGACAAAACGTTCGAAATGTCTTCCCAGCCCCGGGGGCTTGCGCCAATAAGGTGGTCGTTAGCCAGCTGAGTACGAGTGTCGTCCAGGCGGTCCGGGCGTACTTTCAGGTAGGCCATAACTTCGGGAGCAAAGTTATTGGTTAGAGCGTAGTCAAGAAACGAATCGATAGTTGATTCAATATTAAAATGAAACAGTCGGTCCGCGAGGGCCGTACCCATGTCATGGCTGACCGCCCCGTGGAACGACGCGTTTCCGGCGGCCACCACCTGCCAGCCGTCGGGCAACCGATAGTTTCCGACACGTCGGTCAAGAATAAGTGAGTAGGCCGAAATTTGTAGCCTTTGGTCTGCAGCGGTGAGCTCGTCAAGGAAGAGTATTCCCTCAGGCGACTCTTTTTCGTTAGGCAGAAATTCAGGTGGAAACCAAACGGTTTGTCCGCGTTCGTCGTCTGCAAAAACCGCACCGCGAAGATCGACAGGCTCAATAGTGGTCAGGCGCAAGTCAATAAGGGGCGTGCCCAACTCCTGTGCTACCTGGCGGACAATAGATGACTTGCCAACGCCCCGGGTACCCCAGAGCATGGTCGCGCGATGGCGAAGTTGCGGTACGGCGTATTGTGCGAGCAGGGCCGCTTTAGCCGCCGCGATGGATACCGGCGGAATGTTCATCGGGTTGGTTTCAGTCATTTTCAGAGTTCTTCTTTCGCGTACTTAATTACGTTTTATCATGAGCTGTTTTAGGTGCCCACGCACTGGAGTTTAGCGTACGGGGCAGCGGAGGTATGCCCATGCTTGGAATTTCATGCCGGCTGATATACATGAAGGCTAGTATAAGAACGTTTGGTAGTCCGAGAGCCAGGGTCGGTATGCCACCGTCCTGATCCAGAACGTAACGATCGAGTAGCGGCAGCGAGCCGAGCATGCAAACGATTACGGTAATTGGCGTAAGAAGTCGAAGCCAAACCAGCCAGCGAGCTAAACGGTAAGTGTGGTGAAACGTATCAGGAGCATTGCCCAGCGCTTGGGTTAGGTGGCTGACGGTTTTTTCAAAACGCTTTCGAGCCACATGCGAACGTTTCGGTTCGCGACCCGGAACGCGAACTGTAAACTTCCAGTGATCGTCGCGCTCGCGTAAAACGGTCCATGAATGACCGAGCACAGCGACAAGGTCTTTGGGCAACACGCGCTCGGATTGGTCTATTGGCGTGAGTTTGACGGACAACGGTTCAGCGATAACGGTTCTTGCATCCATCACCACTTCAAGGCCTTCAACAATTGCACGTGACTCGCGAAGGATGAGTGGCTTAGTCGAATCGTCCGGGCAGCGATAGCTGTTTGCAATTGGGGTTCCCAATACAGTCTGGAAATGCATCTCAACGGGTACAGCTAGCACGCGCTCAAGCAAAACACTCAGGTCGGTGTTTCGTGCGCTGAGCGTAGACTCTAAACCCTCGGCGTTCGTCACCGTGCGCCGCAACCGTGCAGTAGAGCGGCTCAAGTCCAGGCGGAGGCGTTCAGTTAATGGAGCTGTCGTACTTCCTGAGACTGAATGAATCAGAGGTTTGAATTCCAAAATTCGTGCGGCTCTGTCGCTGCGTTCGAGATCCACGTGTCGAGACGCCTTGGAGAATGGTCCAACGTGGCGAAGGATTTCGTGATGGCTAAGAGGCGTCATAATTTAAAATTATAAGTAACTCTATGTGAAGGCGCGATGTATGATCACTATTTATCGTGGTAATGCTCTACTAAGCGTAAGCGGCCTTTCGTCAGGAAACAGAAAAGCATCTCCCGCATATTTTTCTGGAAGGGATCAAAAGCCTTAGATGACGGTAGCGGCATGGAACACGCGTTTACACGCTCAGGATATTGTTCCGGGTGTTTTCTGTCTTGCTAGACTCTTTCTAGAGTCTGCTTTCTCATCAATAAGTTATTAAACATAACTGATATGGCGTGTCCGTTTATTGCTGATAAAGCGGTATCAACGAATGTGACACGAGTAGTTGGTCCGATAGGCGAGCAAGACGTATTTAGTTGTGGATTATGCGTTTAGCTCCGTTTTGCGTAAACCTGTGCCGATTTTACCCTGCATAAATTTTTGTTTTGGCCTTAACTTGCGTATGCTTTAAGCTCTGAGCGAAATAATATTACACTCAAACGAAACCGCTCACGTCTTTCGATCTATAAATAAGAATGTTGACGAGAAAATACTCGCAATAACAATAAATCGATACACACAGAATACCCACTACTTCTATACACCTTGAGTCAAGACCCTGGGGATAAATATGAAAATGTTCAAAAACCAAATTGTGCAAGCTGGACTGATCGTTACCATACTGTTTATGTCATCGGGCCCGGCATTCGCTGGCACGATAGTCTACGACTTTGTAACGACACTGGAACTTGTCAGTGGGCCAGATACAAACGGTCTGAATGGGGCGACAGTCAGTATTACCGCTTCCTTTGACGACTCTTCGGTATACGTAGACTTGTTTGGTTTGCCGGCTATAGATTCGATAAGTCATTCAATTACGATTAGTGGCGCTACCGTTGCTGCATCCAACGGTGTTTTTGTTGACCCCGACGGTTTGACGTATTTCCCTACGTTTTCGAATTCGTTCGAAACAAATGGTGGCGCATTTCTCGCGGTCGGTCCTCTTAATTTAGTCGCGATGGAAACAGGGCCGGGTGCTGTCGTTCCTCTCCTTGGAGACACCATTTCACTTGACCACTTCAATACAACTGATTTTGATCCAAGAGATCTGTTGATGGAGTCAGAGGTTGGTTTCTCTACATACAGCTGGGCGGATAATGCCAGTGCTAGCGTAGCGGCGGTAGTTCCGGTTCCTGCTGCCTTATGGTTAATGCTCGGCGGATTAGCGTCGCTGGTTGGGTTCGGCCGCAAGTAACGAAGAACATGCCGGTTGCCTGAGCGAAGAAAACGCAAGGGCAATCGGCTTTCTCTACTCTAACTCTCTTGCCGGCACGGTTAGACACGGGAAAACGAACACCCAAAACTAAAAATAATGCAATCAGATGGTCGGTGTTTTATTGGCTGTTGTTAGTTTTGCTTCAATTCCAATGCAATCACACGCCCAGCATTTTCATCACGTCCTGCACATCCGTTTCGGCTTCTTGCAGTATCAGCAAGCTTTCTCCGGGTCCTACATCACCGAGTGGTAGTTTGTTGAAGGCCGGCACCTGATTAATATGCGGTTGCGTATTCTGTTCAGCCGTGCCAACGCCCGCGTGTAATCGAGCAACCAGAATAAGATCAGCCAAGTCTGCAGTGGGTGCTGGATCACGAAGCCAGTCTTTGCGGCTGCGGGCCACCTCAACGATAGACTCGTCGAATCCCCAATGTTCGAGGAGGACCGGGCCAACTTTGTTGGCGTATGATTCGACTGTGGCGAGAACACGATTCGGATCTGTTATTGACTGTTTACTGTGATCGAGCGCTTTTAGCAGAGGCAGAATGCCAATGTCCTGAAGTAGTCCACCCAGCATAGCCTGGTCTGGCACAAAGCCCGAACAGCGCTTGGCCATGATGGATGAAAGAGCGGCCAGTCTTGCACCATCCCGCCATGTGTTTTGCAGAAGACGGGCCAGAACAGGGGAGCGGGTGGTGAACATGGCGCGGAGCGCATAGCTCATAACCAGGTTACGGGTGATTTCCATGCCAAAACGAGATACAGAGTTCTGGACATTGGTAATGGGCACTCTGCCACGATACAACGCGCTGTTGGCAACGGCGATTAAGTAAGCCGATGTACCCGCGTCGGCTTCAATCACCCGCGCTGCTTTTTCGGCGGTGAAATTCTTTTGCTGCATGGCGGCCCTTATGCGTAGCGCGACATGCGGCATGCTCGGCAGTTGAGCTTTGTCAGTCAATATGCCGTGATAAACCTTGGAAAACAGTCCGCGCAGAGGTTTGGCAGCAGGTGCGGCGGTGGTGGTCATCTGGAAGTCCGATGGTAGAGGGGCCAGTAGATGTAGCGACGGATTCACGCATTAGTTTAGAAGTAAACCTATCCGGGTCCGTACACGGGCTTGCTACCGCGGTTTAGTTGTTTGGTCCAAGCAGGTAGACTGATGCGGTGCGAACAGGTAATCGCAACACTTCAGCTCAGCTGCCAAGAGAGTTCCGCCCAAAGCGCTGAGCAAGCCAGGCCTCAAGCCGTAGAATCGCTCAAACAATTACAAAGGACTGCTCGTTGCGACACTTAATCAACCCATTTTGAGTTAACACTCCTATTCCTCTTAATGATCTTATTTGCGGGGGTAGTAAAGGTCTCCGCTCAACAGTCGACGACCAGCGAGCATTTGCACCTTGAGCCCGTGTCTGACTGGGTGAACGTGCGAGCACCTGCCAGTGTCGAGAACATTCCGATTGATGAAGTCAGAAACGGGATTTTCTATCAGCTTCTGGATGAACAGATAAAAGTAGACAAAGACGGCTCCAAGGCTGTTTATAAGCGTTACATTGAAACCATCACTAATCAAACGGGCGTCGAAGCCAGTTGTCAAATTAATATTTCGTTTGACCCGCTGTATCAAAAGCTCGTGCTTAACTCATTGGACGTGGTCCGTAACGGCAAGCGAATGGACCGACTGAGTGAGGCTAAAATATCGGTATTCAGTCGGGAAACCGAACTTGACAAGCAAATATACAATGGACGTTTAACGCTTAACATTCTCCTCGACGACGTTCAGGTCGGCGATACGCTGGACTACAGCTATACGCGTTTAGGTTCTAATCCGGTCTACAAGAATCTTTTTTCATACGCTCGCAGCTTAAACTGGGCAGACCCGGTCTTTAACCAGAACGTCCGGGTTCTGTGGGGTAAGGCGACTCCGCTACAGGTCGATTTTCGAAATACTGAACCGCCTGTTTCAAAGAAACAGTTGGGTGCGTACACGGAATATGAGATTACGTTAGAAAACATAGACGCGCTCGATGTGCCAAGCGAAACACCGGGTTGGTACGACCCGTATGGCAGCGTTTATTTCAACGAGCTGGACGAGTGGCGAGAAGTCGTCGACTGGGCGCGGCCTATGTATCAGTTCAGTCCGGTGCATTCCGCAGTAAGAGAAGTGGCCGACGACATTAAACGCACCGCGAAGTCTGAAGCTGAGCAGGTCGCCGCCGCTCTGAAATACACTCAAGAAACGGTCCGCTATGTGGGTCTGGAGATGGGGCGGAACTCACATTTGCCAACTGCTCCGCAAGAAACCTTGACGCTCAAGTATGGCGACTGTAAAGACAAAACCACCCTTTTCATTTCAATATTGAAAGCGCTCAACATCGAGGCGCATCCGGCGTTGGTGGACACTCGCAGAACCAAGTTGCTGGCGAAGCAGCCGGTAAGCCTCAATCTGTTTGATCACGTCCTGGTCTGGATTGAACTGGACGGGAAAGAGTACTGGTTAGACCCAACTTTGAGTAATAAAGAAGGTGATTTGGCAAATTTATATCAGCCAGACTACGGGTACGCTCTCGTGTTGAAAGACGGTGTTAATCAGCTGTCTGCCATGCAGCAGTCTGGAAATCGGCCTTTCGAAAAAGTGGTAGAAAAATACGAGATCCCGGCATCAGACGATTCCGCTGTGGTCTATACGGTCAGTACCCAGTACAAAGGCTACGATGCCATCAGGAAACTCTGGCAGCTGGAGCGCGATGGAAAGAACGGCGTTGCAACCGACTACGAAGAATATTATCAGCGCGCTTATGCGGGGCTCAAAATGTCGGATGAGCTGGTTGTTGAGAACAACAACGTCACAGGTGTGCTGACCATTGACGAGAGCTATTCGATATTTCCATTTTGGATCAAAGACGACGACAAGTTAGAGGCCGACTTCTACTCGACTGACATTCGCAATGCTGTTTTTGAACCTGAGCAATCGAAGCGAAACGGGCCGCTGAAACTCGGCTATCCGAATAACTTGAAGCACACGATTGAGCTTGCGTTTGAAGAAGACGATTGGGAATTTGATTCTGATGAGTTTAAAGAAGACAACGATTTCTTTTCATTTATTTCTACCGAAACGTTTGTCGATGATGTGCTGACGTTGCACTATGAATACGAAGCCAAGACAGATCACGTGCCGCAAGAGCGCGTTGCAGAGTATTTGAAAGCGCGCAACGCTGTATACGAAAACAGCTCTTACGGAATAGATAAAGGCATAGGAGCCGCGGCAGCGTCGGTAGCTGAGGAGCAGGGGGAGAGCAGTTTACTAGAACGGCTGCAGTCAAATTGGTTCTGGATTGCTTGCTGGGCTTTCTTGCTGGGTGTCGCGTTTGTCCTGGTCAGCTGGCAGCTAGAGTCACGAGATCGGCCCAATTTTCCGGGTTCCAGGTTTTATCCAATTGCCGTGTGGAAATTTGTCTTGTTGTCGGTAGTTTCGTTCGGGATTTACATTTCGTATTGGATGTATCGTAACTGGAAGGCTGTGAAGCTTGAAACGAATGCGCCGATCATGCCGTTTTGGCGAGCCGTTTTCAGTCCTGCCTGGGTGTATCCGTTATTTCTGGCGTTAAAGAAAGACAGTGAGGAAACATACGCGGCCAATCGAGTTCTGGCGGTTGGTTTGGCGGTGCTAGTTGCAGCGGGCTACATTGCGTTGTCTATTGTTGTTAATGTATTCGATCACGGGTTACTTGTTTACTTGTACGTGTTAGCGCCGCTGCTTCTTGTACCGTTCGTGCAATACATACGATTGCGTAACCAAGAGGCTCCCGAGGCTTATCATTTTAACTCCAGGTTTCGGGCGCGTCATGTTGTAGCTGTGCTCCTCTCATTGCCGCTTGTGTTTTTAGTGACAGTCAACGAGTCACGTTTGTTTCCAAGTGACGCGGTGGTCACTCAGTCCGGTCTATTGGAGCATGATTTAAAGTTCCTCTACCGTCAAAAAATAATACCGCCAAGAGAACGTATTCAGTATTTCTACAGCGACGCATTTCTCAGTATCAAAACCGATGGCAATGGATTTACCAATGAACGCGTGTTTTCCTACTAGGAGGATGAAAACGAAGGCTTTCTGTCTGAGGTTGCGACGTTTACAGACATTGAAGAAGTGGACGTGCAGTTCGCGGAGAGCGTATTAGAGAACACAATTGTCACAATAACCCGCAAGGATGGCACCGATTTCATGCTGTTTGTGTCCAACGTTGAAGGGGGAGACAAGGTATTCGTTAAGGAATTGAAAATGCGGCGGCAGTCTGCGCAGCAGGCAATAGAGTAAAGCGCCAGCTGCGGTCTACCGAGACGCTGCGTTTTTTCTAGCATCAATCAGCTGTAGCACGAACAAAGCGGAAAGCCAGCACCTGCCTGGCAAATGAGCGGATCGGTTCAATTAGGTGGCATGTAATTATCGGCTTTTGGCCTTTTTTTGGTCGGTGAGCTTATCGCTGGTCGTGTCTTGATGTATATTCGACCGGTCCCAATGACCTATGCCTGCCGGCTGGAATGTTCCCATGAAACACACTTTTTTCTTATCTGCCTTATTCCTTGTTTTAGGCTGCTCTCCTTCCGTTCAGCCACCTGAAACGGCACCGCCTGCGGCTGACGTCATGCAGAAAAAGGGCGCTTGGAGCAAAGGGTGGATGGCTACTGCCGCTAATCCTCATGCGGTCGCGGCGGCCGTTGACATGTTGGAAAAGGGCGGTCACGCGGTTGATGCGGCCATTGCTGCGCATGCGGTTTTGGGTCTGGTAGAGCCACAGAGTTCAGGTTTAGGTGGCGGTGGCTTCATGCTTGTCTTTGAACGAGACGGTGAGGAACTCACCTTTCACGAAGGGCGCGAGGTCGCTCCGGCTGGCGCTACTGTTGACATGTTTATGAAAGACGGCGAAGTGATGAACTTCTTTGAAGCTTGGCAAAGCGGCATTGCCGTTGGAGTGCCGGGTGCCGTAGCCATGTACAAGAGCGCTCACGATCAGCACGGTAAATTACCCTGGGCCGATTTGTTCAAGCCGGCTATTGAGCTTGCTACCGATGGTTTTGAAGTGTCACCTCGTCTGGCCGGTTTCCTGCCCCGAGTAGCGGCCCGCGGTCGTCTTGCCATAAACCCGCCGACAGCGGCGTATTTTTTCCCGGGTGGTAAACCACTTGAAGCAGGGCACCTGTTAAAGAACCCGGAGTACGCCAATACGCTGACCCGAATTGGTGCTGAAGGCATTGACGCGTTTTACCGTGGTGAAATTGCCGAAGCGATGGCCGCAGCGGCGCAGGCCGAGCCCAACGCCGGAACGCTTACCGTCGAAGACATTGCGGCCTACAAGCCGGTCAAGCGGCCGGTCATTTGCGGTGACTTTCGTGACATGAGCATTTGCACGACTTCACCACCTTCATCCGGTGGCGCTCAAATCATGATTGCCGGTTTGTACGATCATTTAAAAGTCGGAGCAAAAACCCACAGCGACAAAGTAGCGGCATTTGTTGACGCTCAACGTCTGGCGTACGCCGACCGTGATCACTACTTCGGCGACCCCGATGAAGTGGATGTGCCTATTAATGATTTGTTGAACCCTGAGTATTTAAAGCACCGTGCTACGCAGCGCATAGCACCGGGTGCTGTTCCGACACCGGGTGATCCGGGGCTTGTTCTGCATCACAAATCTACCTTGGCACTCTGGGCTGAGGACACAACTGAAGAGGCCTCCGGAACGACACACCTGTCGATCATTGACGCAGAGGGTAATGCGGTGTCGTTAACCGCTACGGTAGAAGCGCCGTTTGGTTCGTCGCGTTGGGCAGCCGGCTTTTTGCTCAACAACGAACTCACCGATTTTGCTCGTAAAGTATCGCCTGACGGTCCACGCCCGGCCAATGCTATCGCTCCCGGTAGACGACCGCGTTCCTCAATGTCACCCAGCATGGTGTTTGACGCTGACGGAGAGTTGTTAATGATCACGGGGTCACCGGGTGGTAACTCCATACCGGCATACGTAGCCAAATCTATCGTCGGAGTTCTTGACTGGGGTCTTTCGGCACAGGAAGCGGTTGACCACGCGAACATCATTGCCCGTGGTGAAAAGGTACGCGTTGAAGTATCGGTAGAGCCTGGGCAGACAATAGCTGACGATTTGAAGGTCAGAGGTTACAACGTGCAGGAACGCCAGGGTGAGAACTCCGGGCTGCACATTATCGTGATTGGAGATGACTCGCTTCAGGGTGCTGCGGATCCAAGACGTGAAGGGACCGTAGCGGTTCCTGGTAAGAATTGAATATCGGTTTGGTCGTGGCGCGATAGGCGTCAGATTAATAATCGCGTATTTCTAAATAAGCCCCGGCAGCTCAGCTGGAAAGAGCGTCCGCCTTCTGAGTAATGGAGACCACGGTTCTAGCAAATTGCCCTCGTTTTCCAACTTTGGCAGAACCGTGGTCTGTCCCCTGTTACTCCCGAGGGCGGTCGAGAAATTCGAGTGCCCGAACCAAACCCGAATTATAACGAGATTTGGATTGCAGTCCCTTTCGTTTCAATTGTTATGCAACGATTTCCGTTACGTTCTCAAATAGCCAATTAAAACAATTTGATAGGCGTCTTTTCGATACTCAGTCTCGTTGCGCACTGGTTTACAACTACGTTTCAAATTTTTTGAAATGAAACTTTGACAAAGCATAAATATACTTATAAATTATATATTTATTCATTTCATATATAGGAGCTATTCGTTGCATGCCACTGACTGAAGACATACTGGCCTACATAGCGGACCATCCCGGTGCGAGACGGGAGGATATCCGTCGCAATGCAGCGCGTGACGTAAGTGAAACGACGGTTTGGCGTGCGCTTAAGAGGTTATTAGAGGAAAAGAAGCTAGAGGTTACTGGCAAAAGCCGAGCTACTGGTTACAGCCTGGCCGGGGTGCCGGTTGTTCGCGCCCATATGGCGGTTCCTTACAACAGGAGAAAACCAGCGAGCTATAACAAGGAATTCCTGGATAACTACCTACCGGGGAATACTTATTATTTGGATGAAACGGAACGCAGCACCCTACGAGAAGCCGGTACACCAGTATCTGGGCCGCTCCCGGCTGGGACCTATGCACGTCAAATACTAGAGAAGCTTCTGGTGGATCTTTCATGGGCCTCCTCGCGTATGGAAGGAAACACGTACAGCATTTTGGACACCGAACGTTTGATCCGATTTGGTGAAGAGGCGACCGGGAAAGATCGAAAAGAGGCGCTGATGATCCTTAATCACAAGGAAGCCATTCAGTACCTGGTTGATAGTATCGACGACATTACCATCTGCCGCCAGGATATTTGTAACGTCCACGCGCTGCTGTCTGACGGTCTACTCATCGATCCCGCCATGGCCGGGCGGCTTCGGCGCATGCCGGCTGGTATAGGTGCTTCAAGCTACACGCCGCTCGAAGATCAAGTTCAAATAGAAGAAGAGTTTGACATTGTCATGCAAAAAGCCGCGGCAATATCAGAACCGTTCGAACAGTCATTCTTTATCCTTGTTCACATACCGTATCTTCAGGCATTTGACGACGTAAATAAACGAACCTCGCGAGTGGCTTCAAACATTCCGCTGCTCAAAGCAGACCTCGCGCCGATATCATTTTTTGCAATGAATGATCGTGACTATATCGATGGGTTACTAGGGGTCTACGAGCTAAATAACGTTTCGCTTCTTAAAGAAGCCTTTATCGATGCCTATTTGGCTTCGGTTCAGAATTACAAAGCGATTCGAGCAGAAGTGGAAACGCCAGACAAGGCCGCCTTGGCGTACCGTGATTTTGTGCGACAGGCTGTTCGCCAATGCGTTCTGGATTGGAAGCAATTCCATGAAGGTAACGTTATAACCATGGCGGCGAAGGCGAATATCCCCGAAGCTGATCGGCAAGATGTCGTTAAGTACGTAGGGCAAGAGTTCAATGGTCTTCACGAAGGCAACGTGATTCGTTACCGCTTAAGTCCAGATGATCTTGCCAATTTGCGCCGTGACTAGCCAGGCCGTCTACTACCCGCGATAAATCTTGTGGAGCTTTTGGTTTTGACGCAAGCGTGAATTTAATCGTAGAGATAAGACTGCATGTCATGGTCATGAGGAAGGTTTCTAAGTTTCCACGGTTTTAGAATGTACTTCTCGGCGCTACTGTATCCTTACGGCCACTTCCACCTTTCGCACAGTATTCCTAACGTTGCAGACTGTGCCGCGTTTGAGGATTGCAATAATGATACTGACCAGAACGTCCAAGGTAGCCGCATTGTGCAAGTGCCTTTTCATCGTGAGTCTTGGAGCACTGGCAACAGTTCCTTCGAATGGGCAGTCGGTGGTCTTCCCACCAGGGGCAAATGTTGTAGACGTTACCGCAACTCCCTATTTGGCCGTGCCGGATGACGGTCAAGACGACACTCAAGCGTTATCACAAGCACTGGCAGACCATCCAGACGGCAACTTTATTATTTACTTGCCTGACGGCGTTTACGATATTAGCGACAGGCTCGATTGGCCAGCGGCACCAAACGGCGGAACGGGTACTGAGCAAGACTGGCGCTATACGATCTTGCAGGGTCAAAGCACAGACAATACGGTCATCAGGCTAATGGACGGTTCGCAAGGGTACACAGATTCTCTAAATCCCCGCGCAATGCTGTGGACCGGAACCGGAACAGCGCAACGTTTTAGAAACGCTGTGCGCGACTTAACGCTGCATACGGGCGTTGGAAACAGCGGCGCCATTGGCATGCAGTTCAAGGCAAATAACCAAGGCGGAATATTTAACGTTCGTATTGTAGACGGTGATAATACGGGAGTCCGCGGAATCGACTTTCGATACTCTCCCGAAATTGGCCCTTTACTCGTTCGCAATGTGGTCGTGGAAGGTTTTGATGTCGGCGTTGACGTCAATTTTAATGTGAACAGCCTAACGTTTGAGCACTTGACGCTCCGTAACCAGCGCACGTACGGCATGCGTAATCTTCAACAAAGCGTATCCATTCGAGGGTTGGTCAGTGAAAACGCTGTGCCTGCTCTTTACATGTTTAATCAGGGTAGTTACGCAACGCTTATCGATTCAACGCTCACAGGGACACCAGGTGCCGAAAACGCTTCGGCCATTATTTACGGGTCAGGACTTTTCGCGCGTAACGTAACCACAGAGGGCTACGGCAACGCAGTAACCTTTCTGCTCAACGGCACCACGGGAGTAAATAAGCTTGATGGTCCACTTGTTGACGAGTTTGTGTCGGATCCTGTGCTTAGAACCTGCGACAACCTGACCCACTCACTTAACCTGCCTGTAGCCGAAGCGCCGTTGGTGCCGTGGGGCGATCCTCTGGTTGACTGGGTAAATATTGATGACTTTGGAGCTCAAAGCGACACGGTGGGTGGTGACGATACGGCGGCCATACAGGCTGCGTTAAACTCTGGCGAGGCAACGGTATTTGTGCCGGCTAGCGGCCAGTTCCCGAACACGTATCGAATGAACGGTGACGTTAATGTGCCGTCGCACGTAAGACGAATTATCGGAACTGAGGGCCGAATATCGGGAGAAGGCCGTTTCATGGTGAGTGATACGGGCGAGCCGATAATTATTGAACGTTTTCAGGCGTTCGCTGGTGGCATTCAACACACAAGTCAACGAACAGTCATTCTCTCAAGCACGCGAGTTCGCTACACGTCTTCAGCCGGAGCAGGTGACGTATTTATGAACGATACGGTAGGCGGACCTTACCGGTTCACGCAGCAGAACGTATGGGCGCGGCAGTTGAACACCGAGCAAGACGGCACAAACATCATAAACGACGGATCGGATCTTTGGATTCTAGGCATCAAAACGGAAAAGCGCGGGACGGTAATTGAAACAATAAACGGAGGAAGAACCGAAGTGCTTGGTGGAATGTTGTATACAACCGTACCAACCACCAACGATCCTGCTTTCGTGACTACTGATTCTGCTGCGTCCATTGCAGGTGTCCGAGAAACGAATTTTATATCTGCTCCCTATGAAGTCCCTTTTTCGGAAACGCGTGGTGCGGTAACCTCAGAGCTTCAAAACACGGACGTGCCAAACGGCGTCGGCGGGTTTGGTGCGCCGCTTTACGTTGCGTATGTGCCCGACGGTGCAAACGCTGCGCCAACCGTGGAGGCCGGTGAGAATCGGTCGTTTCTACTTGGGCAGGAAAACACAGTCTTGCTAGAGGGCGAGATTAACGACGACGGTCTTCCAGATGCAGTGTGTCGCGTACCCGTTCTTTGGCAACAGCTAAGTGGACCTTCGACGGTAGAAATTAGTGCGCCAAGCCAACGACAGACAAGCGTCAGTTTTTCACAGTCTGGTGTTTACGAGTTCGAGCTTACCGCCAACGATGGCGAGTTGTCGACGAGCGACACTGTCACCGTTGTCGTCTACGATCAGAGCATTACCACTGCTGATGGCCGGGGGGCGGACGCCCGTGTACTAGGTCCAATTGGCAATCGCGAAGGAAACTTTGGCGGGTCGGACGCATTGACCGCGGCCAACCGTCCATCGCAATTTTCCTCCAAAACCTACCTTCGCTTCGACACCGGTTTACTGTCCGGCGAAGACGTCTCTGTCGCGGGTCTTGAGATTGAGCTCTCGACGACAAACACAGGCCTCATAGACGCCTGGACGTATCGCGTGTACGGACTACTTGAGGCCACCGATTACGGCGTCGGCCGTCTTGATGAAAGCTGGCTTGAAGGAACACAGTCTGGCGACGCGGCACTGGCCGGAGAGATTAATTTTAATAATGCGCCAGGCAATTTAAACACGAACAGTACGGTGGACGATTCGTTAAGTATTCTGGTTGGTGAGTTTACGTTGACAGAAGGGCGTCGTGAGGCTGTAGGGTTCTTTGCAAGCCAACAGCTTGCAGAGCTTATCAATATCGACACCGATGGTCAGGTTACTCTCATTATTATTCGAGAGAGTTTGGCTAACAACGTTGTTTCGTTTGCATCCAAAGAGAGCAGCGCAGGGTTTCTGGTGCCGACACTAAGCGTTGTAACCGCGGTCGATACCGACAACGACGGCGTTATTGACTCGGTGGATAATTGTCCGGCAGTGGCCAATTCTGAGCAAAACGACACCGACGGCGACGGTTTCGGTAATCGTTGCGACCCCGATTTAAATAACGACGGAGTGGTAAACTTTCTTGACCTTACGCTGTTTGTTGAGCGTATTTTCAGCTCTGATCTCGACGCTGATTTCAATTCTGACGGTGCGGTAAACTTTCTGGATTTGTCGATACTTGCTGAGTATTTTTTGTCAACGCCTGGCTTGTGATCACACCCTGCTGTGGTCGTAGCAGGCGCATGGCCGTTCTTGCTGAATGAAAATAGCGGCTTGGAAATACAAATTTCTAAGAGGGAACAGCGATTGCACACGGCTTTTTTAGTTTTGAGTGTTGAAGGGGCAGAAATCGCTCGCCGTTGGGGTTAGACTACGGTATCAAAATAATAGCAATGCCCCGGTAGCTCAGCTGGATAGAGCGTCCGCCTCCTAAGCGGAAGGTCCCATGTTCGAATCATGGTCGGGGCACCAATGATTTCAATTGGTTATGATTGAGTTAGGATTTGATGGTGCCGTGCGTGACCAAATTGTGACCACATTGTGACCACATTGTGACCTCTATGATTTGCCAGACACACTCCCTTTACCTGAGTAGAAGGGTCTTGAGCGAAGAAATTTCTTTTTTCTTCGTTGCCAAAGTTAACTCTAAAGTATTAGCTGAAAACCGTCGATTACGCAGATGCTTGCTAATTCATTACGAGCATGACGAAAACGAACACTCGAGTCTATTGACAACC
>JBGCFV010000040.1:0-21366 GCA_045107075.1 Gammaproteobacteria bacterium
CAGCACGAAGTTTCGCCTGAAGAAGCCAAGCACTTCTCTAAAGATCTCGGTGAGAAAGGTAGCGTCAAGAGCGGCTTTACGTACGAGATTGTGGCCACATCCGTTCGGGTACCAAAGAGCTAGACTTACATTCGTTCTTTCGTAAAGATCAACCAACACTTACTGCAGACAAAAAAAAGGCCCCGCAACCGCGGGGCCTTTTCATTTTGCTAGTCGAATTACCCGATTAAGGGGCAACTCCACTTGGTCCTGGTGGCATCAGGAAGTACTGCGGGAACAACGAGTAGTCAGCAAAGTTACAAGAACCGCTGCCGTCGAAGTCCTGATCTACATCACCGCAAGCGGTGTTGAAGAACGGTACCCATGCGCCAATGTCAGCGAAGTTAACTACGCCGTTGTTGTCGAGGTCAGGGTCACATGCGTTACCGAAACCGTCACCGTTGGTGTCACGCTGGGCCGCATTAACAACAAGGGTGCAGTTGTCCATGCTGTCGCCAACGCCGTCGCCGTCTGTGTCAATTTCTGCGCCAAGGTCAAAGTTGATGTTGTCGTAGAAGACACCAGATGGGTTAAAGCTTGTAGCTGTGTTTGAGAAACCAATCTGAATCAGCTGACCAACCAGACCGGCGTCGATCGTCAAAGACAACGTGTAACCCTGCCATGTAGCCGGAGTGCTTGTTGTGTCTTGCGCGATTTCATTGGTTGTCGCAAAGCCGTTCGCAGGATCAATTGTCTTGATGAACGCTTTGGCAGTAGTTGGTGCAACAAGGTTGCCCAATTTAGCGTCGAACGTGAAAGTCCATGTCTCGCCAACGTTTGCAGCCCCAACTGTCTGCTCACGGTAAACGATTGACTCAATCAGCTCGCCGTTGGTGTGAGATGTTACGTTGTTGTAATCGCTGAATGTGTTTAGCTGCTGGTTGCCTTGATCAGGACCACCCTCGCCAACTGATACGCCGGAAAAACCGCCGGTCTGGTTTGGAGCAGGGAAAGGACCGTAACCGAACAGGAAGCCATCGACAGGGTCTGATACAGAAGCGAATACGAGGTAGCCAGCATCACCAAGAACGGTTCCTACGGTGTCATTGTATGACTCAAAGTCGTCGCTGAACGGGCAAATGCCTGCGCCGGCACCGTCAAAGCTGACGTTGTCATAAAAAACGCCTGAGGCTTCAAAGTTACTAGCCAGAGTTTTAAAACCAAACTGCAGAAGCTGACCGTCCCAGTCACCGACAGGAACTTCAAGCGTGTAGCTAGTCCAGTCTTCGGTTGGAATGGCGGTCATGTCTTCAGTGACTTCGAAGGTTGTAGAAAATCCGGTGTTCGGATCGATAACCTTCAGAAACGCTGTCGCGATGGAGCCACCCTCAAGGTTGCCGCGCTTGGCGTCAAAAGAGAACGTCCAGGTCTGGCCTATGTTGCAGGCTAGAACAGTTTGCTCACGAAACACGTTGGTCTCAACAGCGCCCAGCTCACTTTGGTGTCCAGAGTCCGGTGCACAGCAGTTGTAGTCGCTGTAAATAGACAGCTGCTGAGTATCAGGGTCACGCTGATCGTCGACAAGAGCCGAGATTTGAGGACCGTTCGGTGCAGCACCGCTGTAGTTGAACAAGAAGAACTCTTCTTCGAAAACGTTATTAAAGAAAATCCAACCTGAACCAATTTCGGAACCGGCTATATCCAGACCGTCAAAGTCTTCGTTGTACGTACTCAATCCACTCGCCATACTGGCCGTGGACAATAAAGATGCGGCTATAAAGGCCAGCACACGTGTGTGTAATCGGCTTTGCATTGTATTGATCCCCTAGAAAGATATTGTTGTTCTAAAATCTAACCGTTTTTATAACCTCTCATGACAACGTTGTCAATTACAAACGAGGGATAAGGTTGTTTTGGTTCATAACACCTTGATTTACGCGTCCGCGGCTTAGAACATTATGTTTTATCGAGCGGCTCGAGGGCGAATGACGACATAACGTCACCCCACCCTCCGAGCTCGTTTGACGCTCAAAAAACGAGCGGCTTCTCAGCTTTTCAATGCGCATCACAATCTGGTCTGCGGCGGTGACCAGCAAATGAATTCGACCCAGCCTTATTTAATTAACTGAACAAATTCCTGTTTCATTCCCAGAGCCCGGAGGTTGCAAGAACTGGTCACGGACCACCACGAAATCAAGAAAGTTAACTGCGCCATCCGCATTCAGGTCGTAGAGCGGGTCTGTGCTTTGAAAAGCATTGCTGAACAAAACGAGGTCCAGAAAATTAACCACGCAGCTGTTGTCGAAATCAGCGTCGCACGCGTTTCCGTATCCGTCCTGATCCGTGTCGGTTTGATCCGGATTGGCTGTGGTAACACAGTTGTCGACCGTGTCAGCAACAGAGTCGTTGTCGGCATCCGCAATGACAACAACGACGGAAGCATTGGAGTCTACGTTGTCGGCCGGACTCACCTCTCGCTCGAGAGACTCAACGCTGGTCTCCACAACCAAAGGACCAAGATCCAGTGTCGAAACCACAAGTTCAATTATCCAGCTACCATTGCCTTCGAGCTGGGTACGCAAACAGGTGACTGTTTGAAGCTCATTGACGCAGTCGTCACCGAGAGTGACAACGCTCGCGGTAACAGGAAGAGTCATCGTCGCAACCAGCTTCCCAGCGGTATCCTCGCTCTGATTAACTACTTCTACGACGTAATTAACCAGCTCGTCTTGTGCTACCACCGTGGAGTCTGTTGACAGTGTTGCGGCCAGGTCGCGTACAAGCGTGTACTGAGCAACACCTGCGGCGGTGCCCGCGTAAACAAGAGAAGAGTCCACCGGGTCAGGTTCGATTCTTGGTGAGTTCCAGTTTAACTCGCCCAGAGCGACGTTATCGCGGGCATTAATTTCATGCCAGGTCTGGCCAGCGTCCAGAGTACGCCAAGGGCCTTCAACAAGCGTTCCTGATTGATAGAGCACACCTTCGTACTGCCGATCGAAAGCGAATGCGCCGGCCTGCCTGAACTCCGCATTCGCGGTATCAGTCCATTCGGTGAAGGTCAGACCTCCATCGAGGCTGCGATAAACCAGCGTGTCGCCAAAATCCGAACTGACGATAATGTGATTAGAGTCGAACGGGTCATAGCGAATAAAAAACGGAAAAAAGAAACCTCCAGAAAGCGACAAAACTTCTGTCCACGTATCGCCGGCATCCTGAGTGCGAATCAGAGTATCTCGATATCCCGCAATAATCACATCAGGATTACCAGGCATATATGCCATATCCACGATTGTATCGGTAGCGCCCGTGTCGAGAAGCTCCCAGCTGCCGCCGTTTTCCTGCTTTCGTGCCAACCTGTTTGACTGATCGCTTACATAGACCGTATTCGGTGAACCCGGCACGACCAAGATTTCAGTGGGCAAGCTTAGTGGAGGAGTCCCGATGAATTGCCAGGCGCCACCATTACTGTCTGGCGAATAACGCAGTACGTCATTAAATTGGGTCACTATATACATTGATGAAGGTACGCTCGGGTCGATAGATCCTGTCCTTATACGCCGGCCAAAAATACTACCCGTATCAATTTCACCGGCTCGCTGCCAGCTTTTAGCGCCGTCATTGCTGACATGCAAGTTATCGATTGTGGCTGCGTAAACAAGACCGGATACTTCAGGAGACACTTCAAACGTTCTCTCGCGACCAACGCCATTTAGCAATCCGGTATTGTTGAGCTGCCACTCCGTCTGGGCATTCGTTCTCTTATTTACACCGAGCTGCGACGCAAACATGACAATGCCATCCGAGTTTGTCGATGTTTCAATGACCGTTACGGCGCCGCCGTCACTACTACTGAAAGGCGGCTCGCTCGTCCAGGTAAGCCCGCCGTCGTCGGAGCGAGTGATTCCTTCACCGGCTTGTAATTGGCCGTACCCGACGAAAACACGTCCTTGAGTACTGTGATCAAAGGCCACTGCGGTACCGGCTGAATGAGGAAAGCTGCTTATTTCAGACCAGGTGCTGCCACCGTCAAACGTTTGATAAATTGGACTTGAAGTAGAAAAAGTTACGGACCCTGCCACAAGAATGGCGTGATTCTTATCAAACGGGTCTATCGCAATCTGGGTGGGGGCTTGTGCAAACTCAGTATCAACCGACGTCGGCTGCCACGTAGTGCCACCATCCGCCGTGTAGTAAATACCGTTCTCAGACAGATCAACGATCATGGTGCTTGGGTCACTAGGCGCAATCGCAAGAATTCGAGTACGATCCAACCCACCGCTTGCAGTTTGCGGCAAGCCGGCATTTGCGGCGACCCAGGTTCCCCCCGCATCCGACGTCACCCATAATCCACCGGTTCGCGATGCGTAATAATAGTCGCCATTGGCTGCCATTGCGCCGAAGTCACTCCCATCGATAAATCCGCCAGGCTCAACAGGCAGGCCTTCAGTTCGTACCTCCCAATCGGCACCGCCGTTCTCGCTTATAACAAAGGCGCGACTGGAACTGGCCCTCATCAGCAAGTTACTGTCGGTCGGGCTAACAAAAAGATTTCTGCCACCACCACCCAAAGAGCTCGAATTCACAACCTGCCACGTGACGCCGCCGTCCGAACTGCGATGTAGCCCCGACAGTGTCGAACTATAAACAATAGAAGAATCGCTGGGTGCAATTTTCACCCAGGTCACCTGACCTTCGTTGAGACCTTGCGTAGTCCAAATGTTCTCACCTGCGTAAGCAAGCTGCGCGAACACCGTCACGCTAAAAACCAGCAGCATCAACCAAAATAGACTGACTGAGTTTCTCGTTTCAATAATTTCTTGAGTGATTTCCAGCTTCATGGCATGCGACCTTTTTCTAATTATTTGATGTAGCGCGTAGGCGCGCTCTTATTCGGGTTACATTTCATATCGCGACGTCATCGTTCATAACACCAAGCATACTGCAAGGCTAACTCAAGGCTCGTGAGCCTAACGCTTTTAGTCCGTTTACCAGCAAGTAAAGAAACATGATCGGCACTATAATCGTTTGCAGCACGAAAATGACAATCAGGTTAACGATGTGCTCGCTTGCATTCGACAGGCGGTCACGGAACTGTTCGAGTTTTTCACCGACGTTAACGCGATCGAGAGAATCGTCGAGAAACGTACCTATCTTGTCGCGAAAAGACTGATCAGCCTGAGGCCTCGGCGGCTTGGTCTGTTCGCTTATTTCGGCAATATCAACACTTGTCGCCTCAAGAGCGAGCGTAGCGGCGTTGTGTTCTTTTTCTAAAAACGTATTAAACACGAGGCTAGTACAGATAACAATTAACGGCAATGCGAAGCGAATAGCGATAGACATGAGCGCGAGCCGAAGTGCAACCTTGTTCCAGTGACTGGCCGCTGGCACCCATAGGGTAATCAGTAACAGCACAACCGACAGCAACAGAAAAAGGTTCATTCCCCACCACTTGCTAATATTGAGCAAGATGTTTTGCAAACCCAGCGCACTCGTCGCAACCAGCATTACGGAAGAAAATCGCTCAACTAAATCGTTTATCGGATCAAGAACTTGGCCAACGGTGAAGTTAACCCCAACACCCGCTGGTTCAATAGCTACTTCTGTCCCCTGTGCTACCGAAATCACTCCGTCCAGTGACCGGGCGACGGCGAACGTAAACAAAGCTCGCTGAAACGCTTTCTCCGCGGTGTCTTCACCCACGTTGTCGAGGTAGCCACTCGCCGCCGAAAACACGGCGAGCAGACATAATATTGTGAGAACTGATTTCCGGTACATGCTTTCAGTCTAGCCCAAACGGATCCGTTAGTCGTGGGCAGGCAGACTTTCTGGTATCCAGACGAACACGCTTATGTGTAGCGAAGCGTACAAAAGGCCGCTATTGCGTAGCTAAGAACCGCATTCACCCGCCAAGCCACTCGGTCCCGGTGGCAAGAGGAAGAAACTCTGAAAAATAGAAACATCAATGAAATTCACTACGCCGTCGCTGTTCAAATCGTACAGAGGGCTGGCGGTACTTAAGAACGCTTCGGTCAGTTCAACGTAGTCGATGAAATTTACCGCACAATCATTATTAAAATCGGGATCACAGGAATTACCGATGCCATCGGCGTCAGTATCAGTCTGGCTGGAGTTGGCAACCGCCGTACAGTTGTCTGCAACGTCTGATACGCCATCCCCATCCGTGTCGACTACACCCAGTGTCCCGTTATCGTTAATTCGCTGGGCGACAAATTCGTTGAGGTTACTGTCTCCGTCACGAAGCCACACAACCGCAAGAGCCCCTTCCAACGCGGCCGTGGCGACCGAACGTGCCGGCGTAGAATCTGAAATAGGCCAGCCCTCAGGCTCCAGAATACCGGTCTTACCGACACGATGAAGTCTTACGCTCGAGTCGTTAGAGTCAACCAGTGTCTTGGTGACAGCAATACCGAGCGTGTCTGCGTTTAGCCAATCAAACGAAAACGCGCTGGCCGAACTGACAAGTGGCGCTACCAAAAGTCCCTCATCGGCCCATGCGCGCTGCCCGTTTAGCGTCATACGCTGTGCGCGAACCTCTTGATTGTCAAACGGACCGTTCCGCCAAACAACGTAAACGTCACCGCCTGGTACTCGCTGGCGGATTTGTGCATCAAACTGTCTACTACCTGATGTTGAAATTCGGGAGCCTGACATATCAAAGAACATTGTGCCGTCAGGCAAAAGACGCTGCATTCGCAGCGGCACGGGCGTGTTGCCTTGCTCAGCGCCTTGGGTCCACACCAGAACAAGACCGCCCAAGCCGTCTGCCATTGCAACCGGGTCCGTATGACGCGACGATCCAGGAGGTATGTTAATCATGAGCGTTGGCGCTTCCCACGCCTGCACGCCGTCGGCCGCTATACGCATCGCATAAATGCGTCGCGTATAGGTTCCGGGCGAATCCCACAGCACGTAAGTACCGTTCGCACCGTCGGGCTCGACGGCGAAAATACGCATGTTTGATCCGCCACCCGTGGTAAACACGACCGGTGGATTCCACGCACGGGAACCGTCGGCTGTATAACGCCCAACGACGACTGACGTACCAACTTGTGAAGCAACCAGTGCGTCACCGTCGAGCATCGACCGGAGCATGTGCACGTTACCCGCACCTACGTCATCGGCCACTACTTGAGGCAGCCAAAGCTCTTCACCGTCGGCAGCGATGCGATGGACCGGATTCGACAAAGGATCGTTTCCAATAGCCGTTACCACCACTGTATTGTCTACGAACGATTCCAGCCGCACAGATAAAGATATGCATCCGTCCTGAGTGTCGAGCACCAGCGGTCCGCCTTCCAGCCCTGTTCCTTCAGCGCTGATCCGCTGGACGAACAATGAGGGGAAACAACCGCTGTCAATCCAGGCAACCCACGTTGCACCGTCGGGTGTAGATACGGCCGCGTGTTCAGTGCCAAAACTAAATACCTCACCCACCAAAAGCGGCGAAGCGGCGTCGGTCGGCCAATTCGCCATGACCGGCGTCGTTAACAACACAACGCAAGCGATGAGACTGTATGCACGAAGAGACTTAAGCACGCCGAACTCCTTTCTCTGGTTGCCAATGAGCCTCCGTCGCTACGCCGCTGGATTAAGAGTGTTTGTGTACAAGCGCACGCGGAGACCCGGTCCTGAATGATACTAACAGCAACTCATTTACCCCCGGTTAAACAGCTGGCCAGGTGCCATTATTGCCTCGCGTATGTAGACTTAAACCAATGTTTATATTCGATTTTCTCCGATAACACTTCGGTAACAATTTAATAACCCTTCGATAACGCCCGCACGGTGGGCAGGCATTCCTGTCCGTGTAATTGTTAGTCGTGCTTAGAAGCCTCAGAGACCAACACGGTTTTTAAGCAGAAAAAGGGGCTCCTGTTAAAAGCATTCCCAGAAAGTACTGCAACAGGATTTGCAGGCCGAAAAAACACTCGGCCTTCATATTAACGAGACTAAGTCTAATATGTCTCGATTGAGGAAAAGAACATGAAAACAAAGCTAAAACTGTCAACTATTGCCTGCGGACTATTTTTTATCGGGCTCACAAGTGGATCACAGGCTGAGACGCCCAACCTGGCGCCCATTGTGGAAGACGTGGCTAAACCCATATCCGCCCGCCAGCTAGAACTCGGATGCGCCATGCTGAATGATCCGGAAGCACTCAAAGTGATGGACGGATTGAAAAACAAGCTGCTGATCCAGTGCGGTCGTGGAGACGAGCTGCGCAACGCAAAGCCCAAGCGCGTCAAACCAACTGTTAGCAGGGAACCAAGAACAGACACCCTCGTAAACGATCCTACCGGCGAGTTTTCCGACAGCCAGACACAGAGTGAAACTTCGCTCGCTCGAAACGAAATCACTGGGACTCTGTGCTCAGGGTTCAACGATTCTTTCAGCGCCGAAAACACTTCCGGCGGAATCGTTGGCTTCTCCCGTTCGACAGATGACGGTCTTACTTTCGTTGACGGTGGCGACTTGAGTCCAAATACGCTGGGAGATCCCAGCGTCGTGTGGCGTCGTTTAGACGGTCATTTTTATTTTGCGTCGATTCATTTCAATGGCCTGGGCCTCTGGCGCTCCACCGATGACTGCGGCACGTTCGACTTTATTGGCTTGATACACGAAGGCGGTTTTGATGACAAAGAGATCATGACAGTCGACAACAACCCTGGCAGCCCGTTTTACGGCCGACTGCAAGTGTCATGGCTCGACTTCATAAAGGGAAGACGCATCTACAATACCTTCTCAGCCGATGGCGGTGCGACCTGGTCATCACCAACTGTGCTAAGCGAGGAAAGCATTACCGTTCAGGGTGCCTGGCCTGCGATTGCGCCCAACGGTGACGTATACGTTGCGTGGAGCAGCTTTGAGGACCCCGTGTTTAGCACGCCGATATCTCGATCAACAGACGGTGGCGTGACCTTCACACCCGTTACGACACCAATGGAAAACCAAATCAGGCCACGAGACGCTGCAGCGTCGAGTTTCTGCTTCCAGCGACCGTCGCTCAAGGGCAACATTCGATATTTAGCCTCCCCGCAGATGGTTGTAGCGCCCAACGGTGACTTAGCCGTGGTGTACTCCTACGATCCCGATGGTTTGGATACAGGAGACGTTGTGGATGTGTTCTTCCGCCTCTCCAAAGATCAAGGCAGCACTTGGGAACCTGAAATAAAACTCAACGACGACTCCACACTTAACGACCAGTATTTCCCAACGTTAAGCGTGGGTCCTACCGGGCGCTTTGTAGCGACCTGGTACGACAAACGTCATGATGAGAATAATGTCCAATTCGACTATTACTCTCGCAGCTCCTCTGACGGTGGTGTTACGTGGTTCCCCTCAGTGCGTTTATCAGACGAAAGCTCTCCCATCTATCTTGACCCTAAATTAGCACGTTGTTATCACGGCGACTACGACCAAAACGTTCAAAGCGAGGCCGCCGCCTATATTCAGTGGAGTGACGATCGTGCCATTCGCGAAGGTCGTAATGACCCGGATGTTTACCTCGACAAAAACACACTCGGACCAGACTTCTTCGTATCGTCAGATGAAAGCATCGCTACGGTGTGTGCACCTGACGCTCCGCAGTACACTATCAACGTGTTTCAAGCCGAAGGATTTACAGACCCGATAACCCTCTCCGCCAGCGGTCTTCCTGACGGCACAGTCGAAGGCTTTAGCGTCAATCCAGTATCTCCGGGCGGCACCAGCGTGTTTAGTATTAATGTTGCTGGCACGCCGGAATTCGGGAGTTACTCCGTTGACGTAAACGGCACAGACGGTACGTCGCTGCGATCAGCGCAAGTAGACTATAATCTGTTTACCGCCATTCCAGCCGTACCGCTTCAAGTGGAGCCCGCAAACGGTGCGATTGACCAATCCATTATGCCGACACTCAGTTGGGAGCCGGTACCACAGACCACCACTTACAGTATTGAGATTGCAAGCGACATGGCGTTCTCAAACATTGTGGAGAGCGGGACCTCAAATACCAACAGCTACAGCGTTGTTGGCATTCTTGATTTTGAATCCACTTTTTACTGGAGAGTAAGGGCTGCTAACATCTGTGGCAGCAGCGTGGATAGCGCAGTGTTTGAGTTCGAGACTAACCGAGCGGTTTGCTCTGACGCAGGCTTTGACATTGAGAATAATGACACAGTTTCGGAAACCATTGAGGTATTCGACTCGAGCATTATTGATAGCCTGACTGTCGATATAGACGTTTCCCACAACTGGGTTGGCGATATGACCTTTAGACTGGTAAACGAAACGACAAACACAACCGTTGTGCTAATGGATCGTCCGGGCCATCCGGAAGTCAACTTTGGCTGCTCAAGCGACGACATTGTCGCCAAGTTTGACGACAGTTCAAACGTTCTGGTCGAAACCGAGTGCAACAGTACGTCACCGGCTATTGGCGGCGTAGTCAAACCGGAAGGCTCTCTCTCGGACTTTAACGGCGCCACGTTCGGCGGTACCTGGCGGCTGGAAGCGCAAGACTCCACCTCGGGTAGCGACGGCAATGTGGTTAACTCCTGGTGTATTACCGCCGTGGTGACAGAGGTTGAAACGGATACCGACTCTGACGGCGTGGTAGATAGTCAAGACAACTGCACGCTCATTGCTAACAGTGACCAGCGAGATACCAATGGTGATGGTTTTGGTAACGCATGCGACCCTGATCTTGATAACAATGGTGTCGTGAATTTTGCTGACGTTGCCGCATGGACTCCGCTATTCAACACGGCCTGCGGCGATGTCGATGCAGACTTCAACGGCGACGGTGCGTGTAACTTCGCGGACTACGCGCTATTCGCCCAGTACTTCCTGGTAGCTCCAGGGCCAGCTGCTGAAACACAGCCACAATAGCGAGGAAAAACGGGGACAGTTTACTAAACCAGTTCTACACAAGACCTCGAGAGCGGTCTTCGAACAGGACGTAAACTGTCCCCTCTTCGTTACGCCCGCGGAGGCGCGTATTGAGTCAGATTAATACCGTCAACCGCCGCTTCGTACTCGCTAATACTGGGTGTTCGGCCAAGTATGGTGGACAACACCACCACAGGAGTAGAAGCCAGTAGCGACTCCCCTTTCTTCTCTTCGGAGTCTTCCACCACTCGCCCCTGGAACAAGCGCGTGGAAGTGGCCATAACGGTGTCGCCTTTTTCGGCTTTTTCCTGGTTACCCATGCACAAGTTACAGCCCGGACGTTCGAGGTACATCATGTTCTCGTACTTCTCACGAGCGGAATTTTTTGGCGCTTTGTCGTCAAACTCGAAGCCCGCGTATTTCTGCAGAACGTCCCAGTCACCTTCGGCTTTAAGTTCATCAACAATGTTATAGGTCGGTGGCGCGACAACCAAAGGAGCTTTAAACACAATTTGTCCGCTTTGCTTTTCAAGGTTTTGGAGCATGTGCGAAATAATTTTCATGTCGCCTTTATGCACCATGCACGATCCGACAAAACCAAGATCCACTTTCTTTGTTCCTTTGTAGTAAGAGATGGGCCTGATTGTGTCGTGAGTGTAACGCTTCGACACGTCGTCGTTATGCACGTCGGGGTCGGCAATCATGGGTTCATTAATTTGGTCAAGGTCGACAACAAATTCGGCTGAGTACCTGGCGTTGTCGTCTGGCGTCAGAGCCGGCTTTTCACCTGAACGAATTTCGTTAATCCGCTTGTCAGCAATATCAATTAGTCCTTGCAAGGTTTGGATTTTATTGTCCATGCCTTTTTCAATCATGATCTTGATGCGGCTTTTTGAAATTTCCAAAGATTGAATCAGCGTTTCGTCTTCTGAGATACAGATCGACGCTTTCGCTTTCATCTCGGCCGTCCAGTCAGTAAACGTGAACGCCTGATCGGCCAGCAATGTGCCAATGTGCACTTCGATGATCTTGCCCTGAAACACGTTGTCGCCGAACTCTTTGAGCATTTGAGCCTGAGTGGCGTGGACGACATCGCGGAAATCCATGTGGCTTTTCAAAGTGCCTTTAAACGTCACTTTGACAGACTCAGGAATCGGCATGGTCGCCTCACCCGTCGCAAGCGCCAGCGCCACGGTGCCTGAGTCCGCTCCAAACGCGACGCCTTTCGACATGCGGGTATGCGAATCGCCACCAATAATAACGGCCCAGTCGTCTACGGTAAGGTCGTTCAACACTTTGTGAATAACGTCAGTCATAGGGGCATACGCGTCGTTAGGATCTCGTGCAGTAACCAAACCGAATTCGTTCATAAAGCTCATAAGCTTTGGGATATTCTTTTGCGCTTTCAAATCCCAAACTGACGCCGTATGACAACCGGACTGGTACGCCCCGTCGACCGTAGGAGAAATGACCGTAGCCGCCATCATCTCGAGCTCTTGAGACGTCATGAGACCGGTCGTGTCTTGAGAACCAACAATATCTACTTTAACTCTAACGTCTGACCCGGCGTGCAGCGTTTTACCGGGAGCGACGCCAACGGAGTTCTTGTTAAAGATTTTCTCAACCGCGGTCATGCCCTGTCCTTCGTGAGAAATTTCACGGGCCGCTGCGTAGACCTTGGGAACATCAACACCCAAAATTCCCGCCGCAATAGACTGCAGCTTCTTGCCGAAAACTACTGCGTATGAACCACTTGCTCGAATAAACTCTTGTTTCTGAGGCGTCAGCGCTCGAGAAATGTCGACTAACTCTTTGCTGCCGTCTTCATTACACAGCTTCTTGGTTTTAGTGTTAATTGTAAGTACGGTTCCAGTGTCGACTGAAAACACTTGCTCCAGAACGGGCTCGCCGTCTTCGTCCATGACCGTATTGCCATCGGCGTCGACTTTCTTTACCCAGTTATCCAGATCTATACCAATACCGCCGGTTACATCTACTGTCGTTAAGAAGATTGGAGAAATACCGTTCGTGCCACCCACAATCGGCGCAATATTAATGAACGGAACATAAGGGCTGGCTTGCCTTCCGGTCCACAGCGCGACGTTGTTAACGCCGGACATACGTGAAGAGCCCACGCCCATGGTGCCTTTTTCAGCGACCAACATGACACGCTTGTCAGGATGCTGCTGTTGCAGCGCCTTAATTTCGTTTTGGGCTTCATCGCTAATAAAACACTTGCCGTGCAGCTCGCGGTCTGAGCGTGAGTGCGCCTGATTGCCCGGAGAGAGCAAGTCGGTAGAGACGTCGCCGATGGCGGTAACGTAAGTGACAACCTGAGTCACCTCTTCAATGTCTGGAAGCTTGGTAAAAAACTCAGCCTTGGCATAGCTTTGCAGAATGTCGGTGGCGAGAGCGTGACCACCTTTGTGGGCCACCTCAAGTCTTTCAATGTCAGCTTCGTACAAGAACACCTGGGTCTTGAGAACGTCAGTTGCCTGCTGGGCAATGCCCGCGTCGTCGCCAAGTGCCAGATCCAGAAGCACGTCGATAGAAGGTCCGCCTTTCATATGAGACAGCAGCTCAAAGGCAAAAGTCGGCGATATTTCCTCAACAACTTCAGTGCCAAGAATAATGTCTTTCAAAAAGCTGGATTTCTCGCCGGCCGCGCTCGTGGTGCCCGGCAACGTGTTGTAAATAAAGAAATTAAGAGACTCTTTTCGGTGTTCGTTGTCGAGATCTTTAATCTGCGCGACAAGCTCAGCTACCAGCGCCGCATCTTCGATAGGCTTGGGATGCAATCCCTGTCCCTTACGTTTCTCAATTTCACTCAAATAGTCGGTATACAAAGTCATGATGATCTCAACGAATTAGTAATAAATTCAGCATGATAGCCGAGCCACAATGTAATTTGTTGCTCAACTCAGGCTAATTGGGGGGCTTAGTATATCAGCCGCGACCGGCTGGCTGAAATGTGGGGGCGTTTAGGTATTGGCCTTTCCGCCAGATCAGGATTTGGATTCCGAGTGATCGTCCAGTAACCAGTACTCACGCGAGCACAACAACGTATCAGATAACGCTTAATGTACCCGGGCTCAGGCGAAAATTCGTAAGTCGTTGAATAAGTAGTAAAGCACCGTAACGATAACAACTTGATCACGCCTGTGACCTAACGGACCGAGTCTACAAACGATAAACTGAAAACGTAAAGAGGCTACCGAACAGAACAAGACGCTGGACTTATAAGCTTAAAAAAACATTTGCTACTATCAGTCGTTTTCCACATCCACCTCCCACAACGAAAAGCGCTCAAAACAAACATGACTAAAACGACTGAAGCAACACATTCATTCCTCCTTGACGACGTCCCTCCCATGGGCATTTACGAAACGCTTTACGCATTCAAAGATTCGTTCGGCGAGTTTATGGGAGCCGAGGGCACGCATCCCTGGTCGCAGGGTTTCCCGCTGACCACGCCACTTGAAAAATTCAACGGCCCTGCGCTGCCCGACTCCGTTGACGTGACGTGGGAGGACCGATTCTATCCGAAAGCCTGGGGCCACCCGCTACTGCGTGAAGCCATTGTTGATTATTACAACACGTATTACGAATCGAGCATTACACCCGATAACGTGATGGTTTTTGCAGGCGGTCGTCCCGGTATCTATTCCGTACTCTCATTTTTGAAAAAAGACATTCAGGTTCGTATCGGCAATGTCGAGTGGCCTGCTTATCTCGACATCTTGACGCAGACGAACTGTGACTGGGCGACGGTTGCAATGACTCCCGAAAATAACTTTCACCCAAGCAATGCGGAGTACTTTGATCGCACAGGCTTGAACCACAAAACCAAATTGTTCCCAGTCATCTCTAACCCTGGAAACCCCACAGGACACGCACGCGCAGGAGACGAACTTAAAGAGCTTATGCAGCTTGCAGAGCAAACCCAAAACGGAATATTGCTGGATGAAGCGTATGAAATGTTTCACTCTCCGTCCGTCAGCGGATTGCAGTACGTTAGCGACCTGGATAACTCGAACGTATTCTTGTCCGGCGCCTGCACAAAAGGTTTGCAATGCCCAGGCATTCGCATTGGCTGGATCATAGCCTCAAAAGCAAACATTGAAACACTGTCCAATTTTAGCTCCTTCGGTATGGGTGGCGTGTCGCATCCCAGCCAGCTCTATGCAGTCGAACTACTCAAGTCAGATCGAGTGGCTAAACAGCGAACAGCGATCGAGCAGCATTACAACTGGCAGCGAGAGCGCTACGGAGAAGCCTTCAAGAAAATGGGCTTAAAAGTATTTACCGGCGAAGGCGGATTTTATCACTGGATGCAGCTGCCGGAAGGACTGAACTGCGACGAATTCAACACACGCTTGTACAAACGCGGCGCCGCTATTTTAGCGGGTCGCGATTGCGATATGGGACGACCTCATTCGAAAGACCCAAGCTACATTAGCCCTTATATGAACATGTTCAGGTTTAGCTTCGGGCCATTATTGCCCGAAACCTTTGAGAGTGACATTGCACTGATGAAAGACGTGCTCGAAGAGTATCAAGCTGATGTGGCAAACGGAGCAGCTTAATAATTGTCGATCAACTCAGGAACAACAACATATTCACACTATGGTAAATACCAATTAGGAGTGACTCATGAACATAACCATTACGAAGTTTTAACGTTACGAAGAAGAAAAATATGAAATCGACCCCGTATGTCGAACTGAAAAACGACTCGGGGTGACCGGCTTATCTACAGTTTCTAACACTGTGATATGCTTTTGGTGCGCTGACCGAACGTGTTCAGTCACCCAACAAATACAATAAATAATATGGGAAATTTACTATGCGTGCTTCGCTATTGCTCACGCTCTTGATTGCAACACCACTTACTTACGCTGACTCAATCGATATTTTCGGGCTCAACGGTACGGCTGGCGCCAATGGGCTCAGTGGCGATCCCGGTATGTTAGGAGAAAATGGCACAGACGGTGAGGGAGTTTCAAGCTTCCTTAATTTAAACGAGCCCGAGTTTAATCAAATCAGACTGTTTGGCGGGAATGGCGGCGCCGGTGGCGAAGGCGGTAGCGGCATTGATGGATCCGACACTGGAACATCCGCTGATGGCGGAAACGGAGGCTACGGCGGTAATGGTGGCGACGCAACCTCAGACACGCAGTCAAATATAGCCGGAGGCAACTCGTTCGGGTTAATTAACAGCACTGTCGGCGGCTTCGGCGGAGACGGTGGTCTCGGCGGTCAGAGTCAGTTTGAAGGTGAGCCCGGTACGGGTGGAATGGGAGGCAATGCAGGCGATGCCGTCTCGACATCAACTGTTACCAATTCGCAGTTGCTTGATGGAATTATCATGCGCCTCTCTGCCGAAGGTGGGCGCGGCGGTTTGTCTTTTAGCGGAGATGGTGGCCTTGCCGGAAACGCCACTTCAGAACTTTTCTTCGATGTCGTTTCCGACTTTAGCGCCGAGGCCGTGTCCGAAGCTGTTGGTGGAGACGGAGGCAGTTCAACTAACGGTTCAGGCGCCGACGGTGGCTCCGCGACATCCCATGTGTCAGGTACTGCAGCTATCGAGAACGTTCAGTTTGGTGGTGAACTGGACGCTCGAATTAGCTCACGCGGCGGAGACGGGGGGTCCGGCAGCGGGGTCGGAAACCGTGGCGGTCATGGTGGCGAAGCGCAAAGTACGGCCGACCAATTCAGCGTATCGGCCGGAAACTTATCTGTTGGAATAGAAGAATTAGGTGGCAACGGCGGCCTGGGTAGTTTAGGCGCCGACGGTGGTGATGGCGCCTCCGCACACCTCGAAAACGACGCGCGCGGCACCAGTGCCGGAATTACGCGCTTGGCCCAGTATGCCTATGGTGGCCAAGGCGGACAGAGCATTGACGGCATCGCGGGTAACGGCGGAACAGCAGAATCAATTCTACACGTTAGCGAAACCGTTGGTGCTTCTGTAGACCTCGAAGTTGTTGCCGAGGGCGGCGATGGAGGTGGTTCGTCATCCGGTTCGGGAACTGCACAAAATGGACAGATAGGTTTTGCCGAGGCGACGGCAAGCGGCGACAGCTCTTTCGATATCTTTGCCACCGCAGCAGGTGGTAGCGGCGGCGATTCACGAGAGGGCGTCAACGGAAATGGCGTAGCGGGTGTCTTGGGCGAGGTGTACGGCGAGTCAACTAACGGCGGTAGCGTCCGGGTCTTCGGCACGGTTGAAGGTGGCGATGGTGGCACGTCATTTGGTGCAGCTACAGGTGGAAACGGCGCAAACGTTGACCTGAACAATGCCATTTCAGGTGACACCACCGGACAGCTCGACCTCGTGCAAACGGCCATTGCAGGCAACGCCGGCGATAGCTCGCAAGGTCAAGCAGGTATTGCAGGCAACGCATCCAGCACTATGAGTGTCAGTGATAATAATGAGCGTCTCACCGTTAGCAGTATCTCGAGAGCCGGAGACGGCGGACGCACGTTTAGCTCGACCTTTTTAAGTTCAAATGGCGGCGATTCTAACTCGTATGCTGCGGCGACAAATAGCGCAGGCACCGCTCGTGCCGTAGCCACCAGCGACGGGGGGCGAGGTGGCTCCGGATTCGGCAATGGAGGCATTGCCAACTCCGAAGCGGTAGCCGATACCACCGGCGGCGGCACGGACGCTATCGCCTCTGCTACTGCAAGGGGAGGCGACTCGTCCAGCGGTGTAGTCCCGGGCGGTCGTGGCGGTCAGGCTTTGGCGAATGCAACTGCGACAGGTACGGGCCTCGGACACGCTACCGCTCAATCTCAGGCAATAGGCGGTAGAGACGCACCTAGCGGACTCGATCCTCTGTCGGCCGGTGGGCAGGCGATATCTCATGCACAGGCAACGAACACGGGCTCGGAAGACGTTACGGTAACGTCTGAAGCAACGGGCGGCACAGCTTCGCTTTCAAACGACGATCTATCGGGTAACGCTCTGGCTACTGCGTCTGGGATGTCATCCGGAAATGGTCGAGTGGAAGTGACGGCTGTACAACGTAGTGGTGATGCCGGCAGTTTGACGAGTCCAAGCACAGTAAGTGACGGCCTGAACTCAACCATGATCAACGCCGTTAGCGGATCAACTCAGGGCAGCCTGGTTTTGCGTCAATCTGCCTTCGCTGGCGACGGCTCGGAGGGTAGTGATTTTTCAGGTGCCGGCGGTGCCGCTATTTCAAGTCTTACCATTGAAAGCAGCCCAGCTGGCAGTGCCGTTATAGATGTTGAGGCTACCGGGGGCGACGGCGGCCGATCGTTTTCTATCGGAATTCCGCAGGCCGGCCGGGGAGGTGACGCGACTGCGAACGCTAACGTGTCGGCGACGGGCCCAATTCTTGTTATTGCCGATGCCGACGGCGGCGCAAGCGGCGTGACGAATGGAACCGGCATAGTAAATCGTGGAGGCAACGCTGTTGCAACTTCAGCCGCCTCCTCATTGACACGCACGGCAACTGCACAAGCTGATGCAAGGGCGGGCTCGGGCGAGGCAGGTCAAGGTGACGGCGAGGCCGTCGCCCGCTCACTAGCCTCCACCCAACTCGGTTTTAGAGCGACAGCATCCAGCGAGGCCTTTGGCCGCTCGGCTGAAGCTTCGTCAGAAGCAACAAGCTCCAGCTTGAATGTAGACGCGGTCACGGCCACCAGCTCGGCCTTCTTCGTCGACTCAGTCAGCGCTGACGATATTAGGTCTGCATCAACCGCTCAGATTTTTGACAGCACTGTGTTGAACGGTTTTAACAACGTTACAAATGCTTTGGCCTTGCCCAACATGGATTTTGTTCAGAACGAACTGAACAGTTCACCCACCGTGGGCGCGCAATTCCAGGACGTTAACACGTTAATGTACGGCTACATCAATGGCTCGCACGCAACCGGAGTAGAGGAAAACGTGACAGTCGAATCATCTTTGGGACTGCGAATTGATGCAACTCAATGGATCGACGACAACTTGATAGTCGGTTTACTGACTCCACAGTCACAGTCGAACGGTGACGGGTTTGAGGACCTGCGATTTGAGATCCTGGAGGAAGACACTGTCCTTTACTCAGTTGACTTCACCGACCTGGAGGAAGCGTTGCTGTTCTTCAACGATAACGTGCTCAACATTGGACAATGGTTTGCGGTATCTACGGACGATTACATTGATTTGACCATTCAGTTTGCGGCCACCATTACCAACCCGGGAGACCGTTTCGGAATTGAACTGTTAGTAGGCACCCGCCCCGTACCGCTGCCGGCAGCACTCTGGTTGCTGTTATCTGGCGTAAGTATGCTGGCTATAAATCGGCGCCGGGCTAAATAGCTTGAATCTGGAAAACATTCAGAAATACCTATAAAACGGGAAACCAAACGGGAACAGTCCACTTGCTTACTTACACGTATCGAACTCGGAAAACGTGAAAGTTAAGACAAGTTGAATGTTCCCGTTTTTATTTGACGCCCATAATCTCTGACTTTTATCCAAGCCGTATAGGCAAGTCTTTAACGCGCTGACCACTGGCCGCGAACACCGCATTACCAATCGCAGGTGGAACAGCTATTAGAGGTGGTTCTCCCAGACCCATAGGGTGTTCGGCACTCTCCATAAACTTAAGATCGAGTTCCGGAACATCGGCCATGCGAAGCGGTGTGTACGTATCCAGGTTACGATCTTTAACGTGACCATTTTCAAACGCTGTGCCTTCATGCAAGGCGACGCTAACGCCCCACAAAGTAGCGCCTTCAGCCTGCGCCAAAGCACCATCCGGATGAACGGTCGTACCGCAATCGATGGTCTGCCAAATTTTCTTAACCTTGACGTTTTTACCATCAACAGCTACGTGAGCGATGCAAGCGGTCCACGTCGGCATGGCGCGTTCCTGACCGTGTGCCACCGCTACACCCATGGCTTCACCAGGGGGTAAAGATTTGCCCCAGCCGGATCGATCACGAACGTCGGCAAGAGCTGCTGCGAGTCGCGAGGCACCACCCACTTGCATCGGGCCGCTGCCTGCATTACGCCCTTCGGCGTCTAACAGAGACAAACGCAACTCTATAGGGTCTTTGCCCAGCTTTAACGCAATCTCGTCGATAAAACTTTCAACGCCCCAGGCAATCCAGCCGGGCCCAACCGAGCGCCACCAGCCGGGCAAGAACGTGTCCTGCGCAACGGTATTGTTAATCGCGCGCACTCGCTGGTTAGGAATTGAGTACCAGTGATCCGCCCCGTTAATTGAAAAACCGTCGAACTTGCCGTTGCCATCAACGCCCTCCCCCAAAAACCCGGGCGCCATGGAAAGCGTCGGCCAGCCAGCGGCGGCGGCGTGTTCAATGCCGGTGAGATTACCGTCGCCGTCAAACGCTGCATCCAGTCTGGCAACAGAAGCCGAGCGAACGCAATCGAACATGCTGTCTTGGGGCCGCTGCATAATCAGCTTTACCGGTTTTCCAAGTTCGCGTGCTGCGTGAGCCGCTGGAATCATCTGATCGCCAAACAGTCGACGACCAAAACCACCGCCGAGATAATAGGTATGCAACACAATGTCGGACTCTTCCATTGCAAGTGATGTTGCAAGCGTCGGAATAATAAGTGACTGCCACTGGTTACCCGCGTGGACATGACACTTGCCGTCGACGAACTCCACCAGCGCATTCTGCGGCTCGAGCGTAAAGTGCAAAGCTGTGCTGGTGCGATAAGTCGATGACATTGAGTCGGCTGCTTCGTCCATCGCCGCGGACACGTCTCCTTCGTTAACAAACAGCGTGCCCGATGTTTTGTCGTCTACCAGCTTCTGGCCCTCAGCCAAAATATCCGCTTCGCTGACGTTGGCAGTTTTTCCGGCATTCCATTCAACCTTGACCGCTTCACTTGCTTTCATGGCGGCAGGGAAACTGTCGGCGATGACCAGTGCCATGCCTTCAACGAAGCCGCTCGGATCATCAATTTGTAACGTCTGCTGATAACCTTTAATGCCTTTCGCGGCTGAATCGTCTACAGATTTAATCGTGCTGCCGTAACGCGTTGGCGCGAGGATCGGGTGAGCATAGACCATGCCCGGCAGCTCGGTATCCAGACCGTAAACCGCTGTGCCCGTAGATTTCTCAGGAATATCCAAGGCGTTTGTCGTTTTACCAATAAGTGTGCGATCAGCCGACGCTTTAACCGGCATGGCCGCCAGCTCCTCGTCGCTGAAGCTGCGGCTAACGTCGCCCTGCCCCACAATGTCGGCAAAGCTCATCGCCTTACCACCGCCCGTTACCATACTGTTTGCCGCTGTTAGTTCGGAAGCGTCGACACCCATGAGCGCGGAAGCCGCGTCGATCAGAACCTGACGACCAGCCGCACCGGCCTGCGACAGCATCATGAAACTGGTCACAACCGACCAGGAACCACCTGTCACCATGTAGCCCCACTTCGGATCGGTATCTACGTGCGCAAGCTCTACCTGACTCCAGTCGGCACCGAGTTCGTCAGCTACAATGCGG
>JBGCFV010000041.1:0-103350 GCA_045107075.1 Gammaproteobacteria bacterium
TCGATATCTTCGAGAGAAGCCAGTTCGTTGGTGTTACCGAGCTTCTGCGCCAGGTCAGTCATAAAGATTGAACGCTCTGGGAACTGAGCCTGAGTCATGGAGTTATCAAAGTTGGAACGAGCTTCACCCGCTACCTGTTGAATAACACCGAACAACTCTTTCAGGTCACCCAGGCTGTCCTGAACAACTTGCTCAAGCTCGATAATCTCGGCGTCGTTCGCCTCAAACAAACGATCGAGCTCTTTTGAACGATTCTCTTCAGCACGCTTGTCAGCGTTGGCCTGATCAAGTCGAGACTTCTGCTTGGAACGTTCAGCACGAAATGTCTCGATGCGCTGCTGGTTAATACCAGCGTCGCGTGTACGGCCCTGCTGAACCTGACGAAGCAACTGATCAACGTCGATGCTGGTCGCAGCCATTGTTGATGGCGCTGAGAAACCGATGAACCCTGTGGCTACGGCAACTGCAGTAATTAGTAGTTTTTTCATTTTTCGATTACTCCGATGCACTAGCTGGGCCAATTGGCACCATTAACAAATCTGGGACCGCGTCTTTTTTCGCAATTTTCAAACCATTACGAATAGCGTTTTGGTAAGTAGAATTAGGAATTTCGACAAATCCACCTTCGCCACCATTTGCTTCTTTGTCCCAAGCACCGGTTTTACTACCGTCTGCGTTCTGATACATCAGAGCAACACGGCCAACACGCAGGAAGTCGACGTTAATGTCGGTACCTGGCAGAGCGCCGTTGTAGGCCTCAATAGTGCGACCGTACTCGGTCTCGATATCGTAGGCTTCAAGCACTGTGCGGAATTTCTCAGCGACGGAAACGTTTGGAATTTCCATGTTTGAGCGTAGCCGTGCGAGTCGCTCAGAGCGCTCAACCGGCAGAAACGGAATGTCGACCTTAACGAAGTCTTCAAGACCGTCAATCATTCGCACCATTAAGGGAACGATTTGCTTTTCGATGTCTGCAATTTTGAGCAGTGAACCACGCAGGATCGCTTTCTCTTTTTCCTGGTTATCAACCTGCTTTTGCAACAGACCGTTAAATACTTTGAGACCGTCAACCACTTTCGTAGTGTTCTTGTACTCGTTAAGCATTTCGACTGCGGCGTCGGCGGCGTTTTCGACCTGGCGCTGGGCACGAGCCCCAGCATCGGCACGCGACTCCCCCTGTGCTAGCAACTGGGCCACTGTGGCGCCCCAGGAAGCTGTCGGTGTCAATATCATTGCGGCGACAAGAAGCCGCGAAATCACTTTCATCGTTCTCATACTTTTGCTCTCTGTTGAACTTGAGTTTGGATTGAATTCTTTTTGCCCGACCTACGTCATCCGTGACGAAGCGCTTACCCCAGTACCCTTAAGCGCTTGTCGGAGGATTTGTAATCCTAAATCCTCAGAATAAATTATCAACTCTAAAAAATTTATGCACGTCTTTTAATTTGTTTAGGCCTGTTATGCAAAAGTGAAACAATATCGTTCATAGGCCTTAATCCCGTTAGTTTACTGCGGCGCAACATAGCGTATGTAGTGATGGAAACCAATCTACGAAAACACTGCTATGTTGCCACCATAGCCGCTGTGCCGCGCGCAGACCCTACATATTAAAGGGCGTAACGGCCTCTCTCTGGTAAGCCCCAAGCCATTGAATTTAGCTACGTCGTTTGGGTGCCAAACGGCCACGTTGCTCACCGACACGACTCTGGCATCGTTCGACAAACCTGCGCATTAACCCGAACACGCGCAGGTTTGTCCGCGCTTTTGTCGAATGCTAAGCCGCTTCGGCTATTTTGTGCATGTGCACATCTCGCTGGGGAAACGGTATCGACAAACCTTCCTGATCACACGCTTCTTTGAGCTGCTTGGTCAGGTCCAGCAGCGTGGACCAGTAATCCGAGGTCTGCACCCACGGACGTACAACGAGGTTAACGCTTGAATCCGCCATTTCACGTACGCCAACGAGAGGAGCCGGGTCTTTCAAAACAGCCGGATGTTCGCTGACAACCCTCGTGAACAAAGCTTGCGCCTTGTCGAGATCGTCTCCGTAACTAATACTCAAAACCAAATCGATGCGACGGGTAGCGTTAACTGAAAAATTGGTGATGATATTCGTCGTAATCTCACCGTTGGGCACAATCAAACGTTTGTTATCGGGCGTGTTCAGAATCGTGGCAAACACGCTGGTCTCCACTACCGTACCTCCGACGCCAGCCACTTCGACGTAGTCGCCCACGCGAAACGGACGGTTTGCAATCAGCATTACGCCCGCGGCAAAATTACCCAGTGAATTTTGCAGCGCCAAACCAATAGCCAATCCGGCGGCCGCGAAAATAGCCGCAATTGATGTCGTGTTAACACCCATCTGGCTTAACGCGGCAATGACCACAAACGCCATTGAGAGCACGTACAAAATGTTGCGTAAGAAACGCACCAGAGTTTCGTCAACAGACGCTTTGCGCATACCTCGAGAGAGCAGCGCTGTCGCAGACTTTGCAACGATATAGCCTACAATCAAAATACACAGTGAAATCGCAACTTTCGGTGTCCATGCGATGGTAAGTTCGATTAGGCGTTCGTACCAGCCGTTTAAAGTACTGACTGCTTCTGTCTGATTCATGAATACTCCTGGATAGTTATGGCTGCACAAAGCGGCACTGGAAATTTGCTGCGATTGTAAGTACAACGTTGTGAAAGCTAAAGAAAGGCTCTGCTTAAATGCCGACAAAAATCAGTCAGCCTCTGCGTATTGCAGGCGTACCGGAACATTTCAATCTCCCGTGGCGAGAGCGTAGCTGGTTACACGCAACGCAACCAGACATTTACGACCCCATTCACTATCTCGAGGCTGCCGCAGGCACTGGCGCGATGACGGCGCAGCTTGCCAATAATGAAGTAGACCTCGCCATCCTGTTAACGGAAGGTGCCGTCAGGGATATTGCGCGGGGCGGACGCCATCGCATTATTAAAGTCTACGTCGATACCCCTTTGGAATGGGGCGTTCATGTCGCCGCAAACAGCGACCTTACGTCGATAGATGACGCAAAAGGAAAGCGCTACGCCATTAGTCGCAAGGGCTCTGGCTCTCACATCATGGCAGCCGTTCACGCAGCCAGCTTATCGTGGCCTACCGAGAATCTGGATTTCGTGCAGGTCGACACTCTGAGGGGAGCCCGAAAAAGTTTGCCCGCCGGCGAAGCCGATGTCTTTTTTTGGGAAAAAACCATGACCCATCCCTACGTCGAGGCCGGTGAGTTCAGACGTATTGGCGTTTTTCAAAGCCCGTGGCCGTCTTTTGTTGTCTGTGCGTCGCAGTCTTGTCTGGAAACCAAAGAAGATCAGGTGCGTGCTTTGTTAAACGACATAAACGCGCTTTCCATGCGGCTCCAAAATAATCAAGATGCCGCGCAACTCATTTCCAATGCATACGGAATTACGGTCGACGCGGCGTCGAAGTGGTTAGGCTATACATCGTGGAACACCAACCTCGATTTACCGTTTGATACGTTGCAATCCGTATTGGATGCATTGACAAATCTGTGGCCCGAACTGCGCGAATTCGGTGGCAGCGAACGACTGGTTCACGACCTGTCCGAGTAAGTCACCACTCCCGAGTGAACAGCGCACCTTACGAGCGGCATCTTGCCTCGATGAATTACGCGAATTATTCTGTTACTGAAACGCCCGATCGCGGCTGGAAGCCCATCCTGCGTTTCTGTCAGCCACCTGTGCGCGCGCACGCGAACCAGTTTATGCAGCGGAAGCAACGTGACTCGCCACATGGCTTCCCACTCCTATGACAAATCGCGGGTACAAATCAGAGTCTAAAACCAAGCCCTCTCTTACTCGTCAGCGTAAGCTGACAACGGCGGACACGAGCACATTAAATTGCGGTCACCGTACACATTGTCTACTCGACCAACCGGCGCCCAGTACTTGGCGTTACGCAAGCTGGAAACCGGATAGGCGGCTTCCGAACGCGTATAGGGATGAGGCCAGTCGTCGCCGCACGCTTCGGCCGTCGTGTGAGGTGCGTTTACGAGCGGATTGTTGTCGGCCGGCCACTCGCGAGACTCAACACGATGAATCTCCTCTCGAATGCAAATCATCGCATCAATGAATCGGTCAAGCTCTTCGAGCGATTCACTCTCTGTCGGCTCAATCATGAGCGTTCCAGCAACGGGGAATGACATGGTGGGTGCGTGAAAGCCAAAGTCAATGAGCCGCTTGGCGACGTCTTCAGACGAGATTCCGGTTTGTTTTTCCAAACCACGCATGTCGATGATGCACTCGTGCGCCACCAAACCCTGCTTGTCGGTAAAATGTAGCTTGTAGTGATCTTTGAGACGCCGCGCAATGTAGTTTGCAGACAAGGTAGCAACCTGACTGGCAGCTCGAAGCTCGTCCCCGCCCATCATGCGTACATACATCCAGGAAATGGGCAAAATACTGGCGCTTCCCCATGGAGCGGCGGACACAGCTCTGGTTGCCGGCTCGTTGTCTCCTTTACGGTTATTCAGTAAACGATGGTCAGGCAAAAACGGAACGAGATGCTCGGCCACACCAATTGGGCCAACGCCTGGTCCACCCCCGCCATGAGGAATACAGAACGTTTTATGCAAGTTCAGGTGCGACACGTCGCCGCCGAACTGACCCGGCTTGGCCAAACCCACCATAGCGTTAAGGTTGGCGCCGTCAATGTAAACCTGGCCGCCGTGATCATGCACGACCGAACAGACCTCGCTTACCTGCTCTTCAAAAATTCCGTATGTAGAAGGATACGTAATCATAATCGCAGCAAGATTTTCGGCATTATTTGCCGCTTTTACTTTGAGGTCATCGAGGTCTATGTAGCCGTCGTCGGTACAGCTGACTAATACAACCTTCATGCCGCACATATGTGCTGAAGCTGGATTCGTACCGTGCGCCGAGGCTGGAATAAGGCATACGTCGCGATGCTCGTCACCGCGGCTGTGGTGGTAGGCGCGTATTGCCAGCAGTCCGGCGAACTCTCCCTGAGAGCCTGCGTTCGGCTGCAGCGAAACCGCCGCGTAACCTGTGATGGTACATAGCCATTGCTCCAGCTGATCAATCATTTGCTGGTAGCCCAACGTCTGCTCGGAAGGCGCAAACGGATGCATGACGGAAAACTCGGGCCATGACACCGGCATCATTTCGGCGGTTGCGTTCAATTTCATAGTGCAAGAACCGAGTGGAATCATGGACCGGTCCAACGCGATGTCTTTGTCAGACAGCGTTCTAAGGTAGCGCATCATTTCTGTTTCAGAACGATAACGATAGAACACAGGGTGTTTGAGTGGCAGGTCATTACGACAAAATGCGTCTGGCATTCCGTTCTCAGATTCCTCCGCCACGTCATCAGCGCTAATATTACCACCCGCAACAATGTTCAAAATAGTCGCAACGTCGCTGACGTCGCACGTTTGATCGAGCGACACGCCGACGTGCGCTTCGTCAATGCGGCGCAAATTCACCTGCTGCGCTTCGGCGCGCTGGTGAATCTCTTCTGTTTGGTCTCCGGTGCGAATCGTAAGCGTGTCGAACCAGGTTTTGTTAACCGACTCGAAACCGTGTTTTTTGAGCTCGCCGGCGAGCTGGTTCGTGAGTGACAGAACGCGCCCGGCAATCCGTTTCAGACCGTTGGGGCCGTGGTAAACAGCATACATTCCAGCCATTACCGCGAGCAGCACCTGAGCAGTACAGATATTAGAGGTGGCCTTCTCCCGACGGATGTGCTGTTCACGCGTTTGCATGGCCAGCCGATACGCCATGTCACCGTGTTTGTCGATACTGACGCCAACAATTCGACCTGGCAGCGACCGGCGCAGCTTGTCGCGTGTCGCCATAAACGCGGCGTGTGGACCACCGAAACCGAGTGGCACTCCAAAGCGCTGGGTGTTGCCGACTACAATATCTGCACCTAAAGATCCCGGCGTTTGCATGAGCGCCAGCGCCAATAAATCGGTGGTAACTGTGACAAGACCTTTGGTGCTCTGAACGTGCTCAATGCACGCGGCAATGTCTTTAATTTCGCCGTTGGCGCCCGGGCTTGCAATCAGGGCCCCAAAAAAATCGCCAGCCAGGAGGTCTTCGAGACTTCCTGTGACTACCTTGATACCCATAGCGGCCGCGCGAGTGGCAATAACGTCCAGCGTCTGCGGCATGCAGTCCGCGTCAACAAAATACTCCTGACTCTTTGACCGGGAAGTGCGCCGGCTCATGCTCATGGCTTCGGCGCTCGCCGTCGCCTCGTCGAGCATGGATGCATTCGCAATATCCATACCGCTTAGCTCGCAGACCATGGTTTGGAAATTAAGTAGCGCCTCGAGGCGACCTTGGGAAATTTCGGGCTGATAGGGCGTGTACGCCGTGTACCAGGCCGGGTTTTCCAGAATGTTGCGTTGAATAACCGCCGGTGTATACGTGCCGTAGTAGCCCTGTCCAATGTACGATTTGAACAGTTTGTTGCGCTCGGCAATCTGACGTAAGTCGGCCAGCGCCTGCTCTTCGCTTGCGGCTTCAGGCAGTGCGCTCAGGTCGTCGTCACGAATCGTATCCGGGACCAGCGCATCGGTAAAACCTTCCAGGTCGCGATAACCCAGTGTTTTCAGCATGTGATCTAGCTGGTCGACCGACGGCCCAATGTGGCGCCGCGCAAAGCTGCTACGATCGCTGTCAGTTGGACTGAGTTCAGGCCGGGCATTGGCGTTGCAAGCGGTGCTGGAATCTGTGTTGGCTGGTTTATTTAACATGTAAGTCTCTGAGTTCGAGTGCAGATTGATAATAAACGAAATTGTACTACGGATTGCTGTGAATCTGGCATGATGCTGTCTAATATCTGTTGCGGAAAAGTAAAAATAATGACCACCAAAGACACCAAACACCGTCCGTTTTCAAGCCAAATTGTAGACGGGCTTGAGCAAGCCCCCAGTCGAGCGATGCTCCGAGCCGTTGGATTTAGCGAGGAAGACTTTGGCCGCAGCCAAATTGGCATTGCCTCAACCTGGAGCATGGTCACGCCGTGCAATATGCACATTAACGACCTGGCCAAACACGCCACCGACGGTGCGAATGAAGCCGGCGGTAAAGCGGTTGAATTTAATACCATTACCGTCTCGGACGGCATTTCCATGGGCACGCTTGGCATGCGTTACTCGCTCGTTTCTCGAGAAGTTATCGCCGACAGCATAGAAACGGTGGTCGGAGCAGAAGGGTTCGACGGCTTTGTAGCTCTGGGCGGCTGTGACAAAAACATGCCAGCCTGTGTGATGGCCATGGTGCGCCTAAACAGACCCTCCGTCTTTGTTTACGGCGGTACTATTCTGCCGGGTGAAAAAGGACGTGACATCGTCTCGGTCTTTGAAGCAGTGGGCTCACGCGCAGCCGGCAATATCTCGGACGAAGAAGTGCTCGAGGTCGAACGTACGGCTATTCCGGGGCCCGGCTCCTGCGGCGGCATGTACACCGCTAACACAATGGCGTCGGCCATCGAAGCCATGGGCCTCAGCCTGCCAAACAGCTCAGCTCAAAACGCCGTGTCCGACGACAAACGTGAAGACAGCCGTCGAGCCGGTGAAATGGTGGTTGAGCTGGTCAAACGTGACATTAAACCACTCGATATCGTGACCAAACTGGCGCTCGAAAATGCGCTCACCGTCACGATCGCGCTTGGGGGCTCAACCAACGCGGTCTTGCATCTGCTGGCAATCGCACGCGAGGCCGAAATCGCTTTTGATCTCGACGACTTTGTCCGCGTTGGCGAGCGTGTGCCACTGCTAGCCGATCTGCGTCCGAGCGGTCGCTTTGCCATGTCTGACCTGGTCGCCATTGGCGGCATTCGGCCTTTGATGAAGACGCTGCTTGACGCCAAGCTGCTTCACGGCGAATGCCTCACCGTTACCGGCAAGACGCTGGCCGAAGACCTGGCTGACGCGCCTGACTATCCGGCTGATCAGGAAATTATTCGTCCGCTCTCCAACCCTGTCAAAGGCGACAGCCACCTTGTCGTGTTAAGAGGCAACGTGTGTCCCGAGGGCGCCGTAGCCAAAATCACCGGCAAGGAAGGCACGCTGTTTACGGGTGTCGCACGCTGTTACGACTCTGAAGAATTAGCCCTTCAGTCGATTCTTAACGGCGAAATAACCGGCGGCGAGGTCATCGTCATTCGCTACGAAGGCCCTCGAGGTGGTCCAGGCATGCGCGAAATGTTGAGCCCCACCGGCGCTATCATGGGGCGTGGTCTCGGCGACAAAGTCGCACTCATTACCGACGGACGCTTCTCAGGGGGCAGTCACGGATTTGTGGTTGGTCACGTTACTCCGGAAGCCGCCAACGGTGGTCCGATCGCGCTTATCGCAGACGGCGACACCATTACCATAGACGCCGAAAAACGCACCATCATGCTGGATATTAGCGATACCGAGATGGCGCGGCGTAAGCAAGAATGGAAAGCGCCTGCCCGCAAAAACAAAGGCCTTTTGGCGAAATACGCAGCGTGTGTGAGCTCGGCATCAGAAGGAGCAGTCACAATTCCTCTTGATTAGCCTTTGTTCAACCGATCTTGCGTGAGAAAGAGTTCGCGCAACAAGCGGACTGGACTCGCAAAACGCCGTCAGCTCAACGGTCGAATATAAGCCATAAAAAAAGCGCGGCGCTCTAGAGAGAGCCGCGCTTTTTATTACTAACAAGTCGTGAGCATTTCAAAGATTCAGGAGGCTTAACTCACTTTGAGCAACTGCTTGCCTCGATTCTTGCCAGTGAAAATCCGCTGAAACACTTCGGGCGCGTTTTCAAGACCTTCCTGAACATCCTCGGCATAGGCCAGCTTGCCTTCTTGAATCCAGCCAACCAGTGCACCAGCCGCTTCACGAAAACGCGGTGCGTAATCGAGAATAATGAATCCTTCCATGCGGGCACGCTGCATAATGAGCTTGATGTAGTTAGTCGGCCCGTATCCCGGCCCTTTACTGTTATAGCCTGAAATAGCTCCACACAGCACAATTCGAGCCCCAATGTTAATTCGATTGAGCACGAGGTCCAGAATCTCACCGCCTACGTTATCAAAGTAGATGTCGATACCATTCGGAGTGGCGGCCTTGAGCGCGGCCTTTACGTCGCCACTCTTGTAGTCGATGACTTCGTCAAAACCAAGCTCGTCACGCAGCCACTGACACTTCTCTTCGCCACCGGCAATACCAATAATGGTGCACCCTTTCAGTTTGGCAATTTGCCCCACAACAGACCCGGTTGCACCCGCCGCACCGGAAATAACGACCACGTCACCTTCTTTCGGCTTGCCTATCTCAAGCAGCCCAAAGTAGGCAGTGAGGCCGGTTACGCCAAGAACACTTAAGGCCATAGTCGGCGGTGTGCCCGGAGGCAACTTTTGAAACGGCATAATGCCCGTGCCGTCGGTAACGATATAGTCCTGCCAGCCAATGCCACCCTGAACAAGGTCGCCGGCACTAAAGCCGTCCAGCTTTGACTCAACCACTTCACCCACCGCGTTACAGCGCATAATCTCGCCGATTGCGATAGCGGATACGTAGGTTGGCTGTTCGTTCATCCACGCACGCAGCGTTGGGTCGAACGACATGTACTGATTACGCACGAGCATGGTGCCATCAGCAACAGCTGGCACGGCTACTTCCTGGTAAGTGAAGTTGTCACGACTCACCATTCCATCTGGTCGGCTGGTCATTAACCACTGTCGGTTTACACGTTCGGTCATGGGGTTTCCTTAAATTTCTGGATATTAACGGAGCAAAACAGCTGAAATGCGTTATGCCACAGGACCTGTCAGGGCTTGAAGTGTTTTTTCAAACCTTTCCAGCAGTCAGTATAGTTTTCCTGAAGACACGTCGACATGGCGAACTCAGTTGGCTCAATTAAATAGCGCGACTCAAACATAAACGCCATCGTGTCATCAAGTTTGGCCGGCTGCAGGTCGGCGGCACTCGCCTTCTCAAAGGCGTCTGCATCGGGTCCGTGAGGCGACATGCAGTTGTGCAAACTGGACCCCCCCGGCACGAAACCACCGCCTGTTTTCGCGTCGTAGTCTCCGTAAATCAGGCCCATGTACTCAGACATGACGTTACGGTGATACCACGGCGGTCGAAAAGTGTTTTCAGCTACTAACCATCGCGGTGGAAAAATAACAAAGTCGACGTTGGCAACGCCTGCATCCGGGCTTTGCGACGTAAGCACCGTGAAAATAGAAGGGTCCGGGTGATCGAAACTGATCGAACCAATGGTATTAAACAGCCGCAAATCGTACTTGTAAGGCGCGCTGTTACCATGCCAGGCCACGACATCAAGAGGCGAGTGCGAGATGGCTGCGCGAAAAAGATGACCGCCCAGCTTGGCCACCAGTTCAAAGTCACCTTCAATGTCTTCGTAACTAGCCTGCGGATACAGGAAGTCCCGCTCATTCGCCAAACCGTCCGAACCGATGGGTCCCCGCTCCGGCAGAGACATAATCTCGCCGTAGTTTTCAAGTACGTAGCCGCGGGCTGGATTGCCGCGGGCTGCTTCTTCAGACAACCCTATGCGAAACTTCATACCGCGCGGTATGACAATGATGTCCCCCGGGTCGGCTTCGATCACACCGCATTCGGTAAAAGCTGTGATGGCCCCAAGCTGTGGTACGAACAGCATCTCGCCGTCGGCGTTGTAGAAGTAACGCTCCTGCATGGAACGGTTGATGGCGTATTGATGTATGCCAAGGCCGATTTGCGAACGCACGTCACCGTTTACGGCAACCGTAACCAGACCCTCAAGAAAATCCGTAGGATGCTCAGGAATCGGTAGTGGATTCCAGCGAAGTTGATTGGGCGTGGTCGGCCCCGACGCCGGACCGCTGCGGATACCATCGAGTAACAGAGGCTCAAACCTACCCTGAACCACAGACGGTCGAATGCGATAAAACCAAGTTCGTGCGTTTTTGTCACGCGGTGCGGTGAACGCCGTGCTGCTGAATTTTTCAGCGTATAAGCCACTCTCTACTCGCTGCGGAGAGTTCTGCCCTTGCGGTAAAACGCCTTCTATAGCTTCGGTGCTGTGATGGTTACCGAAACCACTCATATAGCCTCGCGAAGCGCTCACGGCTAGCTGTCCAGCTGTCGAACAGTTTGTTCGATGGAACCGAATACGCTGTTACCGTCGCTGTCGAACATTTCGATTTTAACGCGATCACCAAACTGCATAAACGGCGTTTTAGGTCCGCCATATTCAATCGTTTCGAGCATGCGCTTCTCGGCGATACAACTCGAACCGCGAGAACGATCGTAATTTGAAATTGTGCCAGAGCCAATAATAGCTCCTGCGCCCAGCCGACGTGTTCGCGTCACATGTTGAATAAGCTGTAGAAAATTAAACGTCATGTCGACGCCACAAAGAGGCTCTCCAAACAACTCGCCATTCAGGTGGGTAGTCAAAGCCAAATCCAGTGCGCCGTCTTTGTAGTGCTCACCCAACTCATCCGGTGTAATCGCTACCGGGGAAAAAGCCGACGACGGCTTTGACTGGTAAAAGCCAAACCCTTTCGATAGCTCACCCGGAATCAGGCCCCGAAGAGAGACGTCATTGACAATCATGAGCAGTTTAATGTGACGTGCGGCGTCTTCAGCCTTGGTCCCCATTGGAACGTCGTCGGTAATGATCGCCGTTTCAGCTTCCATATCGATGCCGAACTCTGTGCTGGGCACCACGATGTCGTCACGAGGGCCGACAAAGTCATCGGAGCCGCCCTGGTACACGAGAGGGTCATGCCAGAAACTGTCGGGCATTTCTGCGCCGCGTGCCTTGCGCACCAGCTCAACGTGATTTACGTAGGCACTACCGTCAACCCAATGATAGGCGCGAGGTAACGGAGAGTGTGCCGCAGCCGGATCAAAGGCGGACGATTCTACTTCTCCGTTTTGTAGCTGGGTAAACAGCGCCTCAAGTTTGGGAGCGCAGTCGTTCCAGTTATCAAGAGCACGTTGCAAAGTAGGCGCGATGGCTTCCGCCGACGTCATGCGCGAAAGGTCACGGCTGACAACCACAAGCTGTCCATCCCTGGAATTATTTTTGATTGTCGCAAGTTTCACGTTAGTTCCTTACTTCCTTAAATTTTGAAATGAGATATACCCCACGCTTGCGCTGATAGTACGGCGCAGGACACAACGAATCTCCGGCTATTTCGCACTCAGATGCTGCATATGAAATTCGATATGCTCTCCAATGAACGTAGAGATATAGAAATAGCTGTGATCATACCCTTCCCGGCGTTCCAGTGTCAGTGGGTATTCAGCGGCTTCGGCGGCCTCGACCATTAACTCGGGCTTTAGTTGAAGCTCGAGAAAACCATCGGCCTGGCCCTGATCAATCATTATAGGCAGCGGAAACTCTGCGTGCTTTATCAATTCAACCGCGTCGTATTCAGCCCAGTCGTCACGATTTTCGCCAAGATAGGCAGCCAGTGCTTTTTGCCCCCACGGCACCTGACTGGGTGCAACGATGGGCGCAAAAGCAGACACACTCGAATAACGACTGGTGTTACGCAAGGCGATGACAAGCGCGCCGTGCCCACCCATCGAGTGACCCATAATGGAACACCGATCAGAATCCACGGGGAAATGTGCGTCAATCAGTTCCGGGAGTTCTTGAGTAATGTAGTCGTACATTTGGAAATGATGGTTCCAGGGTTTTTCGGTCGCATTAACGTAAAACCCTGCGCCTTTGCCGAAGTCCCAGGCACCATCCGGATCATCCGGCACGTGCTCACCCCGAGGGCTGGTATCAGGCGCTACCAGTATCACCCCGTGCTTTGCCGCAAACTGCTGGGCGCCCGCCTTGTGCACGAAGTTTTCATCGGTGCACGTCAAACCGGACAACCAGTAAATCACTGGCGCGTTGCCCTCGCTTGCAGCGGGCGGCAGGTAGACAGAAAAATGCATTTCGCAATCCAGCAATGTCGAGGTGTGATGAAAACGCTTTTGCACACCGCCGAACGACTGATTCGCACTCACTTCCGTCAAATTTTCTGGAAGCTGCACGACTAGTACTCCACTACCGAGCGGATGCTGACACCTTCATGCATTAAGTCGAACGCTTTGTTGATGTCGTCAAGAGGCATCTTGTGAGTGATCAACGAATCGATATCGATTTTACCGTCCATGTACCAGTCGACAATCTTGGGCACGTCGGTGCGGCCGCGAGCTCCGCCGAACGCGGTACCGCGCCAAACTCTACCGGTTACAAGCTGGAATGGCCGAGTTGCAATCTCCTTGCCCGCGCCGGCTACGCCAATAATCATCGACTCACCCCAGCCTTTGTGACAGCACTCCAGAGCCTGACGCATGGTATTTACATTGCCAATGCACTCAAAGCTATAGTCGGCACCACCGCCGGTTAGATCGATGATCGCGTCAACAACATTGTCGACTTCTTTGGGATTAATAAAATCGGTCATGCCGAATTGTCGGCCAAGCGCCTCCCGATCCGGATTAAGGTCAACGCCGATAATCTTGTCCGCGCCCACCATGCGGGCACCTTGCAGAACGTTGAGTCCAATGCCGCCAAGGCCAAAAACGACCACGTTGGATCCGGGTTCAACTTTCGCATCGAATGCGACAGCGCCAACGCCCGTGGTAACACCGCAGCCGATGTAACAAACTTTATCGAACGGCGCGTCCGAGCGAATTTTGGCTACGGCTATTTCAGGCAAGACCGTGTGATTGGAAAATGTCGAACATCCCATGTAGTGCAAAATAGGTTCGCCGTCGATTGAAAAACGACTGGTGCCGTCGGGCATGACGCCGCGACCCTGCGTTTCGCGAATGGCTTGACACAGGTTAGTTTTAGGATTCAAACAGAAATTACATTCGCGGCATTCGGGGGTATACAAAGGAATGACATGATCACCCACTTTGAGCGTGCGAACGCCCGGCCCGACCTCTACTACAACGCCTGCGCCTTCGTGCCCTAGAATAGCCGGAAACTCTCCCTCAGGATCGTCACCAGACAGCGTGAACGCATCGGTGTGGCACACTCCCGTGGCTTTCAACTCGATAACCACCTCGCCCTGTTTCGGCCCGGCCAGGTCTACGTCCAAAATCTCAAGCGGTTTACCTGCGGCAATGGCTACGGCGGCTCTGGTTTTCATACTTTTCTCCGGGCGAAATTTGAAAAACCGAGTGTAGCCGGTTTGCCAAACTCGGGAAAGCTCGAAGCAGTCCTACAGAATCATTTGGAGAGCGTGAACAGCGCCCTGCCGGAAATGCCAGAACGCGACATGACGTGCAACGAATACGCTCAGAAGAAACTATTGACGTGCCAGCGTTATTTCGCTGTACTGAACCTGTTTTTGCGCACTGCAAAACAAAAGAAGCCAGCTTGCCGACGGCCAACTATTCCACTGCCAATCTACACAAAGAGAGTAACGATCTATGCCGATCCAGCCAGCCGCGCAAAGTGAGGCCCCTTTTCCGTCGTCGGAGTTGTTGGGTGTGAGTCCGCATATTGCCTCCTCCAACTGGATTGTCAGCAAGTTTGGTGGCACCAGCGTGAGTTCCCGGCAAAAATGGGAGCATATCGCTGCCGGAATTCGCAGTCGACAGGAGCAAGGATTCAACTCTTTTGTCGTGCATTCGGCTTTCGCCGGTGTTTCGGACGCTTTGGAAGCCGTTGCGCACTCTGGCTCCGGCGCCTCCAGCCAGGCTGAACACATCATCGAATTGCACTACGAACACGCCGCGTCTATGGGCCTTCGGGACACGCTGCACAACGGTTTGATTGACCTTGAAATCGCAGAGCTTCGCACGCTGGCGAAACAGGCCGAAGAGGCGCCGTTAAAAAATGAGGATATCGCGACGCTTATGGGACTAGGCGAGCGTATGAGCACCCAACTTGGCGCTGCGTTTTTAAATCAGGCTGGTATTGAGACACACCGTATTGATGCACGTGACTGGTTGCAATTGGCCAAGACTGAACACGTCGAAGAAAACCACAAAGCGCCGTCACTTTTAGCCGGTGTCTGTCACTTTAATCCTGACACCCGACTACAAGAATCGGTGAGCACTTTTACGTGCGTCGTGACGCAAGGATTTGTGGCAAGAACGGCTGAAGGTCAAAACGCGCTGCTGGGTCGGGGTGGCTCAGACACCTCTGCGGCCTATTTCGCCGCCAAACTCCAGGCACACCGACTTGAAATCTGGACGGATGTGCCAGGTATGTTCAGCGCTGACCCGCGCATCATTCCATCGGCCAGAGGCCTCAAGGCACTGCACTACGATGAGGCACAGGAATTGGCCGCCATGGGCAGTAAGGTACTTCACCCACACACCTTAACCCCTCCTCAAACGTACGGCATTCCTGTGTTTATTCGCAGCACCTCGCAACCGGAACTGGAAGGCACGTGCATTGCGCCCAACCCACCCGGTTCGGCGGCTCCGGTGAAGGGCATCGCGTTTCGGCAAAACCTCAAACTGGTATCAATGGAAAATCCGGCCATGTGGCAACAAGCCGGATTTCTGGCCAAAGCGTTTGCACTGTTTAATCAATACGGCGTATCGATTGACCTGATTTCGACATCCGAGAGTACCGTAACCGTCTCTCTGGACCCGCTGTCAAACACAACCAGCAACGTACTCGAAAAATTGATTGAAGAACTCAAAACGATATGCCGGGTCTCACTACTGGAAAACTGCGCTTCGGTGAGCCTTGTCGGGCGCAATATTCGTACCATGCTACATCTGCTTGCGCCGGCGATGAGCGTATTTGCCGAACACAAAATCCACCTTCTATCGCAAGCAGCCAGCGACCTCAACTTCACTGTCGTTGTCGACTCTGATCAAGGCGTAAGACTTACTCGCAAACTTCACGACGCCATGATTCAAAGCGACACGCACAACGACACATTCGGTGCGTCGTGGGAACGACTGCACGAATCCCAAGACGTCAACGTCGTTAAACCCTGGTGGCAAATACATCGGAGCACACTCCTTGAATTAATGGCTGAGCGCGACTGCGCGTACGTTTATCACGCTGATACCATTCGCGAACGCGTGGCGGGGCTGCGCTCTATCACGTCGCTGGATCGAGCTCTCTACGCAATGAAAGCCAATCCGAACAAAGAAGTGCTGCAGGTGGTGAACGACGCTGGCCTGAGCTTCGAATGTGTATCCCCCGGTGAGCTGACACGATTGTTCGAACTTTTTCCAAATATAGACCGACGCACTATTCTGTACACGCCAAACTTCGCACTCCGTGAAGACTACCGCTTTGGCTTGGCGAGCGGCGTTCGCGTCACATTGGACAATCTGTTTCCTCTGCGCCACTGGGGCGACGATTTCGAAGGCAAAGAGGTGTTTGTGCGGCTTGATCCTGGTCAGGGTCGCGGCCATCACGAACTCGTTCGCACCGCCGGTGCACAGTCGAAATTTGGCGTGCCGCTGTTTGAACTTGACGAACTCGAAACCCTAACCAAACGACATAATGTGCGGGTTAGCGGCATTCACGCCCACAGCGGCAGCGGCATCATGGACAGCGAGAACTGGCACGACGTCGGTTACGTTTTGTCCGCTGCCGCCAAACGATTCCCTGACGTCAACATTATCGACATGGGCGGCGGCCTGGGCATACCGGAAAAACCCGGTGACCGAACGCTTAACGTGATCGACGTGGATACGGCTTTGCAACGGCTCAAAGTCGACTATCCTGACTACAAACTGTGGATGGAACCGGGACGCTACGTGGTCGCTGAATCCGGTGTGCTCCTCGCGCGCGTGACGCAGACAAAAGGCAAAGGTGACGTACAGTACGTAGGCGTCGCCACAGGCATGAACTCACTGATTCGACCCGCTTTGTACGGTGCGTACCACGAGATTGTTAATCTGTCGAAGCTGGGACAACCTGCCACCGAACGCTACACCGTTGTAGGCCCGAACTGCGAAACCGGCGACCGACTCGGTTTGGACCGTCTTCTACCTCCTTGTGACAGCGGTGACGTGTTATTAATTGCCAATACCGGTGCTTACGGCTACGCAATGAGCTCACGCTACAACCTCAGAGAACCCGCGGTTGAGATCGTGATTTAATCACTCTTTGAAAAAGCTGTTTTAGTTTCGCCTTAAGGCTCAAGAACGCATGCAGGCTTGATCCTTCAGGCCAAGCGAGTGCGAACCCCACGGCAGTTTGCGTAGGATCTTCTTCTAGCCGAGAGAGGATTATTGGGGTCCAGCACTATCGCCTATTTCATCGCGGCAGGATGCCGCTCCTGCGAATTAGGTCAACATCACACAGACCGGGATGTGAAACGGTTTCTGGCCGCGAAAAGAAATATCAGGGCCCGACACCATCGCTCATTTCTTCGCGGCAGGATGCCGCTCCTGCGAAAAGCACGGAGTCCGTCGCAGGTCAGCGCGCTTGCCCGCAAAATGCCCTGCCTTTCACAACAGACTGTGAATCATCTGTTACGATGTTTCGTCAATTACTACATTCCACCTGTTGGGGGCAATATGAATCGCATAGCAATGGTCGCAGTCAGTCTCGTGCTGACACTTAGCGCTTACAGCGCCGATCCGGAATCAAAACCTAAACCGGGACTGAACGACGAAACGTTCGCTGGACTCGAACTCCGCGGCATCGGGCCGGCGTTCATGTCGGGGCGTATCGCTGATATCGCCATTGACCCCAAAGACACCAACGTACGCTATCTCGCCGTCGGCAGCGGCGGCGTCTGGAAAACAAGCAACGCAGGCATTACCTGGGACCCCATTTTCGATGGTCAGGGCTCATTTAGCATCGGCGCGGTGACCATCGACCCGAACAACTCCCAAACCGTCTGGGTGGGCACAGGCGAAAACGTCAGTGGCCGCCACGTAGGTTTTGGTGACGGCGTATACGTAAGTCACGACGGCGGTGGTAGCTGGAGCAATGTTGGTCTGAAAAAATCCGAACGCATTGGCATGATCCGCGTAGACCCTCGAGACTCCAACACGGTGTTTGTTGCGGCTCAAGGACCTCTTTGGTCTTCGGGTGGCGAGCGCGGATTATATAAAACCACGGACGGCGGTGAAAACTGGAAACGCGTACTTAAAGCAAACCAGTGGACCGGTGCTGGCGAAGTCCACATGCATCCGGAAAATCCTGACGTGCTCTACGCCACAACCTGGCAACGATTACGCAGCGTCGCGGCGCTAATGAATGGTGGTCCTGACACCGGTATTCACAAATCCGTGGATGGTGGCGAGACCTGGACCGAGCTGACGAACGGCTTACCAACGGGAGACATGGGCAAAATTGGCATGGCCATTTCGCCCATGAAACCCGAAGTCGTCTACGCCACGATTGAGCAAGCTGATCGTAAGGGTGGTGTCTATCGTTCAGACAACGGTGGCGCGAGCTGGGAAAAAATGAGCGACTTCGTATCGAGCGGAACTGGCCCTCACTATTATCAAGAGCTGTTCGCCAGTCCTCACACATTCGACAAGCTTTACCACATGGACGTCTTTTTACACATCTCGGACGACGGCGGTAAGAACTTTGTCAGAACAAAATACAACGACAAACACGTAGACCATCACGCGCTGGCGTTTTTAGCCGATGATCCTGACTACCTAGTAGTCGGAACCGACGGCGGCTTGTACGAAACGTTCGACAGCGGTAATAAATGGCGCTTCACCGCCAACTTGCCCCTCACGCAGTTTTACAAGGTTGCGATCGACTTTGACCTGCCGTTTTACAACGTATACGGCGGCACTCAAGACAACAACAGTCAGGGCGGTCCGTCTCGCACCGACAACTGGAGCGGCATTCTCAACTCCGACTGGTTTGTTACGCTTGGCGGAGACGGTCATCAGTCTGCCGTCGATCCAAGCAACCCCGACATTATTTACGCGCAGTGGCAACAAGGTAACCTGACCCGATTCGATCGCAAGACGGGCGAAGCGGTTTACATCAAACCTCAGCCCGCCGCTGACGAACCGGCTGAACGATTTAACTGGGACGCTCCCATTCTTATCAGTCCGCACGATCCGGCCGTGCTGTATTTTGCAAGCTCTCGCGTCTGGCGTTCACCGGACCGCGGCGACAGCTGGAAAGCCATTAGTGGCGACCTCTCGCAAAATATCGATCGCCTGCGTGAACCGATGATGGGACGACAATGGAATGACAAGGCCGCTTGGGATTTGTATGCCATGTCGATGTTCGGCACCGTCACTTCGCTATCTGAGTCACCCATCGAAAAAGGTCTGCTTTATGCCGGTACCGACGACGGCCTGATTCACATAAGCGACAACGGTGGTGACAGCTGGACAAAAATTGACAGCCTGCCCGGAGTCGCTGACAACTTCTTTGTTAATGACATCAAGGCCGACTTGCACGATAAAGACACCGTTTACGTTGCTGTTGATCAACACAAGAACGGCGACTTCTCACCTTACCTGTTTAAGAGTACCGACCGGGGTCGCAGCTGGCGCAGCATTACCAGCAACCTTCCGGAGCGTCATATCACGTGGCGTGTCGTGCAAGATCACGTCAAACCAGAACTGTTGTTTGCCGGTACGGAATTCGGTGTTTTCTTTACCATCGACGGTGGTAAACGCTGGGTTAAGCTAACCGGAAACGCTCCAACCATTTCTTTCCGCGACCTCGTCATTCAACCGCGAGAAAACGACCTGGTTGGCGCAACCTTTGGACGCGGCTTCTATATTTTCGATGACTACAGCGTGCTGCGACATATCGACGGAGCCAAATTGGAAAGCGAAGCTCAACTGTTCCCGGTGCGCAAAACGCCTTGGTACATACCGAAGGGAACTCTGGGCTGCGACCAGCCGGGTTGTCGGGCAAGTGGCGGTGGATCTTTGTTTGTAGCACCTAATCCTGACTTTGGCGCTCTCATTACGTATTACCTGCCGGAGGAAATTCAAACCAGCCAGGCTGCACGTCACGCCGAAGAACTGGAGCGAGCCAAAGAAGGTGAAAACACACCGTTCCCGTCTTGGGACACACTTAACGAAGAGGCGCTTGAAAGTGATCCTGCTGTCGTACTGATTATTAAAGATGCTCAGGGCAATACAATCAATCAGGTAACCGGGCCAACCGGCGCGGGCTTTCATCGCGTCGCGTGGGACTTGACCCTTCCATCGAAATCATCCTGGGAGCCACCTGAAGATCCAACTCCGTGGAACTCGCCACCTGTCGGTCCGATGGCGGCACCTGGTCAGTACTCCGTTACGTTCGGAACGCGCGTCAACGGCGAGCTGAAAATGACCGACCAGACTCAAACGTTTATGGTTGAATCAATTCGCACGCCGACTCTTGCGGGCTCAAGTCAGGAAGACCGACTCGCCTTCAGTGCCAAAACCGAAGAGCTTACTCGACAAATCACAACCACTGACGAGCAAATTTCAGCTGCAATTGCCAGCCTGAAGGCCGCGGCCGACACTCTGCGTCGTTACAATGCAGCGCCTGAGCTCTTAACGGACGCACAGGCACTCACTCGCAAACTGACGGAACAGTCTCGCGTGATCAATGGCGACGCGAATGAAAGCCGATACAATTCGTCGACGTTTGTCTCAATTTGGTCTCGGGCGTTTGTAGCAGGGTCTAGCGGTGGCACCACTTACGGACCCACGGAAACCATGCGCATGAGTCTGGACATTGCCAACACCAAGCTGGGTGAAGTGCGTGAAGTCACTACACCGCTACTCAAGGTTGAGCTTCCCGCCCTCATGAAGCGGCTGGATGATGCGGGAGTGCCTTGGAGTAAAGGACGCTAGACACGGTAACTAAACCGCGCACTGCAGCCTTCTTGTCGCGGTGCGCAGTTTGTTTTGGATAAGGTGGGAGCGGCTTCCAGCCGCGATTCGATATTTTTTAATCGATCGCGTTTGCATGTCGCTCCTGCCGGGCCCAAGCAAGTGCTCTTGGGATGCCGCTAGGAGACTCTAAACCGAGTCATTGGCACCTCTACTATAGTGATTCATTTAAGAACGCCTTCAGCGAAGCCCATGAACGTACGTCTGTCTGTTCGTTATACCGAGTGCGACCGTCCGGCGCATTGGCACCGGGAACCGCAAACGAATGACGCGCAAATCCATAAGTGTGCAGCTGCCAATCCGCCTCACGTGCCGTCAACTCTTCTTGAACTGCCAGCGTATCTTCCATCGTCACTAACGCGTCAGCGTGTCCGTGCATGATGAGCACTTTTGCGTTGATGGGCGTTGCCAGTTGACGAGGAGGCGCTTTAAGCGCTCCATGAAAACTTGCCACGGCCGCTACGTCGTCACGAGATCGTGCTACGTCAAGCGCACATAGTCCTCCGAAACAGTAGCCGAGGACGGCCATTTTCATTTCATCTACATTGGGTTGGTCACGAATGAAATCGAGACTCGTCGCAAGTCGTTCGCGCAACTCTTCACGGTCCTCCAAGAGTGGGGTCATCAGTGAGCGTCCGGCATCAACATCGTCAGTAGCGAAGCCATTGCCGTAGACATCCAGAGCGACGCCAACATAACCCAGCCGTGCCAGCTCACGCGCACGCTCAATCACAAAGTCGTTGCGACCGTATATAGTGCCGCACACCATGACAACCGGTAGCGGGTCCGGCGCGTCGTCGTCCCAGATCATGACGGGCTGATAGACGTTTTCGTCATATCTGAATTCAAGCGTATCCTGAGTTATGGCCATTGGTCTTATTCCTCTGCCTTGGTGTGAAGTAATTAGAACGTATTCAACGCGCATTTCAAATCGCGGATGCTGCCACATGTTTTCGACTGACTGAGCGTCTGTAAACCGAGCACCGCGACAGCGCGAGCCGTAGCAAGTAATTTCAATTCGGTTCGTGCCGTTAAACACCGCCTTCATCAACAGACTTGGCGTGGAGGAAATGGCGCGGCTCAAGCTAAAAACAACCCGCCGCGTACCCATAAACATCTAGCGTGTCGTTAAACGGTCGCCTCACTGTAGCAAAACAGCAAGACTGTTCGGGATTCGAGCGTTATAGTTCGTAGATGAAATTTCACCTGAACCCGGATTCAAAGGCGGTCGTTGAGTTGCTTGGCAAAGCCAACCTCCCAACCGCTGACATCACTCCTCATTTACTATCACACTTTATTGGCGCAAGCATCGGCGGCACGCTTGAGGGAGTGATCGGCTACGAACCCTACGGCGAAATCGGTTTACTGAGATCGCTGGCGGTATCGTCAACAGCACGGGGTGCTGGACTCGGGGCGCAGTTGGTTCAGCGACTGGAAACCGCAGCCGCTGAAGCTGGAATCGAACACTTGTTCTTACTCACTACCGACGCCGACGGGTATTTCGCGAGTCGTAACTACCGCGTAATTGACCGCGACGCGGTACCTGAGGAAATTCGGGGCACTGCGCAATTCAGTTCGCTATGCCCCGACAGTGCAACGGTCATGGTGAAAACTCTTTAGAGAACCAAAACGTCGTCGGAAAGGCCAGTACAACTTGCCGTAGCGTCATACTGAGACGTCAAACCATTGAATCTTTATTTCGCGGCTTGATACCACTCGTTCGGCTCCTGCGTCGTTCGAAGGGCGATGCGAAGCACCCCCGGCACACCGAATCTGATCAAGAATTCGCTTTTTGCAACGCCTGCTTTTCGAGTTTGGCCCAGCTGTCTCGCAGAGTGACCACCCGATTAAATACCAACTGCTCGGCACTACTGGTGGTATCCGCGGCAAAATAGCCGGTGCGCTCAAACTGGTAGGCCTTGCCGATTTCCGCTCCGGCAATCGAAGGCTCGACCATACCGTGCATGACGGTCAGTGAGTCGGGATTAATGCTGTCCAACCAGTCATCTCCACCGGGTGATGCTTCGGTAAACAGGCGGTCGTACATATTAATCGTCACTGGTAAGGCGCTCTCTGCGCTTACCCAGTGAATAGTGCCTTTAACTTTTCGGTCGGAAGTACCTGTGCCGCTGCGAGTGTCTTCGTCATACGTACAAAGCAGTTCGACAACGTGCCCTTCGTCGTCTTTTATCATGTCAACGCAGTCAATAATGTAACCATAGCGCAGGCGTACGGCGCCGCCTGGTTTAAGGCGAAAAAACTTGCGCGGCGCTTCTTCCATAAAATCGTCGCGTTCTATATACAGAGTCCGGCCAAAGGGCATTTCTCGTGAACCCATCGATTCGTTATTGGGGTGGTTAGCCGCCGGCATCATCTCGGTTTTGTCTTCCGGGTAGTTGGTGAGCGTCACCTTTAGCGGCTGAGTCACAGCCATAACCCGCGGCGCCGATTCGTTGAAGGTGTCGCGCACGACAGATTCAAGCGCACCCATTTCAATCAGGTTGTATTTTTTAGTGATACCAATGCGACGACAAAACTCGCGAAGAGCTTCGGGCGCATATCCACGTCGTCGCATACCGGCAATGGTTGGCATACGCGGATCGTCCCAGCCAGACACGCTGCCTTGCTCAACAAGCTGATTCAGCTTGCGCTTACTCGTAATGGTGTACGCCAGATTCAAACGCGAGAATTCGATCTGCTGAGGCCGCGTAGGCGTCTCAACCTGATCAAGCAACCAGTCATAAAGCGGGCGATGGTCTTCAAACTCGAGTGTGCACAGTGAATGTGTAATGCCTTCGAAACCGTCGGAAAGAGCATGAGCAAAATCGTACATAGGATAAATACACCATGCATCGCCGGTACGCTGATGGTGGACCCGTCTGATGCGGTAAAGCGCCGGATCACGCAAATTCATGTTGGGTGAACTCATGTCGATTTTGGCGCGCAGTACGTGGGCGCCATCGTCGTACTCACCCGCTTTCATGGCACGAAACATCGACAAGTTTTCGTCGACGCTACGATCTCGATGTGGGCTGTTTTTACCAGGCTCGGTCAACGTGCCTCTGTACTCCCGAATTTCCTCAGCACTCAATGAATCTACGTAAGCCAGTCCACGTTTAATCAATGACTCGGCGGCAGCGTACAACTGGTCAAAATAGTCAGACGCATGACTCAGCTGATCGCCCCATTCAAACCCAAGCCACTCTACGTCACGTTTTATAGCCGCCACATACTCTTCACTTTCTTTACTTGGGTTAGTGTCATCAAAACGTAAGAAGGTGCTACCACCAACCTCTTGCGCCACACCAAAATTGAGACAAATGGACTTGGCGTGACCAACGTGGAGATAACCATTGGGCTCAGGTGGAAAGCGCGTTACGACATCACCGCCATGCTTTTCGTCGGCAATGTCTTTGGCAATAATTTGACGAATAAAATCGGTCGTTTCTGGAGTTTGGTCGGTCATGCTGTCTCCGCCTCGCGGCTTCGCGTAAGGACTCTCTGGTCGCTTCCCGACCAGCCGCGTTATTCGAACGCCGTTTTGTGGCGTACTGGACTCGCGGCTGCGGTCAAAAACGTAATCAGAGGTTCCTGGATATCGTTTCGGTGCATAGACATGCATCCGGCTATGGCCAAAGTCTAACAAATCGGCAGGCGACGGGATACGTCTGTACCTTGCCTGACAGATCATTCGGCCCGACGATTTTAGGGCGTTTCGGGATCGGTGTAGCTGACCGAACAGATTGAGTATTCGTGCACGACACCCGCAAGTTCGAGACGTACGTCGTCGTCGGGGCGCTTGCCCAAAAGCTGGCGCGCCATGGGCGAGTCGAGACTGATAAATCCACGCTTGGCATCCGTTTCGTCGGCGCCCACTATCCGGTAATAGACTAATGTACCGTCCTCCTTTTCCAGCTCGACCCAGGCCCCAAAGAAGACTTCATCTCGTGGTTTGCTTTGCGGTACTACTTTGAGAGTCGGCAACCGCTTCTGCAGAAAACGGATTCTTCGGTCAATGCCACCGAGCTCTTTCTTGCGATATATGTATTCGGCGTTTTCAGAGCGATCACCTTCCGCTGCCGCCGCGGCTAACGCTTTGACAACGTCTCTGCGACGCTTCCACAGCGCTTCGAGCTCCGCCTTCAAGGCGGTAAAACCCTCTGGTGTTATATACGCGGAAGAAGGAGGTATTGGAGGACGCCAACGACCCATAGCTAGATTCTCCTGGGTTACTTTATGCCGACACGACTAGCGCGATGTTTCAGGCTGGCTTACTGGCTTCTGGCGGTTGCAATGAGGAGCTTCCGGGCTGAGTCGCAATAAGGCGCGAGTCCGATAAAGCCGCGGTGCGATGATGCACAATTTGACCATAAGCCTCGCTTTTAACCATAGAAACAAAAGCTGAAAAATTCGGATATCGCACCAGCAAAACCTGATCCCACTGCTCCGCCTCGGGCGCAATAAGTACACCGGCAACCTGGCCAAAATAGACCACTTCCCCTCCGACACCTTCTAGCAGAGGCCGCGTGTGCTTTGAGTAGGTCTTATAGGCTTCTTGTCCGGAACACTCAACGCCATCGGAGTAGTCCGCGAATTCCTTAAAGCGCATTAGATTCACCATAACGACCGGCTGTGAATCATCAAGAGACTGGGCCAGCGTGCTAAACGAGCCGGGACTGGGGTTGATCGATGACATAACGGATTCCATTAGTGTTTAAGTTAAGCGGTCACTGTACGTTATGTCGACAATTTTGTTACTAACTGTCGAGTCCTATTACAGTTACCCAATAAGACATAAACCATAAAGAACAATAAATCCAAAGAAATCATAAAATTGCGCATTTGGCCCGCTTATTGCAAACAGTGGTGAGGACAGGATAGCAAATTGACACAAGTGAGATGCCAGACCAAAGGCAAAGTGACGAAAAAGCGACACGATACACCATATGAATCGCTAAAAGATCACTAACAATAAGATCGTGGGGAACCGGGATTCGTTTACAAACCTGGGGATACAAAACTGGGGCTACAGAGCAGCACGTCGCGAGACGGCTGTTCAACTGAGGTCAAATATCGCGGGGGCAATAAGAATGTATCCGGCATATAAAAATCAATAATATCGAGATACACGCGCTCAACACCCGGTTCAGAATGTTTGAACCGGGTTTTTTATTACCCAAAACATAAGATGCCGTCACCCGATGACAATGCCTTGTGCCCAAATAGATACGGCGTCAGCGCAGGCACAGTGCGATTGTTTTTACCCAATCGCAGCGCTAGTGCATGTCGCCAATGGCATTCAGCACCTGGTCAATTTCCTGCTCGGTGTTGTAGTGCACAGGCCCCACTCTTACAACGCCACCGGTGTCGCGCAAGCCGAGAGAGTCAACTACCTCAATAGCGTAGTTGTGCCCGCTCCAGACAAATATATTTTGTTTCGCCAAACCCTCTGTAATAGCGAGCGGCGCATGTTGTGCACTGGTAAAAGACACAGTAGGAACTCGTCGCTCCATGGCCTCCGGAGAGGTAATACCCTGCACCGTAATTCCGTTGATCGACATCAAGCCTTCAACGAGTCTGTGTGCTAATCCCGACTCGTATTCAAAGAGCACATCAAGCCCAGTGTGTGCATGAAGCCTGCGTCCCTTAAATATCGGATAGCGCTTGGCAAACGACTCACCACTCTCTTCACCAATAGTGGCAAAATACTCAACTGCCGCAGCCGTACCAGCCATTCCCTCATGACTCTGGGTTCCGGATTCGAAATTCCCAGGTGAGCGTTCTGACGCCGGGCGAACTTTGTAGGCGTTCAGCTGATCAAGGACCGACTGACGACCGTACAGAATCCCTTGGTGCGGTCCGAAAAACTTGTACGCCGAACACGCCAAAAAATCGCAGTTAATAAATTGCACGTCGGTCGAGACATGCGGCACGGACTGAACCGCGTCGACGTACGACCAGGCACCCACCTTACGAGCCATGGCACACAATGCTTTAACGTCGTTAAGCGTGCCGAGCAAATTGCTTGCGCCACCCACGCACATCAAACGCAGCTTATCGGTCATCAAACTTTCGGCTAACGTCAAATCAAACTCAAACGTTTCATGGTCGAATGGCAGCCATTTGACTTTTACGCCCCGGTCGCGCGCCATCAAAACCCAAGGCTGAACGTTAGCGTCGTGGTCCATGCGACTTAGCAGTATTTCGTCGCCAGGATTTAGCAGAAGCCCGATAGAACGCGACACGCCGAGCGTCAACGTAGTCATGTTCTGGCCAAAAATAATTTCGTCAGGACTGGCCGCATTGAGTAAATCGGCCATCGCCGCGTGAGCGTCGTCAACTATTGAATCAGCGCCCAAGGACGTAACAAAAGCGCCTCCCAGATTAGCGTTGTTATATAGCAGACAGTCACTCATCCGATCCACAACGTTTTGTGGCACCTGAGTACCGGCCGGGTTGTCCAGATAAATTCGTGGCAAACCTTTATCGGTTTTAGCTAAGGCGGGGTACTGGGCACGAATGTGCTCGATTGAATAAGTCATCTAAATCCCTTTAATCGGGTTAACGAGTAGCGATACTGAAATAGTGTGCTCCAGCGACCAAGACGTTTATCGAGCTCAGCGGTACCAGTCGCTATCCGGGTCGGACTTGCGCACACGCAACATTTTGGGTGTCACCAGCGAGACCAACTCCGCACAGCCGTCTGTTACCGATCGCCAGTGGTCTACGTCACAGCTTATCTTGGCAAAACCACCGGTAGGCAGATTCTCAAGACCGGCATCCGAAAGGTCATTGCATAAATCGGTGAAGGCCGGATTATGACCTACAATCAGAACAGTACTGAAGCTGTCGCTCAGGTCACGAACAAATGACAGGACGCGCCGCGCGTCAAACGTGTACAACGCTTCTGTCGAAACGAGAAGCTCTTCGTCTATGCTTGCGCGCTCCATCACAATATTGATTGTACTTTGCGCTCGTACAGCCGTGCTCGTGTAAATAGCGTCGAATTGAAGTGCAAGGGCGTCACCAACATTGCGACTGTCACGACGTCCGCGACCTTTCAGAGGTCGATCGTGATCGGGCAAATCGCGCTGCTTCCAGCTGGACTTGGCATGGCGAAGTAGGCACAGGTTTTTCATCGGGCGAGTATAGCCCAAGACGTCTGTTACACCATAGAGCGCAGCATCCAGGCGGTCTTTTCATGCACCCGCATACGATCTCCGATAAGAGCCGCAGTGGACTCGTCGTCACCCGCTTGCGCGACCGCCAAAGCCTGACGGCAGCCGCGCACAACCGTTTCATTGCTGTCTGTCAAAATGCGAACCATTTCGGCCGCCTCCGGTACACCGGCTACTTCTTTAATGTTCGCCAACCGCACGAACTCCGAGTAGGTCGCTGGCGCCGCAAAGCCGAGTGTTCGAATACGCTCAGCCAGATCATCTACAGCTACGGCCAGTTCGTTGTACTGCTCTTCAAACATCAAGTGCAGTTCGCGAAACTGAGGACCAGTCACATTCCAGTGAAAATTGTGCGTCTGAAGATAAAGCGTATAGCTGTCTGCCAGTACAGTACCTAATTCATCGGACATTTTTTGTCGATGCGTTTCGCTTAAACCAATGTTCACAGAAGTCATGTCATGTTCCTTTGCTGACGTTATAACCGCAGATTACTCTAGCAACGCTTATAGCACAAATCGTTTAATTTGATATTTTCAATAGTTTTTGTCTATTACAAAATACTGCGACCAAACGCACTCTGAATTAACATGACTGCCCGCTCTGCCGACACGTTGGCCTGGTCCAGGAACGGATTAAGCTCCACTACTTCCATTGACGTCATACGACCTGTGTCGGCGCAGTTTTCCAGCAGCTGATGCGCTTCCCTAAAACTCACGCCGCCGGGCACAAGGGTTCCGGAACCGGGAATGACCGCCGGGTCACAACCGTCGACGTCAAAGCTCACATGAAAGCCCGCGGTATCTGTATTAACAACTGCAAGTGAACGTTTACACACCTCAGTCATGCCAAGCTCATCTATGTCGCGCATGGTGAACGTAGTAATGCCAGACTCACGAATAATAGCGCGCTCGCCATCGTCGATATCGCGTATGCCAATCAACACAACGTTCTGCGGCTTGATCGCCGGATGGCAACCAAGAATACTGGAAAGGTCTTTGTCACCGCGGCCAAGCAAATGCGCTAGAGGCATGCCGTGAACGTTACCGCTCGGAGACGATGCCGGAATGTTCATATCGCCATGAGCATCGAACCAGATCAGACCGACATCCTGACCCTTGTCAGCAAAGTGTGACGACACGCCTGAGACAGTGCCCATGGCGATCGAATGATCACCACCAATAACGAGCGGTGTGTGGCCGCTATCCAAGGTGTCTTTTGTTTTCTGGGCGAGATTTGTGCACACCTCAAGAATTTCAGGTTTAAACCGAGCCGAGGTATTTTTGGCCTCGCGTGTTTCCATTGACGGGACCGGAATATCGGACTCAACGGTCACTTCGTATCCGAGCGAGCGTAGTTTGGCGCCTAGGCCCGCTATACGAACCGACGACGGGCCCGCATCCGTACCCCGACGAGACGCTCCAAGGTCCAAAGGAACACCGATAATTTGGATGGGTTTTCTCATAAGAAAAGCGCCTTTCACTGTTCAAAACGATAGTGTAATCGAATGATGTGAAAGACGCCCGTGTTCCGAGCAGAGCACATTAGAAGACTGACTCCTAACGTGTTTAGCTGCACCGCTAAAACACTGTCACTGCGACACGACTAACTCATGACGTAGTCGATAACCAAGGCCACTCGACGGTTTGAAGCACCGGTGTCACCGGTCGCTCCCGGTGTGACCTGCCGTTCTTTGTCTTCGCCGTAGCTGACCGCCCGCACTTTATCTGCTGACAGTCCACTTGAAATCAGATAGCTGCGTACTGCTTTGGCGCGTTCCATACCTAGCCATTTGTTGTACTCGGCCGAACCTGACGGATCAGTGAAGCCCTCTACTGTAATCAGAATATTAGGATGATAATCGGCAATCGTGTTGCTAAATTCGCGCAGAGCGTCCTTGTCCTGATCGCGCAGGCTGGTTTCATTAACGGCGAAGTGAGCCGTCATATCCACCCGCACTCGCCCTTGCAGCTGAGCGATTTGAGCGTCGTAGTCGGCGAACGCACCTTGCAAGTTTTCTGTTAGCTGGGTCATCTGGTATTCCATCTGCAGCAACTGGGCACGCAAGTTTTCGCCGGATGCGCCCAGACGTGCATCTTCAGCAGCTAACCGAGCATCGGTGTCGCGCAGTTCTGCTACTGTCTGATCAAACTCGGTACGATTAACCAAAGAACCACATCCCGTTAAGATCGCAATGGAGGTGACTAAAACAACCAGTTTAATGGCACGCATAGCGGTTTCCTCAAAGTAATGAAAGGCGGTGAGGAACGCCCATTGCGTCCCGTCACGTTTCTACAGCGACAGAATGACACTGCCAGAACACGATTCAAAATGACGCCAAATTGCGACACCTTGTTCCCAAAACTCAGTAATTCCATGTATTTACAAGGGCTACCGATCACTTTTCTGTAGCCAAAAAGCAGCAAGTGCGTCATAGTCCGGCTCTATCTTGTCCGGCTCGGACGTTGAATCAGGGCGAATCGCCCCAATGAAGTAATCTATGCAAAACAAATATGCGTCCGGACATCCGATCTTCGACCTGGTTAGCCCGGCTGTGTTTTACCTGTTAGTCGCCAACGTTCTCATCTACATGTATCAGTCCGTTGACCCCTCAATCGTGCGCCACTTTGGCCTGTGGCCTCTGGCTGAAGAAGGCCGCTGGTCAGGATTCAAACTCTGGCAGCTGGTGAGTCACGGTTTCCTGCATGCCAGCAACGGACACTTGCTGTTTAATATGTTCGCACTGTGGATGTTCGGCACACCGCTGGAACGCCTGTGGGGTACTCGCCCGTTCTTACTGTTCTATTTCGTTTGCCTGATGGGAGCCGCACTCATTCAGCTGTGGGTAGGTGGCGCTTCCGGTCCGACCATTGGTGCGTCCGGCGCAGTCTTCGGCCTGTTAATGGGATTCGGCATGATGTATCCGAATCGAAAGATAATGCTTATTTTTCTGCCAATCCCTATCGCCGCAAAGTATTTTGTTGTGCTTTACGGAATCGTGGAACTGACACTCGGCTTCACCGCCGAGCGCTCCACGGTGGCACACTTTGCACACTTGGGCGGCATGCTGTTTGGACTCTTGCTGATTCTGTACTGGCGCGGAAAATTTCCGATCAAACCGTCGCGCCAGTTAATGCGGTAGGCAGCTGCGGGGAGACAGGCTCTGAGTCTCCTTTTGCAAACGGGATAGAGTTGGCAGGGTCGCGCCGGACCGGCGCACGGTTTTTTTTCACGCCTCAAGATGGCGTGACGAACTTACTTGATTCGTCGAATCTTTATTGACCAGCGCTCGCCGTCTATGTGCAGTTTATGCGAACTGAAAATACCGCGCGATATGGTTGCAGCAACCGGAAGCGGCGGAATACGGCGTCGGCTTGAGTCAATTTGCTTCCACACCTCACCGTTGTCGAAGTAAAAATACCAGTCGCTCCGCGCATTGCGTTTGGTTTTCTCAATCATCACGCGGATAGACTGTTTCTGCTCTACCTTATCGCCGAAACTTTCCACATTCGTTTTTGCAGGCGGCTTGGCCGCGGTTGCGACAGGCGTGCCCGTTGTATTGTCTACCTGAGGTTGCGCAGGAACAGCGGCTACCGGCTTTTCGGTGTCGGCTAACACAGTAGCGCTGGCCAGATCAGCTTTCGCTTCAGAACCGGCCGGCCGGAGGCTGTCGACAAGACCGTCGTAGCACGCCAGTCGCGCACTGTCGGTAACTCGTCCGGCGCACAAGAGCAGCTGACTCTCGACATTGCTGCCGGTCATCTGTGCATTCGAGCTTACAGTCATCAAGACTACGCCCAGAACAGCAACCGCTCTTTTATGTAAAGTGTTGAACACAGTCATTTAATCCCTACTTGTTCGTGGGTGAAAATGTCGCGATAGGCCGTGTACGTGGATATCAACATTATCGGGTACATTATCAGCAACCCGAGGAAAAACGGCAACACGGCAATAAAAAACAGAAAACCCAGTGCGACCGAGAACAATAACATAGGGAGAAGATTGCGCAGACTTCCGAGGAAACTCAAGCGCATAGCATCTAAAACAGACAAGCCGTGCAGGGTAATCAGGGCAATCGCAAACCAGGTGGCCATGAAAACAGGCAGCATCAACGCGATGACAATCAGCATATTGGCCGATTGAGCCTCCAGCTGCTGCTCCAACACCGCTGGATCCAGTTTACCCATGACAATCGTTCGCCCAAGAGGTCCCAGCACTAGAATTAAAATGGTGTACATCACGCCTACGTAAATGAGCGACAGCGCAATAATTTTCTGAGGTTTATTGAACCCGACGAACAGGTAGTTCACGGAATACTCTTCACCGAACTCCTGGGCCGCGCAGCCAAGCACGATTCCGCTCAGGACAAGACTGGTAACAACCGTGTTGAATACGCCTCCGGCAACTGGAATGAGTCCACTGAGCATGGAGAGTCCAAACAGGGTTAAACCGGTAGTCACCCATGGCATTGGGAAGGCTTTGAAAAGCCCAAACGCCTCGGCTATCCAGGTGATACCACGCCCAGCCGGGACCGCTCGAGGGGACCGCAACATGATCTCGCCTTCAGTCGATTCCGGGCCAGGCTCCAGCTCCGACTCGGGCGGTTCATACGGATTGTCTCCGCTCATAAAAAGGCTCTATTCATATCCGAATGCTATCGTGTAGCTGACTGTGAATAAAGGGCTTTTTGGTTTTTGAGGCCAAGTGAAACGGTGATTACGAAGTCTTTATTGCTCTCCACCCACCAGCGCCGTCCTGGAAACGGGATCTCCCACTCATTTTCTCTTATGAACAGTGCGGCTGATGCTATTTACACAATGACGGCACAAAAATGATGGTTGTGCCGACACCGCTCGACGGCTAGAGGCGGGGAATAAAAACGCGGGAGATGACGTATCGTTGAGAACGGCCTGAACAAATCCATTCTGTCAGGCCGTGTTGTACCCGGTAAAATCGTTAGCCGCCTAGTTGTGATCCCACTACCGCACCAAGTACCGCGCCTACAAAAGCCGCTGCGGCTGGTATTATTACAGGGCCCCCGGTTCCCGTTTTGACCTGATCCCCATCTTTTTTATCTTTGTCTGTCGTGGTGTTGTCACCCATTGTTTTCTCCATTAGTGATATTAAAATAGTAGCGAATAAACATAATACTCCTGTTGATAGCGACCTCTGCGTCCTTTTTCAGTCATATTTTTTTGTCGCACCGCAATAAATCAACTATAACCTTTGGAATTAGATCAACTTACGGCGCAACTTCGGTCATTTATCAGTGATAACATGATTGAGCGTTTCGAATAACAATCAGGCCAAACGAAGAGTTTGAATGACCGTAAAAACAGATGCCATAAGTACTGAGCGCTGGGCTCAAATACAACGCATTTTCGATGCGGTCATGGACCTGAACGCCGAAGACAGAACAGCCTATGTGGTTGAAAAATGTGGCGATGACGAATCGCTCCGCAACCAGATTGAAGCACTAATGCTGGCCGCTGATTCCGACGAGGACATGGTTTCAGACCTTGTGCGCTCCGCGACAAATAACTTCATGGATGAAGAAACCCGTCTCAGCCAGCCGATCGGCCAATTTAAACTGATGGAGTCAATTGGCGAAGGCGGAATGGGCGTGGTCTATCTGGCTAAGCGCGACGACCACGAATTTGAACAGAACGTGGCCATCAAAGTTCTCCATAAACGCATTACCAACGAGGAGACTCAACGACGATTTTTGGCCGAGCGTCAAATCCTCGCAGACTTGAGCCACCCCAACATTGCGCGCCTGCTTGACGGTGGACAAACCAGTGACGGCATGCCGTATATCGTTATGGAGTACATCGACGGAAAGCCGCTCGTCGAATACTGCGACGATCATGAACTGTCGATTACTGCACGCCTCAAACTGTTTCAACAGGTTTGCCATGCGGTTGCCGAAGCTCACAGAAACCTGATCGTGCACCGGGACATCAAGTCCAATAATATTTTGGTCGGTTCTGACGGGACGCCTAAACTGCTCGATTTCGGCATTGCGAAAGTTCTGGGCAACCATCTTGGCGAACTGGATCTGGCCCAAACTCAAATGCACGACCGCCTGCTGACTCCTGACAGCGCCAGCCCTGAACAGATTACGGGCCGTGCAATAACCACCGCAACCGACATCTACTCGCTGGGCATCTTGCTCTACGAGCTGCTGGTCGGCTGCAGGCCATTTCGCCTCTCCTACAGCACGGCGGGAGAAATGGAACACACCATTTGTAACGAAATCCCGCTTCCACCCAGTGCGGCGCTGGACGCGCTTCTGGAGGTCAATGGAGGCAACAAAGATCTAACAGCTGAATGTCGCTCGTGTTCTCCCGGACGCCTGCAATCCCAACTGCGAGGCGAGATCGATTCGATCGTCCTGATGGCGCTAAAGAAAGAACCCCGCCGGCGATACAGTTCGGCAACCGAGTTTGCTGAAGACATTGGCCGATTTCTGAGAGGCGAACCAATAAGAGCAGCGCGAGATTCCCGCAGTTATCGATTACTTAAATTTGTTACGCGAAATCGGGTGCCCGTTGCTGCGGCAACGGTCTTCATTGCAGCCGTAGCATCGTTTGGCATAGCCAATTTCTTCCAGTCGAAGGAAATTGCGGCCCAAGCGCGCGATCTCGAAATTCAGGCTCAAGCACTCGTAACGCAAATTGAAACTCAAGAAGATATGCTTAGCTACTTGGGTAACGTATTCATTTCCGCAAGCCCGGAAGGCCTGCAGAAAAAAGAACCCTCAGCTCTCGATGTATTGAACTTTGCCGAACAGAACATTGAAGAGGAGTTATCTGGCAGACCAGAAATAATGGGACGCCTCCTACAAACAATAGCTAGCGCTTTTAAAGGCCAGGGAGAGAGCGCCAAAGCACTCAACAACTACACATCAGCCATGTCCTATATCGCGAGTTCATACGGCGATACTCACCCTTTTATGGCAGATGTACTTCATGACCTTGGACGCTACTATTGGACTAGCGATATGGATCTTGCAGATCAATATTACAAACGCTCCCTGTCCATATTAGAGTTGCCCGAGACCATCGCATATTTCAACAATAATCCTGATCGCAGACTCTTGGCTTTGCAGCGACTACTCCGTGACGTTGCGGAACTTAAAATGACCCAAGGGGAATGGCAAACCGCCGAAGAAGTCGCAAGCGAAGCTCTGGATATTTCCAAACAATTGACATCGAACGCACGATCCAACTCAGAAGTCGCATTTAATCTGGCCATGCTCGGCGCGCTCAATCTCCAGCTCGGCGAACTCAAAACCAGTGAAGAGTATTTCACTCAATCACTCGAACAGATGAGACTTACACACCCTTCAAGCACATTCGTAGCACAACTGCTGCTAGATCTTGCGCGCAATAAACACTCACAAGGCGACCTAAATGCCGCCGAAAAACTATACATGGAAAGCGTTGAAATACGTGAAGCGATCTTTGACAAAAACGACGCTCGCTTGTTAAACGCCAAAGCTGACCTCGGTCGTTTCCTGGGTAGTCAGGACAAGCTAAAACAAGCTCAAGCACTGCTGGAAGAAGCGACTACTGGACTGCGACAACTGGAGGTAATCACGATTGATTTTGCCTTCAACATAGTTCAACTCGCCATTATCGAATCGCGCCTTGAAAACTTTGCAAAAGCAGAACAACTGTTTGACGAGGCATTGGCGTTCTTCGCGGAGACGGTCGAACCAGACCACCTCTTTGTCAGCGAGGCCTATCGGCAGTACGGCAATCTGCGCACCCGTCAAAAACAATATGAAAACGCCATCACCTGGTTCGATGATGCTCTCACGATCAAGTTACAGCGACTGGGTGAAAACCACTGGCAAACGGCAGCTACCCAAAGCGAAAAGGCTGAAGCACTGTTACATTTAAGCAATAACGCGCAGGCCAAAGCGCTGCTCACGTCCGCCATTCCTGTCCTCGAGGAATCCCTGGGTTCAGAACATAAATTGACCCAGACGGCTATGGCCAGGCTTGAAAGAACCGCTCCTTAAACTCGCCAATTCAAACGCCGAATACATAGACTCGAGCGCCACATAGTTTTACGTTACGCCTTGGTGTTCACGGTTATGTAACCCTTTGTAACAATTAGGTGTCGAATTGCTTAACTAATCTTTTTGCTTACTTTCCATAACGCAATCGCACATTTCGATAAGCTGCTGATTCATATTCAGTTAGCAATACTTGGCGCACTTCTTGCTTTATTTAGGCTGACTTTCAGATAAGAACTATAAGGCAGTTTCATAATGTACAAGAATATAATTAAAGCTCTATCAATAGCGGCACTGATCAGTGGCAGCCAAGTTGCTTCAGCGTCACCAACCTATAACTACGAGCGCGGCGCAGGCGTATTCGGCGGCGGCAGTGGTCTGTCATACGACTCCGTTTCTGCTTCGTACAACTCATCCACAGAAGCGTTTTCATTCGAAGTGGACTACAACGGCACAGCGGCTGCAGGCGGCTGGTTAGTCGTAAGCCCCGGAGGTAACCCCAAGAACTCTACCTCTGAGCTCGGTATTGCTTACTTTGACGCTGCTAGCGGTGACACATGGGTTTATGCATACAACGGCATGAACAACTCAGCCAGCTACCTGACCATGGATTTCCTGGGTTTCTTCGAAGATTCATACACGACTGTTAACGGCGTCGCGACACTGTCTTTGGAAACAAGCTCATTTAGCTCACAGCTTGACACAAGCTTCGCTTTCGGCGAGCGCATTGGCATTTGGTTCCACCCGACTGCAAACCTGAGCGTCATTGGCGACAGCGACGGACTCGACACCTTCACAGCTAACGGTACTGGCTGGTTGGACACAAGCAACGAAGGTGATTGCTCAAATCCAAACAACGGTTGCATCACCACTGTTCCAGAGCCAACCACTTGGGTACTTCTGACTCTCGGCATGGGAATCCTGTTTTACTCACGTCGCCGTGAGCTGAACATGGCTCCACAAGCTCGTGCGGCTGTAGCCCTTTAATATCGACCGCGAGACGCTCAGCGCCTCAGGATGAGTCCTGACTCAAACAAAGGCGTTTTGTAACACATGGCTCATACCCGGTCTCGGGTGTGAGCCATTTTACGTTATGCGCTATGCGCCAAGCTCGAAACAGAACTTCAACCTGTTCATCCCTTCGCCAGAGCAAACCTGTTCTGCCACATGACAATCTACTGTCGAGAATTTTAACTATGCTAGTTTGATCTTTTACATAATCCATATTTGATTTTCCATAAGCTGTTGATAACCAATACGGTAGCTAACTCTGGCTCGTTTCTTGCTTTAAACGGTCAAGACCTATAATTACAACAAGGTAATCAACCAAATGTACAAGAACCTAATAAAAGCTTTGTCAATTACTGCCTTGATCGCTGGCAGCCAAGTGGCCTCTGCTTCACCAACGTATCAATACGATCGTGGTGCCGGTGTTTTCGGCGGCGCGAACAATGTGCTCGCATACGACTCCATTACCGCAAGCTATAACACCGGAACAGAAGCCTTCTCTTTCGAAGTGGACTACGCCGGTAACGCAGCTGAAGGCGGTTGGCTGGTTGTCAGTCACGGTGATAATCCGAAAAACTCTACTTCCGAGTTAGGCATCGCGTACTTCGACGCCACCAGTGGTAACACATGGGTATATGCTTACAACGGCCAGAACAGCAGCAATAGCTGGGAAACGATGGACTTCCTCGGCTTCTTCGCTAACTCATACACGACTGTTGGCGACGTAGCTACTTTGTCTTTTGACACAAGCTCATTCAGCTCACAGCTCGACACTGGCTTTTCTTTCGGTACCAACATCGGCATCTGGTTCCACCCAAGCGCTTCACTGTTTATCACTGGCGACAGCAACGGCCTGACCAACTTCAGTGCCAACGCACAAGGCTTCCTTGATACCAGTAATGACGCTGACTGCAGCGACCCAAACACCGGTTGCATCACGACCGTTCCTGAGCCATCAGTACTGTTGCTGCTGACTCTGGGCGCAGGCATTTTGTTTTACTCACGTCGCCGTTCGCCACGTGTTGTTCAGCAAGGTCTTGCAGCGTAGGCAGCTCTCGACAAACAAACACCGCAGGCCTCGGCCTGATTTAAAAGTAAGTGTTTGCAGAATATGGCTCTTGTCCGGGAACGGACTTGAGCCATTTTTCGTTGAGCGCCTTTTGAAGGTGTAATGCTAACGTCAGTGCATTATTAATGGGCGCAAGCGTCGCCTCCAGACCGTCCACATGATCGTGCCAGGACAGCCCCAGCGCACCCGACCAATCCGATGGTCCAGTCAAAGTGTCTCTCGCTTGCAGAGGTTAGTAGTCGATGAAGCCGACGCTACCATAGGTGAAACTACCGCTGTGGAATGGACTGTTCATTGAAAAAATGCGAGATAAGCGTGTAACGCGTGCCGCGTGTGGTTTCCAGCACTTCGTGTAGCAACGCTGACGAAAACACAAGTGCGGTGCCCGCCACCGACTTGTAACGCTGGTCTCCGTACTCTTTAAACGCCACCTCACCGCCGTCGTAGTCGTCATTAAGATTTAGCGACAAGGCGAACCGACGATAGGCTGTCGCCGCACTCACGTTGTCCCGGTGGCCCATTTGATTTCCACCACGGTCACCAACGTATCGCGCTACGTGCAAGTCCTCCCGGCGGGTGACTTCATAAGCAAAGGCCTTCTTGACCATGGGTACGACCCGACCCCAGATACGTTCATCAAGAAACGCCAGAGTTTGCGGGTCTTTAATAATTTGATCTACACGGTCCTGTCGATTGTGCTCGTACACCGGAATTTTATAGTTTCCGGGTAGCTCCCCGGAGCGTGGAGGCCGGATCATGAGAGGTTCGTCTTGCTCGAACTGGCGAATTATTTGTCCGCACTCTTCTGGTGACAAAACACCCGGGACCTGAAGTACCGGCGCGTGTGTTGTATTCCAGTAATCTGGAGCCCCGGCTACAGACTGTTCCAATTCACTCATTACGACTCCTATTTCACCCTCTGCGTTTTCGCTTAATTCGAACCAGGCACGTACCTGTCGATTGGGAGTGAGGATTATTGCCCTCGCCTTATCCCCAGCTCCTTTGTGTAGTCCAAAACCTGCGAACACGGCACCTGTTGAATCACCTAACATCGGCCACACGAATCCCGTACGCTCGCACAGCGCCTTATTCGCCGCACCACTGCTGTCGGCATGAATAGCCAGAACCTGAATGTCCAGGCGCCTGAAATCAGCGTGACGTTTTGCTATCGCCGAGGTAACTACATCGGCTGTCTGGGCAGAATTTAACAGTATCAGTAACAACGGCCGGCCCGAAATGTAATCGTCATGCAAACCCACCGGGCGGCCGTCTTGGTCTCGAAGAGAAAACGCAGGAGCATGTGCGCCCGGCCGGAGCGGTTGTACGTACTCGGCTAATTGTGGCGACGCCAGCTCATAGGTAGTTGGTACGGCAGTACTTGAATCATCCACTTTTTCTATCCTGAAAATAATGCGATCTTTATAGTCAAACAGACCTCTACACGCTGGACCATCGGCACGTAAAACAGCAGTGGCAAACGCACGTCAAAGCTGGCAGTCACGATGGTAACGCAAAGTTCTGACCGAACTGTCTATTAAATGTGGCCACATAACAATAAAACGAGCTATTTTTTTAATTTTGTCACCACACGATGTGTCGTCAACGGTCGCTCACCAGTTACAGCTCACTGGATTCAAGTCTAAAATAGGGAATGACCATTCTTGATTACCTGCGGCGTCCCGAAGCCTGACACACACTACGCCGCGCGGGTACGCTTTGAGCCTCGCCGGTAAACTAACTCAGCGTTAACTTCAGGCTTACATGACTCAAATTAAACATGGCCCGAACAAGTCACGCTATTGAGCAGATTGCGCGAAACAGTCTCAAAGCTCTGCCAGAATCCCGTCGGTGCGCTAAACTAAACTACACCTACACCCTGAACAGGAGTGCTCTACGTGAACAGCAATACCGTTTTGTTACTGGTTGATATTCAAACCGGACTTGATCATCCGTCCTGGGGTAAGCGCAACAATCCCGACGCAGAAAGCCGAATGGGCGAACTCCTCCAACACTGGCGCAAGAATCAATGGCCAGTTATACACGTACAGCACTGCTCTACTGAACCTCAGTCACCACTTCGTCCCGACCAGGCCGGGGTAGAGTTCAAACCTGCAACGGCACCCGAGAGCGGAGAAACGGTTTTTCAAAAGAACGTGAACAGCGCGTTTATTGGCACAAGCCTCGAACAAACCTTAAAAGACGACGGTGTCAACCAGCTGGTTGTCGTTGGTTTGACCACTGACCACTGTGTCTCAACCACCGTACGAATGGCGGCAAACAAAGGATTTGACGTACTGCTGGTGGGTGATGCAACGGCCACCTTCGACCGGACTGGGCCAGGAGGCGAGTACTACGATGCCGACACAATGCATAACGTGAATTTGGCAAGCCTGAATGGCGAATTCTGCAGCGTCGTTTCATGTGACAGCGTGCTGCATAATGAAACAACCGGTTAGCTTATGTTCGGCGCGTCCGAAATGGCTCGATTAGCCACGACACGTTGACGCCAGTGCGACAGCTTGCGAATCGGTCGCAACAGGCGCGTTAGCAAATCTTTTTGAGCCTTCGGCCGCGCTCCAATGTCACTGGCCGAGCTGAAGTCACTGTCCCAGACCGAATACGGGGACACACCGTACATCACCTGTCGATGTAGCCAGAACATTTTTGTGTACACGTCAGCTGGCCCGATAAACTCTTCGCTATGTTGAATCAGAGCTTCTGCTGCCCGCGGTAAAAGCATGTATCCCGCGAGGCTGTGCGGCGCTTTTGTATATCGCCAGACGGTGTGTTCGCCGTCCTCTTTAAACTTCTTTTTTTGGGCGCGCGTTTCACTTTGAAAGCGTATAAAACCACAGGCGTCAATGCAGCGGCTCGCTACGGCAATGGCGTCGGAAAAATTGGTGGCCAGGGTGAAATCGTCTTCCATAATGACCATCGCAGCGCCGGACTGCGCGCAAAGACCCCAGGCCTTGCGGTGGCTTGCAAAGCAGGCGATCTCACCGTCGGTGGCCTCGCGACCCGTGTTTAAAACGTACTCATTCGCGACAACTCGTTCGCGTTCAACGTCGCTCAACGTCCTCTTGTCTATCGCATCCATGAACTCAAACGGGAGCTGTTGTGCACCAAGATGCGCGGTAACCGCTTGGCGTCGTTCCGTTGCTCGAGCAAGGCTAATAACAACAATAGGTGGCGCACTCATACATACTCCAAACAGCAGGTCGTGTGCGCCCTACCCAGTAGAGATTACCGGTCGCGGCGCAGATCAGACGGAACGCTACCATCGCAACTTGAAAAGCGCCAGATTTGCTCGCCTTTAGCAAGCTGTCGCGATAAGTCAGAAGATCGCAAGCGCAAGGCGCTCGCGACCCTCTCCACCTGTCTAGCCCCCAGGGTTCATATCCCTATGGCTATTTTCGTGGGGCTATTTTCGCGGGGCTATTTTCGTGGGGCCAGCGTCATATCGATAACGTCTTTGCGCTCCAGCTTGCACTCGACGGTCTGCTTGGTCGAATCTGCTCGATTCTTCAAGGTCAGAAACACGGTGCGCTTGCGCGTGTTGCCCTTACGGTGAGAAAACTTAAGGCTGTGCGCTTTTTGGTCAAAGTGACCTTGTTCGGCCAGCGCTTTGCGGCACATAGTCAAGTCTGCCTGAGTGCCAGCAAACGCTGGTGCAGTAAGCAGTAACGCTGAGGCAAGCGTAGAGATCATTAATTTATTCATGTGCGTAAACTCCGGTGAAAAACATCGCCCTCAAACAGGGCACGGTCTACTTTGCGCAACCCCTTGAATTTTCGCTTGTCGATCCCAAATATTATTGATGCATTGCAAAATCGATACGTCATTTTCATTTTTGACCAGCATTTGCCTCGCAACTCATTGATACTTAATCCTCGTTGTAAGCCAACACACCTGACCGATTTAGCAAGCGTAGAGGAACCAGAACCATGGATGCACTCAGCCTCACGGAAATAATGTTAAGAGGAGCCTCTGCGGGACTGCTGTTGCTGTTGGCCATGGTGCTGATGCGCTACGCCCGATGTTGCATGGCCTCACGATTCGGCGCGCTGTTTGCCCTCGGTACCGCCACCTACGCGACTCAATCTTCCGAGGCTCTTCACCACTCGGAAGGCCTGACCGGATTTGTGATCAGTTTTTTCTGTTTGCAGTGTGTAACCTTTTTCTGGTGGTTCGCTAACGCGGCTCTTGACGACGACTTTGAGTGGCGCGCCTGGCACTGGACACCGTTCGCCGCCATCTCGGTACTTACCGTATTTTATGTCTTCGTGCCTCCGCTGGCGGCAGCGGCTCATCTGACCGCACAGATCATTATGCTGGCAATGGCTATTCATGTTTTGTGGGTCGCTTTGGCTGAGCGTCGTCATGATCTGTTAGAACAGCGTCGTACAGTTCGCCTGGTTTTTGTCGCCATTACGGGTGTCGCCTGTATCGGCGGCGTACTTGTCGAACTGCTTGTGGGCCATCAGCTGCCACAATGGCTGGATACATTGTTGGCATTGGAAATTTTTGTAATCTCGCTCTCTTTTTCAATTTTTCTGCTACAGCCAGCCAAGCCACTCATTCCGGCAAACGCCGCGCCCGGCTCGGACAGCACGCCCGATATTTCTCCTGCAGACGTATACGAAATGGGTAAACTCGAGGAACTGATGCGCTCCGGGTTTTACACACGTGACAGCCTGACCATTAGCGAAGTAGGTGAGGCACTCGAAATACCGGAACATCGTTTGCGCAAGCTGATAAACCAGCAGTTGGGCTTTAGAAATTTTACCGCGTACCTCAACAGCCACCGACTCAGCGATGCCAAAAGCATGCTGGCCGATCCGAAAAATGCCAGACGACAGATAACCCAAATTGCATTCGAGCTGGGCTACGGCTCTATCACTCCGTTTAATCGCGCCTTCAAAGCTGACCAGGGAATGACGCCAACCGAATTTCGTCGCATGGCGCTCGCAGAAGACACCCAGAGGTCTTCGTCAACGCATTAAGCCAGCTCAAGTCATCGTGAGTGCGAATAACTACCGACATTGCGAGCGCGAAGCGCGTGGCAATCTCGTAACGCAGCCACAGCGTTTTTAATAGATCAAAACCCGAAGTAGCCTGAGGGAGATTGCCACACCCGCTACGCGGGTTCGCTATGACAGAAAGTCTAAATCAATCGCGACAGGGGTTCGCTATAACAGAAAGTCTAAATCAATCGCGACACGTGCTCGCAATGACAAAAAACCTCACTCACCCGCGACACGGGTTCGCAATGACCAGCGCCAGATACTCCAGAAGCGTGTAACATATCGCTTTTTTCCGATAGGAAACATCATGAACACACTCGAACAGCGTGTCGACGAACTGGAGGCGAAAGTATCATTCCTGGAACTGGCTAATCAGCAGATGAGCGACCTGATGTACTCTCAGCAACGGGAGTTTGATTTACAGTTCCAGCGCATAAGTGCTCAGCTTGAACGCATAGACACCGACAGTAGCCCGGCCACCTCACTCAAAGACGAGATACCGCCGCATTATTAAATAGCAGCTCGAAGGCTTGCGTTATACTAAGAGGAGTTCGTCGCACTAACGGCCGCAAGGCAAACTCAATGGTGGTCAGCGAGGGCCTGCAGGTACAACTTGCTGTCTTCATCCGCCGGAAAAAACGATTCAATTCGAAGCTCGTCCGTAGTGATGTCCTGAGGAGTACCGAACGTGGCAATCACCGAAAACAACGCAATATGAACTTGGCCCATTTGCATCTCAAGCGACAGCGTGGGCATAAGGGGCTCTTCAGAAGACGCATCTAACACCTCCACGTCGTCAATTAATTCTCTGACCGTCTCGAAAAACGCCTCAGTTTCCGGGTCACTGTACCGCAGCATGTCACGACGCAGACGCTGCACAAACGGCGCAACAGTCCCTTCAAAGTTAACGATAAACGGTCTGAGCCCCTTTGGATGTAGCGTTAGAAGCGCAAGGTTTCTACTGACCTTTTCGTCGACATCAAGCTCGCCGGCAATGCTTATCAACTTCCGCAGGGCGTTATTGGACGAGACAATATTCCAAAAACGGTCAACGACAACGCAAGGATAAGGTTCGTGCTTGTCGAGAATCTGTTCCAAGGCAAGCCGGACCGAAGCCATTTGCACATGATCCAATCCACTTTCACGATAAATTTTTGCAAAACCTGCGGACGAAAGAAGCTCGTTTCTATCTCTAAGCGGAATATCCAGCGCCTCGGCCAGCTGCATGACCATCGGTCGACTCGGCCGACTTCGACCAGTTTCGAGACAGCTTAAGTGGCGCTGGGAAACACTGGCCATCAGGGCCAGTTCAAACTGCGAGAGCTTGCGGACTTTGCGCCACCGCCTTACCACATCACCGAACACCATAGCTTTTACCCGTTGCGTCAACTGAATCTATTCTCGAACAAATGTAGTTAACGATTCAATGACCTTCGACGTCATAGACGCGATAACCTCCATGGCAATAAACTTATTGCTGCTTTTGAAGGAGAGAGTCATGAAACCTGTTAAGTTAATTGCGCTGATACTCGGCATACCGTTTACCGTTCTATCCCTCTACGCGGTCTTGCAAGTCGGCTACTGGGGTATTTTCGACTACCATCGACACAGCCCCGCCGGCTGGCAAGTGTTAGCGGATCTTGTTATCGCTATCGTACTGCTCATGTGCTGGATGGTTGCCGACGCCAAGAAAAACAAACGTAGCGTCATTCCGTATTTGATTCTATCGGTTTTTCTCGGCTCATTTGGACCGCTTCTATACATTTTACTGGGTCGAGAACAGACCGAGAATGCAGACTGAATTCGCGTCTAAACCCTCGAAAGCTACAGTGTGCTTTTCTGGCCAACAAGATAACGGCGCACAGCCTGGTCTTCGCACAAGCCAATCGCTCGAATATAGGCCGACTCGGCCGCCTGCTTATCGCCGGCCTGCCTGGACAAGTGTGCGCTGACCGCCCAGTAGGGCTGGTAGCCAATTACTCGCTCGGCCGGAATATGACTTAGAGCCTCAAGCCCGGCTTCAGACCCCTTCGCCTCACCGAGAGCGGCAGCTCGACCAACCCAGGCCGCGAGCGTAGGCGCCCGTACAACCAGTGCGTCATACAAAACACACACGGCATTCCAATCGGGCCCTTTGCCCTCGTACTGAACATGGTGAGATTGAATAGCGGCTTCAATTTGAAAGCGACCCGGCGCCTTCAGATCCGTAGCTTTTCCAAGATGATGTTCCGCTGCCGCAATTAGACGCCAGTCCCAAAGATTTCGATCCTGTGCTGACAACGGGACAAAATTATTCTTGTCGTCGCGCCGCGCGTGGACTCTTGCCTGAATAAACAACATTAGACTCAGTAAGCCATGGGCTTCGGCGTGGTGTTTTAACTGGTGCGCCAATATTTGCCCAAGCCAAATTGCTTCATGAGCTAATCCGTGTCGACTGTCCTTGGCACTTTCAAGCGTCTCGTACGCGGTACTAAAAGCGGCGTACGTCGCTTCCAGTACATCACAGACACGTTCCGCTCGAGTCGCTGCATCCGGCACAGAAAACGGCAGGGCCTTTTTTGCGATGGATTTTTTCGCTCGCGCCAAGCGCTGGCCCAGCGCCGAGGGACTCACCAGAAAAGCCGCACTCATTTTTTGCACGGTTAAACCCAATACGGACTGAAGCATGAGCGGTGCTCTCGCGTTAGCGGCAATTTCAGGGTGTGCGCAGAGCATCATAAGTTCAATGCGACGATCATTTATGTCGCAGTCGCGCTCTGCCAGCTCTTCTATGATTGGCACAAGCTCGGAGCAAAAACTCCCGGGTTGAACCTCTAATTCACGGGTCGCCTGCGACCGCTTTACCACATTGGCGTGCCTGGCCTGATCAATGACAATGCGTCTGGCTGTAGTCAAAAGCCACGCGTCCGGAGACTTCGGTACACCCTTTATCGGCCAACGGTCCAGCGCCCGAACGAAGGCATCACCTAACGCGTCTTCAGCTTCAGAAAGCGACGCGCCATTTTGACACAGGGCCGCCAGAAGGCGTCCATATGCCAGACGCGCAGCCTGCTCGGCCGCGCGCTGGCTGATTTCGATTTTGGTTTTTCTGCTGCCGCTCATCAACACCTCTCAGATAGCGCCAACAAAAAGACACCGCACCTAACCGTAGTCAGGGACGGCTCTGACCTCGACCGCCCCACGCTCTGAAGCGTGTGGTATTTTCGCGGCCCACTTGAGTGCCTCCTCTTGAGAGGCAACGTCAATTATATAAAATCCGCCGAGCTGCTCTTTGCTGTCGGCGAATGGTCCATCCTGCACTTTACCGTCGGCAAAAAGAGTCGCGGCTTCACTTGAGTGCACGAGTGGCTCTCCACCCTGAATGGCGCCCGCCTCCGCGAGCGCATCGGTAAAGGCTTTGTGCGCCAACATCACGCTCTCTACTTCGGCTTCAGTCAGATCGAAAAACGATTCATCATCGTAAATAAGTAAGGCAAATTTCATGTCGTTCTCCTGATTCGTTACAAGAACCTTATGGTCCCTTACCAACAAGACGATTCAGACAGGTGGATTTTGACATCTTTGCCTAATTTTTTTTTAGCCGCCACCGGGCTGCAGAGAGTTTATCAGCGCCTGATCGGCTCCCACCTCGTCCAGAAAGGCTCGGGCGGCACGTTCGTCCTGTTGCTGATTTCGCAAGCGTGACCACGTTTGTCTGATTGACTGTTGTCGCATATTGTCTGAGGAAATAGACGAGACCACGTTTGCCAGTTCGTTAATGTTCGGCGGAATATACTGTGCTAGAGACATAAGAGCCCGATTTTTCCCGTCACCGGCTGGAAGTGAGAACACCCAACCACTGGCTCGAGCCGGGTCAGATTTTGCCCAGCGAACCGTGACACTGTTGAGCGCCGCTGCACGAACCGATGAATCAGACCCGGCGGCCCAGCTCGCAGCCGCTAAAGGGTTTTTATCAGCCCATTTTGAAAGCGCAACCGAGGTAATCTCGACTCCTTCTGTACCACCAAGCATAGCGGCAATATCAAGTGACCTCTGCGGGTTAGCCGCTGCCATAGTCATGGCAACTTTGCTCATGGCCGGTTTAAAAGAAGCGTGCCCACGGAACTGTTCGAGCCATGAAATCGCGCCTTCGGGGTCACGATAGCTTAATCTTCTACTGATACCCTGAATCAATTCAGCGGAATCGGTTGCGGACAATTGATGAATAATCGACGAAGCCTGATCAGGTTCTGACCGCGCCAGTGCATTGGCAATGCCTTTCAGCGCATTGGACTTTTCGGCACCGGAAAGCGTCGACACCCACTGAAACGCTGTCGAGCTGTCTTCGTTAGCCATTTGACCAGCTAGCTGTTGGTAAAGACGACTGGTTTCAGCACTCGGTCCAAGCTGTGCCAAATAGTCCTGTGTGACTGTGAGGTCTGAGCGGCTTGTGATCAGTAAAAGTTCCTGCAGAGTTGAATCGCGTTTGGACCCCGTGACGTTGTTCATTACGTATTCCAACGCTCGTCGCGCATCTGTTTGCGCTACCTGTGACAGCACGTTTGAAAGCTGATCAATCCGACTTTCGGAGTCAAAACTGTCTAGCCATTCAATCGCCTTATCGGCACCCTGCCGCGCTATGGTCATGCTGACCATACTAATTGCTTGCTGGCGCAGAGTTTTGTCCTCAATCGCCATCAAGTTCGACAACGCCGCCTGGGAATCTTCTGTGACCCACTGGGTAGCAACTCCGATAACGGCTGAGCTTCTGTACCGTCCGTTCAGCTGCAAGGCGGCCGCCAGAGCCTCTTGAGGATTCTCTTTGGCGTATGCCCCCAAACTGTGCTGAAGCATTTCGTTGCGATTAGCGCCCTCAGGATAAGCATTAATGAATTGCATAGCCTGTTGGGGGTCATCTGTCACCCAACGATCCAAAACTTGTGTGAGGAATATCTTCCTGATCTGGCCGTCGCTAATCTGCTCAAGCGCCTGCATGGCGCCAGCCGGATCGTTGCGAGCCCAGACTGTCGCTACGCGACTAATCGCGCTCCACCGTCCTTGCATACCGTCCATTGCAAGCGCCTCTTGAAGAGCACGCTGCGGGTCACGATTGGCCCGTATGGCAATGGCTTCGCTACGTAAATGGGCCAGCTCGTAGTGGCCGTCAAGGTCGCTCGCTACCTTCTCCAGTAAACTCTCGTTGGTTCGGGCCGTAACCGCAAGAATGGCGTTACCGGCCAAATTGCGCTGACGGCGATTTACCAGCTGATTGGCTTTGGTTATCGCACCGCTTACGTCAACTTTTGCCCAGGCATCGAAAATTTGGCGGAACATCAGGTTGTCCACATCCAGATGAATTGCCACCAGATAGTCCACCGCGGCACTCGGGTCCAACTCGGCATAACGGCCAAACAAAATACTTAGTGCCGCCGAGCGGTCGTAGCGATTAACGATATCGATAGACTGTTGAATCAGCTCTTCAAGTTCGGCCTGATTCGCACGTCCGGCTACGGCGTATAGAGCTTCGGTTTGTGCAAAGTCACCTGGCAGATCAAGAATGTCATCAATACGTTGAAGCTCAGTGTAGTTGGACGCGCGATGATCTTGTGCCTCGGACTCTGAGTAGGCGGGTGGTTCAGTGGTGAGGGTGTAATTTTCCAGAGTGCTGGACTGTGACCGGGCCGCCATTCGCGAAGACGCAGATTGTGTTTCAGAAGAGGTCCACCGCCCCAGGCCAAAACCCAAAACACCGACCAAACCTGCCAGAAAAACGACCAGCCACTTGTTCACTTAGCCTGCTCCTTAGCTATGCACTCGCCGAACTCTAAACGAGCGTCCCTTAAGTTTACCACTTTGCAGTTTACGCAGCGCCGGCTTGGCGGCGCTCTGCTGCACAGCGACAAAGGCGTGATTATCGAATAAATCAATCTTGCCAACTTGCCCGGCGGAGATGCCACCGTTGCCAGTAAGCGCACCGAGAATGTCCCCAGGCCTTACTTTTTGTTTGCGGCCGCCTTCTATTCGAAGTGTCGACATGGGTGGTAACACAGGAGGTTGGTTCAACATTTGCAGTGACGGCAGCGGCGTAGCGGGCAAATCTCGTTCAAGAAATTCAGCCAGCTTGTTCAGTTTGTACTGTTCTTTGTTTTCGAACAGGGTACAGGCCACACCCTGACTGCCCGCTCGGCCGGTGCGCCCCACCCGATGCACGTGGACTTCCATGTCGTTAGCCAAGTGAAAATTGACCACCAAATCGAGATCCTGAATATCAATGCCACGTGCCGCTACGTCGGTGGCAACGAGTACGGATACAGATTTATTCGAAAACAGCACGAGAGTCTGATCGCGTTCTTTTTGTTCCAACTCACCGTGTAATGCCAGTGCGATAAAACCGGCAACACGAAGTTCTTCGGCCACTTCACGACTCTCGATGCGCGTGTTGCAAAACACCAGCGCGCGCTCGGGTGCATGCTTGAGCAACATCAGTTTTAGCGCTGTAATGCGCGGCGTCTTCTCATCGAAAGCATGAAAATACTGACGAATACTTGTTTCGTCGTGCGCTTGCTCCACCTTGATGACGGTTGGATCACGCATAATGCGGCGCGCGACTTTCTGAATTGTTTCTGGATACGTAGCGCTAAACAACAAGGTTTGCCGTTTCTCAGGCAGTGCCTCAATAATGCGATCGACCTCATCCTGAAAACCCATATCGAGCATGCGGTCGGCTTCATCGAGCACCAGACGGGAAACGTGGTCAAACTTGACTGTTTTCTTGCGAATGTGTGCCGCAACCCGACCGGGTGTACCCACAATGATATGGGCACCGTGTTCGAGTGATCCTATTTGCGGGCCAAGCGGTACGCCACCGCACAGAGTCAACACTTTGACGTTTGGCAGACAGCGTGCCAGTCGTCTCAGCTCTTTGGCTACCTGATCGGCCAACTCTCGAGTGGGACATAGAACCAACGCCTGAATGCGAAATTTTTTGGGCTCAAGGTGATGAAGCAAACCAAGACCAAAAGCCGCCGTCTTGCCGGACCCGGTCATCGCTTCGGCAATCACGTCTTTACCCTCCAGTACAAAAGGCAAACTCTGGGCCTGTACTTCGGACATTTCGTGGTAGCCAAGCGTATCGAGATTGCTCAACATGGCTTCACCAAGAGGCAAATTGGAAAATTGCGTCGAACTCAAATCGTCACCTGCTAAATAGGGAGTGTGGTAAATCGCCGGCCAGGTCACGGCGTTCTGTCTCGAGCCTTGAAATGGGGTTTGGACGCGATTTAACCGTCAGCACATGGTACTCAACGTCTTACGGGATAGACAGCACAATTGGCTGTAATTCGCGTTCTCGTCGAATCTGACGGAGAATCAGACGAAGCCCGGTATAGTTCAAACTCGAATTTAAACGGCTAACCTCATACAGAGCAGACCGCAAGCAAAGCCCGTGAGCGATAACTTGATCCAAGCACGTAAAACACATCGATAGACAAGCCTGTTCGTTGACCGCTCTGCAAGATTACACTGATCAATGACTGTCCTTACTGGCAGCCAGCAGAATGCAGAGGTAACATAAGGAAACAGGGCAACAAAGGCACGACAATGCAAACAAGAAGACTCGCTCTTGTCTAACTTTATTGAACAACTAAAGCAGCGCCGGGTGATCCGCGCGGCGATCTCTTATGTGGTTGTGGCCTGGCTGATCGTTCAGGTAGTCTCGGCCGTAAGCCCGGCACTTGGACTGACAGCGTTATTCATGCGCTACACCCTAATTGTGCTGGTCGCCGGTTTTCCTATTGCCATGATTCTCTCGTGGTTTTATTCGTTTTCAACTCACGGTGTTACTCGCGAAAGTGAGCTTGAAAGTGATCACATTGACACGGGGGGTCGTAATCTCGACTTTATCGTCATTGGTGTACTAGCTGCAGGTCTAGTCTCTGCACTGCTTTACATTGGCTCAACGAAGGTTCCCACCGCCCCCAAAGCCAGTCTCGGAAGTGTTTTGGCCGTGCTACCACTAACCAACATTTCTTCCAATGCTCCGGACAACGGCTTTGTCGACGGGCTCCACGACGACCTTCTCACCACCCTCTCTCAACTAAGTCCCCTGAGCGTTATTTCTCGCACCTCAGTCATTGGGTTTCGCAACACGACGCTACCCATTCCTGAAATTGGCGCGAAACTGGGTGCTGACAAGATCATTGAAGGCAGCATTCAGCTAGCCAACAGCAAGATTCGCATTAGTGTGAAACTGATCGACGTAAAAACCGATTCGCAGGTATGGGCCCGAAGCTACGAAAAAGAATTCAATGCGACACAGCTGTTTTCATTGCAACGTGACATAGCTTTGGCCGTAGCGGAAGAGCTGAAAGTAGCCTTGTCGCTAGACGAGGACAACCGTTTGAAGGCGCTCCCAACTGACTCAACCGAAGCCTATCGCCTCTACCTGCTGGGTCGGCAGCGCACAGCTGACCGTACAAGCGATTCTTTGCTTGAGGCCATTGACTTTCTGGAACAAGCGATTGAACTCGACCCTCAATACGCCGAAGCGTACACCGAGCTCGCGCTGGCCCACACCCTGACCTACAACTACAGTAACGTGCCTCTGGACGACATGATCTCAAAAGCCATGCCACTGGTGCAGCGTGCTATTGAACTCGATGACAGTCTGGCTGACGCCTATGTCATCCTGGCCGAACTGCGTGCTCGACGCGACGACATTCAAGGAGCTGAGAGCGCCTTTCAAACAGCGCTTGAGCATAACCCTAACAGCGCGCTGGCGCGGCACTGGTTCGGCATTCTGCTCGCTGACAACGGTCGCTATCGAGAGGCACTGGAGCAGCATCAAGCGGCGCAGAAGCTGGACCCGCTTTCTCCAATTATTAGTGTCACTGTTGCTCAGGACTTAACGTACCTGGGCCAGACAGAGGCCGCGTCTGAAGAGTATCAACGCACACTGGAAATAAAACCGGACTTTGTTCCAGCCTACGCTCACATGGCGGCTTTGCAACGGCTCTCCTTGAAAAGGCCAGACGAGTCCGTGCGCTGGCTGCGCAAGGCGTGGGAAATGGATTCAGGTCACACCGAATACCCCAGTCAACTGGCAGAGTCATTGTTGGACCTTGGCCAAACAGATCTTGCGAAGCAGTGGGGAGAACTGGCAGTGGAACTGGGTCCTAACCAGTACTGGCCGAACAGATCCATGATTTTACATGCCTGGTGTGTCGGCGACCGTGACGCACTGGAACGCTACAGCGCTGCCATGCTGAAAATTTACCCGACTCAGTTTCATTCCCTGATGTATAAAGCCGAAACGCTGATTGCCGACGGCAAACCCGAAAAGGCCAAATCGATGTTTCTGCCTCGCTTTGCAAAACTTCTGGAGCAACCCCCGCAAGTAAACGCCAACACATACGCGCATGCCATACTGCTTGCGTACGTTCTTCAAGCCAATGGAAACTCGGAACAGGCCGCCACCTTGCTGCAAACCTCGCTTGATATAATGGACGATCAGCCACGAACTGGATTTACGGGTGTAGAACTGTTTGACGTTGCAGCACTGTCGCTACTTGGGCAAAGCGACCAAGCCGTTGAACGACTTCTGGAAGCGCAATCCAGCAACTGGTCGACCGGCTGGTGGGCCCTGCGTCACCAGCCTTTGTTTGCCGGCATTCGAAACCGTGAGGAGGTCGCGTTATTCGAGCAACAGATGAGCGAGCAGATGAACAAACTTGGCGCCACGCTCACCGATGAAGGCCGTCTCCCAGAACAGTAAAGACTATTCACGATTTCACAAATGAATCTGGTATCCTGAGTTCATGAAAAACACCATAAACAGGCTACATTCGCGCGTTGTTGCTACGGGTGTTACATTAGCGCTACTGAACGCCTGCGCCTCTTATGGCCCTCCAGTTACGGGTGCTGTCTTTGGTCCTGAAAAACGAATTTCAGACTCGCTACCAGCGACTATAAGCGAAGTTGTGCTGGAACTGCCGGTGGGCGACGTCGACGTTGTGGCGTTACCCGGCTCTCGGCTAAGCGCCGAGATTCAAATTAGTTGCGACGAACGAAACAAGAGCTGTCAGAAACTGGCAAACAACATTACGTTGAAAAAGCAGGTGTTCGAAGACCGCGTGTTTATTAGTCCGTCAACCCGCTCCAAGATGGCTTTTCGCAAAGCGCAGAGTGACTACCAAATTGAGGTTCCCAACCATATTCCGCTGCGCATTATTATGGGCTACGGGGAGCTCAGTGTATCCGGAATTGAAAGCGACCTGACTATCGACATGAAAGCAGGCGAAGTGAGCGTTGAAGCGCCTCTTTCACAGGTCCGAAAAGTCTGGGCCGACGCCAATTTCGGTGACGCACGTTTGCACGGGACAACAAGTGAAGAAACCGGCGGTCGTCGTTTTCTTGTCGGCGCTGAATCGAGCTGGGATGACGGCCCAGGGCAACACGACATCGTTGTAAACCTGGGCGCAGGGGACGTTACCATTTCGCTAATCCCGGACTCGTCTCCTTGAACACATAGCGGCCCCTCTAGCCGACACAAGCCAAATTTACGACTCCAGATTATTCATGTCACACAATGAAATAGACGGCTTCTCAGCGGCAAGACTTATAGCCTCAAGCCAGTCTGTAACGCCGCTAGCCGTGTCGGCGTAACAATCGATCACTGGCTGCGGGTCTCGCCGCACAATTTGACCGCTCGCGTCGTAATACACACTGAAAATTGAGTAGCCCTTGTCGGTCTCGACAATCCGGTAGTTACTGGCCAGCATAATGAAACCTGGCTCTGCGCTATGGTATTTATAATGTTAATCCACAACGCTTGACCAAGAAAGTCTCCGCGCGGGCACGACTAGCCGCGAGCTACGGCCGCTGCGCTATTTTCTAGCGCATAAAACCGATCGCACACTGGGCGTTCAACACACTACTCGCACCGCCGTTACCTACTCGTCAGGCCTTGCTCTACAAAAGACCAGCCATCGTTTACGGCGAGCCGTTACTACGGCGCCAGATCAGCCCGGCAGTAGGCTGGTTGCGTTGGTCCAATAGAGACCGGCTGAGGCAGAGGAGCAGAACGCGCCTTGCACACATTGACATCAAGTCTTCCGATAGACGGATGCGTTACGCCACCCGGTTGCATCGCTCTGCACTCATAGCCGGCAGAACAGTCAGGCCAATTGCCTGATCCATTGCTTGCGTCTGCGTAAATCGGCGAGTTGCAGCAGCATCCTGCCTCACCGTTACACGTGTAGGTCGTGTACGTGACCGTGGGAGTCGTACAGCCGGCACTCAGAAAGGTACCCAAGAATACGGCAAAGGCGGTGCGTCTAAAATACTGTTTCAAATATTGAACGTCCATAATGTTCCTCGATAGCCTGTCGAAGCAGAAAGCAGACCACGCATAGTCGTTAGCGCGCTTGCTCAAACATAGCATGCTGTGAAAAAACTATATTGGAATGACTCTGAAACTGGTTTGGGTCCGACCTAAAGACAGGCTTCCAGCCCTGAAGACGCTGAAAACGGGTCCTGTTAGACGGGTTAAATCAGGAAGAGTGGCCAAGAACTGCGCCGGTCAGGTTAGCCGGTGATATCGTCCTGATCGAGTACGCAGGCATTAAATCCTGACTGTTGCAAAATATGCGCAGCCGCACGGGCGTGCGAATACTTGCGGCCGGTGACCACGTAACGCTTGGACATATCGAGCTGATCGAGTTTCAGTCGCAGTAAATAAGTAGGAATGCGCACAACGTTTTCCGGATCAGCCTGATCAACGTTTTCGGTAAAATCAACGTTAAGCCATACCCCGTCCTTACTCAGAATGTCATCGGCCTGAGATCTATCGACTCGTTGAACGATCGGCTCTGACAGCAACTTGTTAAAGTCTTCTTTGCTTAATCGCATTACCGTGCCAGCTGTAGCCATACTAACAGTAGCCTGACGAGTGGCATCTGTAATGAGCGCTTCTTCACCAAAGGTATCGCCGACTGATAATTCTGCGAGTTTTACAGTGCCTCGATTCGTCGGCAATTCCCGCGAGACAATACATCGGCCCGAAGTGATGACAAAGAAATGAGTACCTGAATCACCTTGCTTAATAACAGGCTGACCAGCCTTGTAGTTCACCGGTTCCAGTTTTGCAAAAATCGCCTGCAAATTACTGGCTCCAACCAACTGAAACTCCTTTTTCAGCAAGAGTTTTGTCATCCAGTCAGACAGTTCGGCATCTCCTTCTTCGCGAAGGTCATTCACCTCATACCCGTTTACCGGGACATCCGACATCGACCCACTGTCAAGTTCTTGCGCTTCAATAGTCAATCCGTTCTCGGTAGTCATTTAATCTCCCTGCCAGCACACACACGGCGCCTGCTATCAACCCTGAACAGACGGTCCCGGGCAGCTGATACGAAAAACTAGCAGCCAACAAGACGGCCTACTGTGACCGAGTTAACGGATTGCCACAGGTCCCGGGTTTACCCCTGAGTTTCTCGTACTCTGGGCAGGCTATAGCCTTAAGTTCAAACGAAGGATTGTGCTTTTTGTTCGTCGAAAATGGATTCACTTGCGTAGTGAAACCCTGATTAAACGAGGCTCTACCGTTATACTGCGGAAAAAGTTGAGATAGACTTAAGCGCTATACAGATCACCCACCACCGGAGTTTGCAATGAGTACAGAAGACCATCAGGAACCAAGAGCCAGCTTCACCGACATGGAAAAAAGCACTCAACAAGATTGGGGTATCATTGCCAGCCACTTCGTGCAATACGCGGGGCAGCTGCCGGATCGCATTCTTAAGCATTTACGACTACTTGAAGGTGACTTTGGCGGATTTCCGGTTGATCGACTAACCCACTCTCTACAGACCGCGACGCTGGCTCACGAAGATGGGCGAGACGAAGAGTACGTGATATGTGCTCTGCTGCATGACATTGGTGACACCCTTGGCAGCTACAATCATCCGGACATAGCAGCGGCCATACTTAAACCCTTTGTATCAACCGATAATTTCTGGATGGTCGAACATCACGGCATTTTTCAAGGTTACAATTTTTTCCACCATCTCGGAATGGATCGAAACATGCGAGAAAAGTTTCGCGGCGATCCGCGCTTCGATCAGACGGAAGAGTTCTGTGCGAAGTTTGACTGCCCCGCCTTCGATAAAAACGCCGAGACTCATCCACTAGAATTTTTTGAACCCATGCTTCGACGTGTGTTCGCGCAGCCAAAACAGACTATTTACGAAGTGTCGGAGTAATTTTTCTCACCGTGGCCTATTCCCCTCTTCTTTGAAGAAAAGCAAATGCGCAGGCGACATATTCTGCCTCGACAAAGCGCTTGGGCTAGGAGTTTCGCGTAATTTATCGCGGCAATATGCTGCTCTTGCGTTCTTATTTACCTATTTTTCTACGCCCTCAATAGTGCTACGGCCGTCATGACAATCAAGGCCAATAGCACCAGTACGCCAAAAATAAATGAGCGCATTCTGAGCGGCACGTAGTTCGAGGTGACGTGGACATAAGCATGCAGGTACCGCGAGGCGACAAACAGACAGGCGGCACCGAGCGTGAAGGCTGTAACCGACCCAAGGTTAAAAAGAACCAGACAAACCACGTAAAACAACACGGGAAGTTGAAACTGATTGGCGAGATTTTTGGACGTCAAGACCACGGGAACACTCCACGCCTCGTTATCCATTGCGGCCTTTACGCGATCTACGGTACCCGCTTTCACATCGGTCGATTTGCGCTTGCCGTTGATAAATAAAACGATAACGGGAATGAGCACTTGCAGTAGCACAGGCCAAAATATTAAATGTTGCTTCATAACAGTCTCTTCAATTTGAATTTTTCAGCTCGCCACAACGCACAAGAACGAAACCCGGACATGCCGCTGACAAGCAATAACCTGAAGCGACGATGCTATACTTTTTGAGACCCAATCACACTATCAACACGGTAAACTAATCTTGGTCAGAGTACATCTGCGAAGTAAAACTCTCACCCAAAAAAGGACGGCACCACGTGGCAAGAAAAAAATCACTGCTTAAACTGCTGGCCGTTCTGCTCAAACTGACATTCGCTTTCATTCACTTTTTTCTACCGGGCATAGTGGAGCGCTCCATGAATGTCACCACAGCGCACAAGCCTTACAACATCAGTTCAACAGCACAGGCGCTCCACGACACGTTGTTTGTTGCTGACCTGCACACCGATTCGCTACTGTGGAAAAGAGACCTGCTCCGGCAGTCCACCACAGGACACCTCGATATCCCTCGTCTTCAGAAAGGTAACGTAGGGCTGCAAGTATTCTCGGCCACAACCAAGTCGCCTAGCGGTCTGAATTACGCCAGCAACACGGCCAGCTCTGACGACATAACCAAACTGGCCGTTCTCAGTCTCTGGCCACCGCGCACCTGGAACAGTCTGTATGAGCGAGCCAGCTTCCAACTCGAAAAACTGGATCAGTTTGCGGATGAAAGCGGAGACGAGCTGTTCATTCTTAGAACTCGCGACGACTTTCAAAACCTTCTTCAACGACGTGAAGCCGGGAGCAACGTTGTCGGAGGCCTGTTTCTAATTGAAGGAGGCCATCCATTCGAGGGCCGTCTTGAAAACGTGGACCGCTTGTTCGACCAGGGCTTGCGCATCGCGGGCCTGACCCACTTTTTCGATAACGAACTTGGCGGTTCGCTGCATGGTGTTTCGGGAGAAGGTCTCAGCGATTTTGGACGCCAGGTAATCAAACGCGCCAACGAAATTGGGCTGATTATCGACGTAGCGCATAGCTCACCAGCGATGGTCGAAGACGTACTCGCACTGACTACAAGACCGGTCATTTTGTCTCACGGCGGTATCAAAGGAGCGTGCGACACAAATCGCAACTTGCCTGACGCGCTTATGCAAAAAATAGCTGAGCAAGGTGGAATTTTAGGCGTGGGCTTTTGGGATGGCGCCGTGTGTGACCACTCGCCTCAGGGGGTTGTAAGAACTATTCGCTACGCAATCGATCTTTTGGGTATGAAACACGTAGCACTGGGCTCCGATTTTGACGGCACGGTAGAAACCAGTTTTGACAGTTCTGAATTAGCTATTTTGACTCAAGTAATGCTCGACGAGGGATTTTCAGAACAAGAAATCAAAGCGGTTATGGGCGACAACGTGAAGCGCTTTTTATTGGAACAGCTTCCGGAATAGTGGGATGGCGTCTAGCTCGTCTTACGGTTAGATTTTAGTATTAGCATCCATCGGTTCTGACATGAACCCGACCATGTAGCCTCTAAAGCTGACTGGCTTTTGAGTCACATGGCCGGGATCAGTCCCGACAAACACCCCATTAGTCCGTAACGACAGCTGTAAGGTTGCGCATTTCGCGACGAAGACGAGAGTCGAGTTCGTTACGTATCGTTGTATTGAACTCAGCTTTGATGCGCAGTGACTCTGTAAGCTCGGCCTGCTCTTTTGGCAGGCGAATATCCAATTCTGCGGCCAGTTCTTTTGAGAATGCTTTCGCAAGCAGCTCAGGAGTAAGAGTCTTACTCATGTTACTCAACGAATTTGTAGTCGTAATATTTGACGCGTAGACCATTGCGACTTCTTGCGCGTTAGCCGGCGCAGCGGTAAGAACCGATGCTGCAAGTAAAGCAGAAGCGAAAACTGATTTAAGGGATAGCTGGTTCATGTTGATTACTCCGTAGTTGACTGTTTGTGTACTAACTACTTTGCAATGGCCGTGCCAACTTAACTGTTTCCATTAAAATCAGTCGCTTAACCAGTTTTCATCGCAGACAATCATCGGTTCGCAGGCGGAAAAATGTCCGCATCGGACAGTAATTTGTGTCCGGACACAACGCCCGGACAATCCACAGTTGGCACATCACCTGCACATGACGATCTCGTTGAGCCAGACAGCCTCGCCACCCTACCCAACTTGTATCGATTCTATCGACGGGCCCGACGGAAAACTCACAACCTCCTGATAAATATAGGATACTTTACATAAACAGAGCATTCTTTTTTCAAAGTACATTTCCCACATACGCTGAAATAAGGTACTTTTGTACAGGCCTGCGACACAGTATCGCAGGCACCTGACAGGTCTCAGGCCACGCTGACATAAAAAAATAGCGACACGCTAAAGACCTGACAACGAATAAGAGTTCGTATTGGCTCACCAAAGCGTGTGTTGAATCCGACCTCTCAATAATAAGAACAGCTGACCAATAACATCACCGCAGCAATTCGGAACCCGTTTTAATCGTTCCAATTAAATACGTTTTGCACCGTTCGTGATGCCACTTAACAGGGAGAGAAAAAATGAAAAGAATTGCCGCTTCACTTGTCGCTGGTTTAGTAACCTGCGCTCACGTCGGCGCTGCCGAACTACTGGACACGATCAATCCGGATGGAATCGCAAGCATTGTTGGCATTGGTGTTGATCCTAGTAGCGGTAACTTGGCCGTTTACGGTGAATTTGCCGGCGCGACAATTACGCTACTTGATCAAACCGGCGCGGTAATTGGAACGTTACCTTCTCCGGGCGCGAACTCCAATGACTACGACCTTGACTACGCGCTTAACGATATGGTCATTGACGGCGTCAACATTCCTTCCGGTTCACTGCTCGTGTTCAACGGCGACGACGGACCTGAAAAGATGTACGCACTTGACGGCGCGGGAACAGTACTCTCTACGGTTAATCTGGCATCCCAGTCGTTAGTTGGCGGCACACACATTCCCGGCACGAATACCGTTGCCACCATAGACTTTGCCAGCCAGGATTTTATACGCATCCTGAATGCCAATGACGGTACTGAACTGGGTTTTTTCAGCGCAGGTCCTCAACCCTTTGACATTTTTTATGGTGACATCGATGTGTCATTAGACACAAACGAAATCACCGTAGTCAGCAGTTCGCAGAACGTTGTCCGCCAACTCACACCAGAAGGCTTTTGTGTGCGCGAACTCAGCGTCGACCCATTCGCCATCTCCGGTATGTCAGGCGTGGCAATAGATGACAGCACAGGAAACCTGTGGATCTCCAGCACGAATGGCAACATTTATCACCTCGATCCGCGACCTGATGTGGGCGACACCGACGGTGACGGCCTGCTCGATTTCGAAGACAACTGCATTAGCGCGCCCAATCCGGCACAGGACGACTCAGACGGTGACGGCATAGGTAACTCATGCGACGCCGACATTGCTGGCGGTGTTCCGGGTGAAAACGACTGTGTGGTTAACTTCCTCGATTTAGCCGCTTTGTCTGAAGCGTTTCTGTCTTCACCAGGTTCACCCAACTGGAACCCTGATGCAGATATTTGGGGTCCCGGCGGCGAACCAGATGGTGTGGTTAACTTCCTCGATGTATCGCGACTGCCACAGCTGTTCCTGGCGGTACCGGGACCATCCGGACGAGGCAACCTGTGTACGTGCGGTCTCTAACGTTCACAGCAAAACGGGTTAGATAACTCAACACTCCAGACCAGGCCGCCGCACATCATCGAACCTGTTGTGCGGCGGTTTTGTTTTGCCACACGGCCGGGCTGTCGGATTAAACACAGAGCGAGAGCGCGTACTCCGACAATACGTCATTACCTATTTAAATCGACTCGCTAATCGCGGCTGGAAGCCGCCCCTGCAGCAAGCTCGATTATACGATAGCGGGCCAAGTTATCCGCACGAGCGGTATCTTGCCGCGATAGGTTTCACTATTCCATATCTAATTCGACACGCGAATCGCGGCAATATGCCGCTCACAACACGTAGCCAATCATCTTTGTCTGGTACAGCGGAACTCTTGTTCACTTGATAATGTAGCCAACCTAAGCTTCAGATATTAATTAGCGTTAGTATTGACACATGAGTAAAGAAATAGTCGTCGTCGAATCTGATCAGTCGTGCGGTGCAGCCGTCTTCGGGCTGGATCTCGGGAAAGCGCTAAACTGCGAACAGGTTAGCGAGCTACGCTCGCTTTGGCTTCAACATCACGTGCTGTCGTTTCCTGAACAAACGCTAACAGATGACAACCTGGAGCGATTCAGCCAGTACTTTGGCGATTTTGGCGACGATCCGTTTATTCAGCCTGTACCCGACAGAGAACACGTCATCGCGGTCGAGCGCCGCGCCGACGAAACCTCCTCCATCTTTGCCGAGGCATTTCACACCGACTGGAGCTTTCAACCGACTCCCCCCGCCGGCACTTGTTTATATGGCATCACAATCCCGACGAGCGGCGGAGACACCTTATTCGCCAACCAGCACCAAGCGCTAACGGAAATGCCAAACGAGTTACGCAAGCGCATAGAGGGAAAGCAAGGCATCCACTCCGCCAAGCTTGCCTACGCTCCCGACGGTGCGTACGGAGAAATGGATAGCACGACCGGGCGTTCCATGCGTATCGTTGCATCAGAGGAGGCAAATAACACGCAGCTGCACCCTCTGATACGCGCGCATCCCGAAACGGGGCGCGAAGGCCTGTTTGGCTGCCTTGGCTACATAATTGGTATAGAAGGAATGGGCGACGAAGCATTCGCTCTGCTGTCTGAACTACACCAATGGCAGACGCAGGAACAATTTATCTACCGTCACGAGTGGCAACCAAACATGCTTGTCATGTGGGACAATCGCTCAGTACTGCACGCGGCAACGGGTGGCTACGAAGGTCAAGCCCGGCTACTGCATCGCACGACTATTGGCGCACAGCGCAAACTCTAGCGTGAACCGAACAAACCAAACGCAAATACGCAGCCGCATCGCGAGATAAGGCTAACTAACATCACGACGGACACCGCAACAACTAGCGTCAAGCGTCACCTCACTTAATTCGAAAGGAACACCGATGCACAAATTTACCGGACTCATACTAACGCTTGGATTCTGCCTGTGCAGCTCCTTGGCCGGCGCCACACCGTCGGAAGAGTTAAACACGTTGTTCGAGGAATATTGGGCGTTCGAAATGCGCGAGGACCCGTTAAACGCGACAAGCTCAGGAGTCTATGTACACAACCACGAAGTGCCGAAGGTTGCACCCGCTGACTTCGACCGCAGACTCAAGGAGCGCCAGCAATATCTCAAACGTGTGAACGCCCTTAGTTCGCGAGTCTCAGGAGACGAGCGCTTAAGTGCAGAGCTGCTTATCTTTATTTTGAAGCACGACATTTCGCTTGCGGCCTTCAAAGGCTGGCGCATACCCGTTCTGGCCGACGGCGGCTTTCATTCCGATATTGGCTATACCGTTGGCGCAACGCCCTTCCGTAACGTCAAAGACTATCTGGACTATCTCGTCAGGCTGTCAGCCTTACCTGAATACATCGACCAGAACATTGCCAATATGAAAATGGGCCTGCGCGAGGGTTTTACTCAACCCAAACAAATACTGCCTACCATACTCCCGTCGTTTGAAGCTCAGGTTACTGAAACAGCCGACGCCCATCCTTTGTACGCTCCTTTCACGTCCATGAGTACAGAAGTAGATGCCAGGCAACAGAAAGAACTACGTCAGGAAGCCAAAAGAATCATTGAAACCAACGTAATTCCAGCTTACTCAAGGGCACTTGAGTTCATGCGCGACCGCTATCTGCCCAATGCGGTTGATAAAGTCGGCGCCCTGCACCTGCCACAGGGCGAGGCTTACTACGCAAACCTGGTCAAGTACTACACGACACTTGACGACGCTACGCCTGCCAGCATTCATGCACTTGGCCGCAGAGAGGTCGCACGCATTCGCAGCGAAATGGACGTCATCATTGAACAAACCGAATTCGACGGATCGTTTGAGGAGTTTCTCGATTTCCTGCGAACCGACCCGCAGTTCTACGCCAAGAACGCAGAAGAATTGCTAAAAGAAGCAGCCTATATATCAAAACGTATTGACGGTCGGCTACCGGCTTTTTTCGGCAAACTCCCTCGACAACCTTACTCCGTTGAACCTGTTCCCGATGCAATAGCACGCAACTACACTACCGGTCGCTACGTGGGTGCAGCTCCCGACAGCGACCGCGGCGGGCAATACTGGGTCAACACATACGCGCTTGATACTCGCCCTCTCTACCAACTCGCGGCGCTGTCTTTACACGAGGCCGTTCCCGGACACCACTTACAAGCTGCGCTGTCATACGAAATAGAGGGCGCACCAGAATTTCGCACACAGTTCTACCCGCACGCGTTTGGCGAAGGTTGGGGACTCTACTCTGAAAAGTTGGGCGTCGAAATGGGAATCTATCAAACCCCTTATGAACATTTCGGACGACTCTCTTACGAAATGTGGCGAGCCTGTCGCCTGGTCATCGACACCGGTTTGCACGACCAGGGATGGACGCGCCAACAGGCCATGGACTATCTGGCCTCAAACACCGCATTGTCATTGCACAATGTACAAACAGAAGTTGATCGCTACATTGCGTGGCCGGGTCAGGCTCTCGCCTACAAAATGGGGGAGTTAACCTTGTGGGAGCTTCGCGCCGAGGCGAAAGCCGCGCTGGGTGACGACTTTGACGTACGCACTTTCCACGACGCTGTGCTAACCGGAGGCGGACTGCCTCTTGAGCTTTTGCGAAAACAGATTGCCCGTTACATTGACCAGAGCAAGAAAGCTCGATAGCTGTCGGCGTACGTATACTATTCGAACCTTGACGACACCGGCCTTCTGATTCAGGCAGGGCTTTGCTCAAATGAAAGCGTATTCTGGCGCTATTACAAGCGCATGTTTCTGCGAAATTCATGTGAAGACAAGGTCACACGAGATTAATGATCCTCGCGCTCGCCGCGAGCACCCTGTGTTTCCACACTAGTCACAGCAGCTTATACCGTAAGCCCTGTCATTAGAGCCGGAAAAGCAGTTCGCAAGGTCAGTTGAACTTGACCCTCAGGTTCCTGTCATCATAATGAGTTATCGGTCGGACAGTAGCCCAGACCGACCCAAAAAACATCAGGAGTCGCTTGTGTATAAATTTGCCGCGTGTTTGGTCTTTGCCGTGTTCTGTTTGCCAATTAGCGCGGACAATCACCCCAATCCTTTTAACATGGAACCTGTCGCAACCTTTAACGAGCCGTGGGCGCTGACCTTTCTGCCCGATGGGCGAATGCTGGTCACCGAAAAACGCGGCCGTTTATTCGTGGTAACCCAGGACGGTGAAAAATCACGTCCCGTCAGTAACGTGCCCGACGTTGACTATCGCGGCCAAGGTGGACTAGGCGACGTTATTCTTCATCCCGACTATAAAAAGAACAACGTCATTTATCTCAGTTATGCCGAGGCCGGAGCCGGCAGCACAAGAGGTGCGGCCGTTGCTCGCGCAACGCTTACATTTGACAATCGCGACCGGGGATCACTGAGTAATGTAAAAGTCATTTGGCGACAAAATCCTAAAGTTACTGGCAGCGGCCACTACGGACATCGCATGGCCTTCGACAGCAAAGGATACCTGTTCATTTCGTCCGGTGATCGACAAAAGTTCGACCCTGCTCAACACATGACAGGCAACCTTGGCAAAATCATCAGACTACACGATGACGGTTCGTTGCCTGATGACAATCCTTTCGCCGAGCGTGGCGACGTCGCAGCACAAATATGGTCACTGGGTCATCGCAACCCACTCGGCATTGCATTTGACTCCAAAGGCCAACTTTGGAACACAGAAATGGGGCCGCTTCATGGTGACGAGTTCAACAAAGTCATGCCAACCAAAAACTATGGCTATCCGATCGTCTCGAACGGCGACCACTACAGCGGCGAGCCAATTCCCGATCACGATACGCGCCCTGAATTTGAAGCTCCGGCCGTTTACTGGGTTCCCTCAATTGCGCCTGCGAGCCTGATGTTCTACTCCGGTAAAGAGTTCCGCGACTGGCGCGGCTCGGCGTTTATTGCCGGTCTTGCATCGCGAGCCATAATTCGCGTTACGTTCGACGGTGATGCGGCCAAAGAAGAAGAGCGCTTTGTCTTCGATAAACGCATTCGTGAAGTCGAGCAAGGACCTCGCGGAGCGCTTTGGGTGCTTGAAGACATGGACGGCGGCCGTCTTTTAAAGCTTACGAAAAAATAACAACGTCGTTAACGACCCAGTATTCACCGACGCACTCACGGTTTTTGCACACAGCTGCCGCGTCGTAAATACCCATTACAAAAACACGGTGATGCCTTGAAATTAAAATTACTTATTCTGTCCGCACTTGTCCTCTGCGCAGGTTGCTCCAGTCTCCCATCAGAGAAAACTGATGCACCACAACAGGCGAAGAGTACCGCTACCACACAGAAAGGATACTTTGATTTTGATTGGGACAAAGCGAGCGGCAAGATTTTCTTGCATGTTAAAGAGCTTGAAACGCCGTTTATTTATCAAACGTCGCTAGCACGAGGAATTGGGTCCAATGACATAGGCGCTGACCGGGGCCGCCTGGGCGACACCAAACTGGTCGAGTTCTATCGCTCCGGCAACAAGCTACTGCTAATCGAAAACAACACAAGCTACAGAGCCAATTCAGACAACGCGAGCGAAAAAAGAGCCGTTGAGGAATCGTTCGCAAGATCCGTTATCTGGGGCTTCGAAATTGATCAAACAGACGGAGCAACACTCATTGTCGACGCGACCGACTTCTTGCTACGCGATTCCCTTTCGCTTAGCCAATGGCTGGGCGGCATGAATGAAGGCAACTACAATGTCGATAAAAGTCGCAGCGCAATTTACTTACCCAGAACACGTACATTCGAGGACAACACGGAGTTCGAGGCAATTCTGACTCTGACCGGTGTAGCGACTGGTTCCGTACTACCCACCGTAGTACCCGACTCTTCAGCCATCACCGTTCATACTCACCACTCGTTTATCCGGCTGCCAGAACCGGGTTTCGTTCCATTAACATTCGATCCGCGTTCCGGTTACATCAGCCCTACCTACGGCGGTAGTTTTGCAGACTATGCGGTACCCATATCCTCACCCATGACAACATCGTTTGCGCGCCGCCACCGACTCGAAAAGAAAGATCCTCTCTCACCTATGAGCGAGGCCGTTGAACCCATTGTATATTACCTTGATCCCGGCGCGCCTGAACCCGTGAGAACGGCTTTACTGGACGGCGCACGCTGGTGGAATCAGGCTTACGAAGCAGCTGGTTACAAAAATGCGTTCCAGGTAAAAATGCTTCCGCCGGATGCAGATCCTATGGACGTACGTTACAACGTAATTCAGTGGGTGCATCGCTCTACACGCGGATGGTCCTACGGATCTTCAGTTCTTGATCCTCGCACGGGCGAAATACTAAAAGGTCACGTATCGCTTGGATCTTTGCGCGTGCGTCAAGACTATCTGCTAGCAGAAGGTTTTCTGGCCCCGTACTCGGGCTCAGCAAGCGCGCAGGAAATGGAAGCGTTCTCACTTGCCCGAATTCGTCAGCTTTCTGCCCACGAAGTTGGACACACCATTGGACTTGCGCACAACTTTGCCGGCAGCGTGAACAACCGCTCGACCGTTATGGACTACCCTTTTCCGTTCGTTACGTTGGAATCTGATGGCCGCATTGACCTGAGCGACGCCTATGCAGAAGGCATCGGAGAATGGGATAAACGAGCCATTATCTGGGGCTATCAGGACTTCCCGGACAATGTCGATGCCAATAAAGCACGGGCGGAGATTCTGGAACAGACGCTTAAATCCGGACTTAAGTTTGTGGCAGACCGGGATTCTCGTCATCCTGGCGGCACCAACATCGACGGCAACTTGTGGGACAACGGTGCCGAGCCAGTTGAAGAACTCAACCGTTTAATGCAATTAAGAGCTCAGGTGCTCAACAACTTTTCAGCCGCCAACATTCCAACTGGCCGGCCTATGGCTACGCTCGAAGAGGTGCTGGTTCCCATGTACCTCCTGCACCGCTTTCAAATTCAGGCAGCGGGCAAAGTTCTGGGTGGCGGGTACTATACTTACGACCTCAAAGGTGATGGCCAACCGGCGTTCGAGCAGGCCAGCGCAACCAGTCAGCAACGTGCACTAGAGGCGTTGCTCAACACTTTGTCGCCCAATGCGCTGCTGCTTCCAAAGCACATACCGGGCCTCATCTCACCGAGGCCACCAGGCCATGCCCGAGGCCGTGAAACCTTTGACCGCAAGACACGTCACACGTTTGACCAATACGCACCGGCCGACGCCGCCATTGCACTTACTTTACAAGTACTACTCGAACCCAGTCGCGTGGAGCGCCTGCAGGCCCTCGAAGCGGCTAATTTTGGGTTCGGTCTTTCTGACGTGATCAACGGCATTCTCGATCGAAGCATACGCGCTCCCCGTCGATCGGGTCGTGCGGGCGAAATACAACGCCGTGTAAACAACAACGTTATTCAAACGCTTGTAGAAGTGACCAGCAGCGACCAGGCGACAGATGTAATGCGAGGCACCGCGCTCTACGCGCTGGGCCAAGTCAACCAACGGCTCAGCAGTCGTTCAAGTGGAGACCTTTTGTGGGCAGCCCACGACGCCAACCTGAAACGGAAACTTAGCTTGGCACTCGAGGGCAATGGTCCAACGCCGATGAACAAGATCAAACCACCGCCTGGGTCACCCATCGGCTAAACTCATCCGATATAGCAAGCCCATCAGAACAGTTCTTGCAGAGGATTTACACAGTCGCGGCACGAGTCTATTGTTAGACGCCATGCATAAGGGTGATCCAGACTCCCGCAAGGACACTGGAAATAAGCCCACTCGATGCCATGGCAACAAAAAGCATCAAAGCCAACGCTATTGAACGCCAAATGCGGCTTCCTCCTGCCAACTGTGAAAACGTCCCGCAATACGCGATCAAGGCGTTGACAGGAATGGGAAAGAGCCACGAAAAGAACAGAAAATAGGTAGCGTGCGTATGAGGTACGTAGCCCAGCATCCAAAATACAGGAAGCGACAGAGCCGTACTGGGAACCGTAACAGCAAACACGTACCGAATTCGAACAACGAGGGGCACAGCAGTGCCCCACGCTCGATAGACCGCACCCAATATAAAGAGACCAAAGGCCGATGCGAAGGGCAGTATCGTAAAGTTGACTCGAGCAAAATACTGACTGGCATCCCGGGCAGATACACCGTCAGGCAAACTAACTGCCGAAGATTCCATTTGAGCGGTATACATTGCGATCAAGGCGCCGTCTGCATCGGCCCAAAAAAACTGAAAGAAAAACAGCACAGCTACAAGTGTGAACCAGAGTCTGAAGGAAGGCGTGAACTGGTCTTGCCAGCTTGAACTCCAAGCCGCTTCACTGTACCGACCAGGATGAGCAAACGCGACGCCCAGTGTTTTAATGGCTCTCCAGTTAAGCCCGAACAGATCGTCGGCCAACGCATCAATCGACACGTCGTGTTGGCGAGGTTGAGATGTCACCCTACCTTGCGGACCTTTGCTCGAATCTGAAGTCATAAGCTTACTTCCAGTTAAAACTCAGTGGCTAAACGTCAACAGGAATACGGTACGCGGTACGCGGTACGCGGTAGCGACTCAGGCCACGTAAACTGCAAGCGACTCTCTTTGCTTTGCCCGAGAAAGGACAGTTTGACAGCCACATATAGCTGATCGAGTATGTTTCGCTAACGCCTCAACAACACGTAGTCAACACCGCCACGAACCGCTGCAACCTGAGCTTCAATACAGTTTTCGTCATCGACTTTCGGACTGTCCGGATATACTTCTGTGGTGGTAACAAACGTCGCGTCAGTCATGCCCATGCATAACCCTAGCGGGCCCGCGTCGTAGTTAATGACGCCCTCTTGCTCCGGCTGCGCGCCAATTATTGTACCGTTCGCGTCGGGTGGAGCTATGTGCGTAACCTTGGCAACCGATTCAATTATAGCTCGTTGAAAATCGGCTTCGGGTTTCGCACTATTTCCCACCGTATAAAAACCGTCTGGAATATCCCACACAGCTTGGTGCTTGGCGTCACGCGCAGCAAGTGCCGGCCGAAACTCGGTATTGTCGGTATCGGTCGTTTCGTGCAAGTCAATGTGAATGAGGATATCGGAGTCAACGGCTCCAATGTATTTCATCAGCGAGGCCGCTTCTTCGGACGGGCTGTTCGTACTAAACGAGCGGTTAGGGTCAAGCGCAATAGGGTTCCAGCGGTTTATAGTCTCGTAACCCCACGGGCTCACACACGGCGCAACAATCACGTTTAGACGTTCTGCGTAGTCTTTCGCATGTGCGGTGAGAAACCGAATAGCGCCCTGCACGCCGCTGGTTTCGTACCCGTGAACGCCACCGGTGACCAACAAAGCCGGACGACCTTGATGCCACACGGTAGAACGTGCGATATACAGAGGATACCTCTCTTCATCGATACTTAAGGCACCGTACTGAGTCAGCTCAAAATCGGGGGCTAGATCGGTAAGCTTCTCAAGCACCTCTTCGCGGTAAGAGCGCTTAACGGACTGCTGCGCAAACCATGCAGATTTTTCGTCGTCACCCCACTGAACACCGGGCGTACCAATTGGATAGGGTTTTTCGTCGTTCATACGAAACTCCTGAATAAGGTGAATGTTTCTCGTGCCGGACTAAACACTAACCCTTGCCTCGAGTTCGGGTTTTGCCTACTTTTGCGTTTTTTTCAATAAATGAAATAATCATGCCCGCAACGTCTTTGCCGGTAGCCCTTTCAATGCCCTCAAGCCCCGGGCTTGAGTTCACTTCCATCACAACCGGGCCGTGATTTGATCTCAACAGGTCAACACCCGCCACATTCAAACCCATGACTTTTGCAGAGCGCACAGCCGTGGAGCGCTCTTCGGGGGTAATTTTAATCAACTCAGCCGAACCACCCCGGTGAAGGTTTGAACGAAACTCGCCTTCGCGTCCCTGACGCTTCATAGACGCGACAACCTTATCGCCGATAACCAGGCAGCGAATATCGGCGCCACCCGCTTCCTTGATGAATTCCTGAACCATAAAGTTGGCTTTAAGCCCGCGAAAGGCTTCAATCACACTCTCGGCCGCCTTCTTGGTTTCGGCGAGAACCACCCCTACTCCCTGCGTGCCTTCAAGCAGTTTAATAACAACCGGGGCGCCACCCACAAATTGCAGCAAATCGTCAGTGTCGTCTGGAGAATTGGCAAAACCGGTGACAGGAAGGCCGATACCCTTACGAGACAACAACTGTAAAGCACGCAGCTTGTCGCGTGACCGCGAAATAGCCACAGACTCATTGATGGAATAGACACCCATCATCTCAAACTGCCGAACCACCGCGGTACCGTAGAACGAAATCGAGGCGCCGATTCGGGGAATAATCGCCTCTACGCCGACAATCTGATCTCCTTTGTAATGAATACCCGGATTGTGGGTAGCGATGTTCATGTAACAACGCTTGTGATTAATAATTGACACATCGTGACCGCGCTCTTCTCCGGCCTCCAGTAAACGGCGAGTTGAATAAAGCGCTTTGTTCGTCGACAGAATGCCAATTTTCATCAATTACTCCTGTGGGTGTTTCGTCATTTTCAGACGGAAATGTGTATTAGTCTTTCCAGGCCTGTGGGCCCGGCGTTGTTGAATCGTGTGAAGCCGTAAACTTTTCGACCTGATCCTCAGCTTTACTCACACTTTTGAACGCCGCGATATTAAACAGCGCATCGCCTTCGTGTGCGAGTGGCAAATTGCTACGGCCAATAACAATGCCGTCAAAAGGCGAAATAACGTCTTCCTGGTCGCTGCCAAGAGGATCGCTGACGACCGCGACCGCCTGACCTTTGGAAACGCTGCTCCCCAGCTTAACCTTGCCGCTCACAATGCCACTGGCTGGAGCTCTAACCCAACTGGTGGATCGTGCAGTCAATGGCGAGAAAACCGGGGACCGCTTAAGCGGGGGTAGCATCTCTATGTGTCGCATTACGTTCAACACACCGCGAAGCCCGGCTCGTATGCTGACCTCGTCGAATCGCAGCGCTTCTCCCGCTTCATAAATTAACATCGGCATACCGAGATCGTTCGCACAAGCCCGTAACGATCCGTCCCGTATGTTTGAATTCACGATCACCGGTGTGCCAAACGCTTTGGCAAGCTCGAGCGTCGCCTGATCGTCAAGGTTGCCGCGTATTTGCGGCAAGTTGGAGCGGTTAATCGCGCCCGTATGCAAATCGATTCCGATATCCGCCTTGGACACCAACTCGCGCATGAAAATGTGCGCCATTCGTGACGCAATTGATCCTTTTGACGAACCCGGAAATGAGCGGTTCAAATCACGGCGGTCCGGCAAGTATCGGGACTGGTCGAGAAAACCATGCACGTTAACAATAGGCACGGCGATCAGCGTGCCGCGGATGGAACGCACATTCTTACGCGCCAACAAGCGACGAATTACCTCGACGCCGTTCAATTCGTCGCCGTGCACAGCGGCGGAAACCAGTAACACGGGTCCTGCGCGGCGACCGCAGATGACTTGCACGGGCATGCTTAAAGAGGTGCCGGTATACAAATCGGCAACCGGTAACTGAATACTCGCGGTCTGCCCGGGAGCAACCGTCGTACCGTTGATCGTGATGGCTTCGTTCATGCGTTATTCTTTTTCACTTTACGACGAGGCTTCTTGCCGACAATGTAAGATCTTGACGGATCAACAACCGCTTGATGCCGGATCGCTGTCCGACCCAACAACATGCGAAATTTCATTTTCTTTCGCGACGTCAGTGTAAGCTCAATCGGCCAGCGGTGCCCACCTATCGACAAGACGGTAGACACTACCCAGCGCTTTTCCCGCTGCCCTCCAGAATTGGTCACGGTGCGTTCGTCGACCACGTCGGCTCGGCACGTGACCGTGGTGTTAGAATCGCGCTGATTCGGTTGCACTTTAAATTCAACTTCAGGTCGGTCTTTTTCACCAACGGGCCGGATATCGAAGGCATGAATTGCGGAAGTACGGGCACCTGTATCGACTTTAGCTTTGATCAAGTCGATGCCCAGATCAGGCAAGCCGACCCATTCGCGCCAACCGACCGTCAACTCTTTCGATTTCGATTCATTTGGCATAGGGCAGGCACCGGGATACTCGTTGTTTCAGCTTGCGTAGTCGGCGCTTAACCCGAATCAACAAGCCGTAAATGGCAGTAACTGCCTCTTTGATGGCGAGCGTGACACCCAAACCCTGGAAGACAAACGCCATTACACTCGCGGCCAGCGGCGCATTTTATCACGCCGCATTAGCCACTACGAATTAACTTTTTTGGAACAAAAAAACACGCAGCACCCCGAGGACTACTACGTGCGTCTTGAAATTTACGCTTATACGGCCCGGCGAACGTAGCTCACGGCTGCGAGGACCAAACCAACTACAAAAACAATGTAGGCAAAGTTAGTAGCGACTCCAGCAACGCCACTAAACCCCAAAACAGCAGCAATGATGGCGATAATCAGAAAAGTAACGGCTAAGTTCAACATGTCGAGTACCCTTTGTTCGAATGAGCCTCTACACTACTGTAGAGCTAAACGAAGCGCCCTAACATAGGTTAGTCCCCTCAATTTCTTGAACCTAATGCGGACATCATGGCCTTACGACCCGGACTTGGACCGGGCCGACAGCCTGCTTGAATTCGAACTCGTCGAAACAGGAAGCGCTACTTATTCTTGTAAACAACACCACCTTTCATGACAAAGTCTACGTCCTCCAGTTCGCTAATATCGTCCAGTGGATTACCGTGAACAGCAACAATATCAGCAAATTGTCCCTCAGCAATTTGACCAACACGGTCTTCCCAACCTAGAAGTTCGGCGCTTACCGAAGTTGCAGACTGAATAGCCTGAACCGGCGTCATGCCAAACCGCACTGCACGCGCAAACTGTTTGCCGTTGTCGCCGTGAGGGTACACACCTGAATCAGTTGCATAAACTACTTTGGCACCCATCTTGACAGCGAGTGAGAAACTCTCACGTTGAGTTGTGCCTACTGCACGCTCTTTGTTTATGTTCTCTTCGGGTACGCCGTTTTTAGCGCCTTCGGCCAACGTGTATTCTGTGTTGTAAATATCAAGCGCGAAAAATGTGCCCCGGTCTATTCCCATTTGAACCACTTCCCTGTCGAGAAAACTGGCGTGTTCAACTGAATCAACACCAGCCAATATCGCTCGTTTAATGCCTTCGTTGCCGTGAGCATGGGCTGCGACCTTACGCTCGTGTGTATGAGACTCATCAACGATAGCCTTCATTTCTTCGAGCGTGTATTGAGTCATTCCCACCTTCGTACCTTTGGAAAATACGCCACCGGTAGCACAGAATTTGGTCAGATCGGCTCCGTACTTAATGTTCTTGCGAACTTTCTCGCGCACCGCCCAAGGACCGTCAGCCACTCCGTCGCTACGCTCTTCGAACGATGGATTAAGGCTATTTCTGTCACAATGCCCACCGGTTATTCCAAGCCCGGGACCAGAAACCGCCATTCGCGGACCTGGTATTTCACCCGCGTTTATCGAATCGCGTAAGGCGACGTCAGCATAATCAGACGCGCCCACGTTTCGAATGGTGGTAAATCCGGCCATAAGAGTTTTCTTCGCGTTTACCACGCCGCCGATCGTCGCACGATGAGGAGACTGAAAATAGCCTGCAAAAAAATAGTTATCGAGGTGACCGATAACATGCGTATGCATATCCATAAAACCAGGCATGACAAATGAGGACGACAAATCTATTACCTTGGCCCCTTCCGGTATTGTCGTACGCGCATTACCGACTTTGAGAATTTTGTCATCCTCAATAACAATCACGGCGTTTCGACTGACTTTGCCAGTACGGGAATCCAGCAGAGAGCCTGCTTTAATATAAATGGATTCTGCGTGCACTGGCATAAGCGCCACGGCCACCGCTAGAGCTGCAACATGTTTGAATATCATCTTAGCCATCGAATTCTCCGTTGAAGGCTCTCAGTATAGGTGGGACTAAATACAACCGCCAACCCAAAAGCTCCAGATTGAGGCAGCGCCTGGATCGGGAGCGGTATTTGACGTTAACAGTCTTGGTTACTGTTCGAGAGGGTTATAAGCTAGCTCAAGATTTGCGCACTGGGCGAACTCAAGAATTTGTGCAGCTCCTCCATTGAGCATCACCGGTATCTCGATATCCTGCTTGCTGCGAGTTGAAGCGTGTAAATAGACCTCTTTTTGAGACAGCACTTCACTGAGAAGACGATTGATCTGACCAGGCTCCTCTAGCCTGGAGTAAAAATTTGCACTGTCGCTCAATGACTTCTTGTCATGAGGAATGGCCACTTTTTGTTTTGCAAAAGACAGCGTCAGGCCTGAGTCGCCAATGACGTGATCGTCTCTGCGAGCCTGTGAATAGATCCAAATAGAAGACCTCGCAGGCCGTGTTTGAGCCGCCGGAGTCAGGCCCAGAGAAACCGAAACCGTGCCAGACGTTTCCTCTAACAAGTACGTCGTATAAATCGAACAGCGCTTGGCACTGGACTTGGCTGCCCACAAACCCGAGATGCTGGACTCGGAGCTTCGATTCAACTTTCGTAATTTCGAGAGCACGAACGACGTATCGGTCTGCCCAAGAAGATACTGGGGAGTACAATCGTTAAAACCTGGCGAATCACCCATGAAAAACAGACTTGTATCACCCACGGAGAAGTGCGCCGCATTTGTATTCCATGCGAGTTCGCTCTCAAAAGAAGAATAGTCAACTTCGCCTTTGAACGTTTCAAGAACTCGGAATTGATAGCGTACCTGCTCGGGCACATCACGCGCGTCTTCAAGGAGTTCGGTAGACGTTATCTGAGCAAGGAATACCTGCGAGGCCTGCTCGAAAGATCGCTCCATCGTTTGGGTTTGACAACTCAATGCGTGGGATGAAAGGCTGCCCGTCAGTAGTATTGCGAGCAGCAGTATTTTTTGAGTCATTTTAGCGCCAGACATGAGAGACCACCTTGCTTTGGCTAACAATCACTTCCAGATTACGAAAGCTCAGGAAGGCTTCACTCAAACGGGTTGGCGCCGATGGATCAAGTTTTTGAGCCAGATCAAAAACCATCCAGATATCAGATGCAGAAACGCCCTCAAGCAGGTAGCTGGCCAGCGCGTCTTTTGCTTTGGCGGGGGCTGATGATGCGTGGTCGACTAGCGCTACTGCAGCGGTGAAGTAGTCGACGTCGGTAAAAGTGTCATCAGGCTGAAGGTCACAACGCGAAACGACCTGATCGCCTTTTCTTTGAACGAACACCCACTCTACACCGGCAAGCACACTGAACCCACAGCTTTCTTTTAAAGGCGTAGAAAGAAATACCGTTGGATCTACCCGCCCTCTCAACTGGTTGACCACCTCGACTTTAAAGTCGACTGACTCGGAATTTATATCCAGCTGACCGCTAACAATCCGGCCCCTGAATACGCGGTCGGCCGTTTTAAAGTTTTCGGCAAAGTGTAAAGGGTCGCATGCACACTCCACGTCGCGTAACTCTTGTGCGTTACCAATTGACGTAAACGCAAAAGCGAGAGCCAAACTTATATATCGGGTTTTTATCACGGCGCTAATTTAATACCTGTAGGTCTTGGCAATTCGAAGATTTTGCAAGGCGGCCAACGGTCACAGATTACGACCTGCAAACTGCTTACTAGTTCACCTCTCGCAGGCACCATGGCTCCCACGTTGCGACAACCTTTACCCTGAATTCTTTTCGACATTAATACGTGCACCTGTTTTACGGATTGGTCTCATCACTCCTGCCGTCGACTCCACGCGCTTGGCCCGAAGCTATGCGGCTTACTCGTTGCCGTAAGTCTGCAAGCTGGAACGAGTCCAGATTTCGCGGACATACGTATGCGACTTCACACCTGCGTTGAAGCTAACTCTCTCATACCAAACCCTGAAAATAGGCAATAGAACTATTGCGCTGAGCTTAAAAGCAGAACACGTTTAAACTGTAGGATTTAAATTATCACGGCCAATGTTGTATCACAAAATCATCAGGTACCGTAAAGGACGTATTTTCCGAGCAATTGAGCCACTAAAACAGAACACGTCAGCTATAGGCAAACTTTTTGCGCACTTTTATGACAGCCCAGCGCCCTAACGCATTGATACAAAATAGTGCTCAACGTCCGATTGAAAGACGCCGAATTCCTGAATATAGAATTTGCTATTAAGGTAGCTAGTCTTTTCTGGCGTCGCTGTCGTTACTTGCGGCCGTCTTCTTGTCCTTTTTTTTCTTCGGCTGTTTTGCCAAGGCGTTTACAGCTTTCAAAATTCGCACCTCTCCTGAATCCAGAAGCGCGCCGAACTGCTGCTTGCAAACGGTCCAGACTCCGCCGATTAAAGCGCCGTAAGCTATGAGTAACAAGCCCACCAGCGTGAGCTGATCCACCAGATCGGCCAGCCAGCTTGGAAACCGAAAACCAAAAGCGCTCTCGATAATATTCGCCAATATCGTCCCAACGAAACCGATGTCGACGACGACGAGGACGGTAACCCAAACCATTATTTTAAACACAAGAAGTTGAACGGCCAGGTCAACAAGCGCTTTAATCCAGTCGCGACTAAAACACAGTGCCGCCACAGCAATACTCAGTGCAGCGACCACGCCGAGCGCGTTAACCATGGCAATAAGAATGGTGCCGAGACCGGCCCAAATCGGTGCGCCGTCAATAAATTCAAGTGACCCTTCAAAAAACTGTCGCACAAAAGCGATGATCGCAATAAGAGCGGCCGCCGGGATGAGCGAAGCGGCAAGCCATGGAAAGTCATCTGGTTTGGCGCTACCTGAGTTAAACAGGTATTGCCTGAACAGCAACGCAAAGCCCATGCCGATAACAACAGCAGACCAATTAACGTATTCGTTGATTATGTAGTTATCGACAATGAGCGCCGGAAACAACCAGGTAATCACTTCGCCGAGCACAATCCCAGCAAGAGTCAGCCCTACAATTCGATGGCGCGGGTTCTGACCGAAAACCTCCTTCAGATTATCGTCGTCGTGATTATCATTGAACGCTTGTTGCACAGCGGGCGCCATGTCGCTAAGCCCGGCATAGGCAACTTTGAAAAGGTGTTTTAGGTTATACAAACTGTTCCCCGCAATTTAATGGCGCTCTAATACGTGTCGCACACCGGTTGTCGCAAACCGCGTGACGGCTCAAGATCAAGAATACGGTCTTATTCCGAGCCCGTGATTGTATGCTGCGAACAAACGAAAACTAAGTGCCAACATGGATGATAGGTCTTAGAGCACGTTCTTTAAAGCCTCCATTTTTCTCTTGGTCAGCGCACGCCGATATTTCATCTTTCAATTCAGCCGTATTGAATACGGGAGCATACAGGCTTTCCCAGCTGAGCCAGAACCTTGCGACCGGAAAGTGGTGTCACGATCAAACTAGGACTACAATAACCCGTAAATCCATTTATCAACTTGTGTAAATACAATCGCTTAAGGAACAGTGAATATGAACGGGATCCGCTCGATTGCTCTAGTTATCCTGGCCTCCTTGATGTGTGCTTGTTCCACCTTCGAAATAGAGGGCAACGGATCGATCACACCTGAAGCCATCACCGGCAGCGAAACCGTTCACGGTTCACTGTATGGAATTAAATGGGGCCAATCCGAAATAGAAAAGTGTGGCGACAACACGCTTTTTAGAGTCGAGTACCACACTAACGCGGGCTTGCTGCTGGCATCACTTCTGACGCTTGGCTTGTACGTTCCCCAGACAGTCGAGTGGTGGTGCAATTCACCAACAGACGACGATGAAAACGAGGAAGTCTGGAATCCCAATGCAAAACAGAGTCAGGAGTAACACATGGCAACCCGAAAAAACGTCATCGTAGGACTCGACGGAACATGGAACGAACCCGAACGCCAACCAGACGGAAGCGTCACGGGCACCAACATAGTCAAGTTTCTCTCAGCTCTAATGAAACGCGGACAAACCCAGCACTACGAAAGCGGCGCTGGCACTCGCGCGTGGGAAGCCCTGCCCGGCGGCATCTATGGCTACGGCCTAGACAAACGCATTCTAGGCGCCTACCGGTTCCTGTGCCGTTGTTACAACGAGAAAGGCGTTTCACCCGAAGACATCAAGCTCTTTATCGTCGGCTTTAGTCGCGGCGCCTATGCGGCAAGACGACTTAGCGGTGTACTGGCGCACAGTGGCATACCGCTTAAATCGTCCGATATCGATAAGGGCTGGCAAATGTATTTAAACCGCGACAAGAAAAGCGCTCAGGCTATGAAAAAAGAAGGTCGCTTTTTTGACGTCAGCATTGAAATGATTGGCGTGTGGGACACCGTCAAAGCGACTAACGACCCAAACTACAACGACAAGCTGATCAGCCCAAACGTCAAAGCTGGCTATCACGCCATGGCGGTCGACGAAAAACGTAAGTTCTTCCCAGTGCTTCGCTGGAATGAAGACAAGCGGGTTCGCGAAATGTGGTTCTCGGGCTCGCACTCCGACGTAGGTGGTGGTTGTGTAGCAATGGATTTGTCCGACGTTGCGCTAGCCTGGATGATTGGGCGCGCGGCCAAACACGGCTTGAAATTCAAGAAAAGCTACATGGAAAAACACGTGAACCCGAAAGTACCAGGCCACATACACGACTGTTTTATCGGCATGTGGAAAGCGTACGGCAAGAGCCCCCGCCCTATTACCGATTCCTGCCCTGTGCATAAGTCGGTCAACATTCAGGTGAAGAAATCAGACCACTATGAACCTGAAAACCTGCCGGATCATCCACATTACGTTCCTACCTGAATAACATACTATCAACTGTCATAACGAAAAAGATCGGGGCACGAGTCGGCCCCGATCTCACCGAACGTCATATTACTGTTGCGACAATATTGAAGTGCGATCGAGCACACTAAACTCAAACTTGGCTAAATTGATGGTTGGTTGATCAAGGCCCGAGTCGGCCTCGACTGCCTCTTTGAGGTCGCTGCGGGCTCCCTCAAAGTCACCGGTCAGTGCACGAAACACACCCCGATTAGTATACGCAATAGCTTTATCCTGATAGCGGCTGTACACACCGTATTTTGACCTGAAGCCCTTCAACTGAATCGCCACGGCCTGGTCACAGTATCCTTTAGCATCGTTAAACTTACCGGACATCAGGTAAGCCACGCACAGGTTATTATTAACCGTAAAGTTCCTGCTGTTTACCGCGCCCCTTTTAGTAAGCCCGTTAATTGCCTGTTCGTGTTGACCAGCCTGGATAACTCCCCCAAACGCCTCGTCTTCGATAACAATCACGTTATAGGTACCCGGATTCGTACTTTCTGCACCGGCCGACAAACTCAGCAGAGCGATAGCAACTCCTGCAAGCGACTTTCCGATATTAATCTGACTCAATCGTTTTCCAATGTCTTTCATGGTTCCAGTCTCCGTAAGATTTTTAACCTGACCCGGCTAGAGCGGGTCGACGTAAAAACGTTACAAGCCGGCCGGTCTTCAAACAAACGCAAAAAGCGCACTGTCTGCTTGAGAAAAACTCATGTCATCTTTCCGAATGTGTTTAACACCCAAGAACGTAAAGCACGCACAGATCTGGTGCGCGATGCGCTAGGCGTGCACACAAAGTAAAAGCGATAGGGTGTAATCACTTCCTGATCGTAAAGTCGCACAAGATGCCCCGCTTTGAAGCGGTCGTTAGCCGCCGGAACAGGAGCAAGCGTGACCCCCAAACCTTGTTCAGCCGCTCTCATTAAAGCCACAGTTGAGTTAAGAGTAATTGTCGTACTGGGTTCCGGTAGCGTAATGCCAGATGACGCATGCCAGCGTTTCCATTCGTCTTTACGAATACTGTGTTTGAGAACAGGAAATGCTTTTGTCGCGCCTGACTCATTGTCATAAATCCGTCGATATAACTCCGGTGAGCAAGCAGGCACATGCCGCAAAGGTAGAAACGCATCCGAAACCAGATTGTCAGGAGCGCGACGGAAAATCCGAATAGAAACGTCCGCTGATGCCGGATGCTTTTCGTCCTGCTCATCATTAATATCAAGGTGTAAATCAATGTGGGGATGAACGTCTGTAAAGTCAGTCAACCGGGGCACAAGGAGCTCACTTGCAAAAAATGGCTGCACGGAAATACGTAATACTTCACGAGATCCACGACTTCGATAATTAGCTGTGACGTTGTCAATTTCGCGAATGAGATGGGTAACTTGATCAAACAGTCTTTGGCCGTCGCTGGTAAAAGACAAAGACGAACCGCTACGATCAAACAAACCACTACCGACTTCTTGCTCAAGGCTTTTGATCTGTCGGCTTACAGCTGACGCCGTTACAAACAGCTCCTCAGCCGCCAAACGAAAACTCAAATGTCGCCCAGCTACGCAGAAAGTGCGCAATCCCCTAAGTGACAACTTCTTCTGTTGTTTATTCATTGAATTCCAATACATAGCGTTTGATGCCTCACATAGTAGAGACTGCAAATACTGTGCCATTGTGAATATACGAAATTTGTACAAAGACTTGTGCAGCTCTGCGCAAAGAGTACGGTATCGTCTGCGCGATTATGGTGCAGCCTACACTGCTCATTTAAACCAAAGAACCCAAGTTCATAGACATCCGTCTATCAATAGCGATTGTGATTCTTGACTGCGATTGTAAGACGCTATGAGCGGTTTCTTTACCAAGGTTAACGACGGAATTGTCGACCAAAGCACCTCGGGCTGTAGCAAACTGACTACACACGACAGGAGGAACGAGCGTGCTAACGTCGAATCGAGTGTTTAGTTTATCGATTCATAGCTTCAAAGGATTCAGTCATGCACAGATTAGGCAAACATTGGAAAGTCACAAAAATTGTTCTACTCGCTACCGCAGCCAGTTTTGTTCAAAGCGCCTCTGCTGGCGACGGACAACGAATTCTGCTGTTCACCAAAACCGCTGGCTTTACCCACGGGTCTATCAATGCAGCCGTGCCGGCCATTCGGTCGCGGGCCGAACAGGAAGGTTTCATAGTTGATGATACGGACGACGCAGATGTCTTTACAGCAGCCAATCTTGCCAATTACGACGCGGTCGTTTTTGTCATGACAACTGGCAATATTCTAAATGAAGCTCAGCAACTTGCGTTTGAGGGGTTTATTCAGGCTGGTAACGGTTTCGCAGGCATACATTCCGCATCCGACACGGAGTATGACTGGCCGTGGTACGGCGATTTGGTAGGGGCGTATTTCAGCAACCATCCCTCTATTCAAGAGGCCACCGTTAACATCGAAGACTCAAACCATCCGTCCACACAAGGCATTAGCAATCCATGGATACGAACCGACGAGTGGTATAACTTTCAGGACAATCCCAGAAATGAGGTAAACGTGTTAGCGACCGTCGACGAGTCTACTTACAACGGTGGAAACATGGGCAGCGATCACCCCATTGCCTGGTACCACGAATACGACGGTGGCCGCTCCTGGTACACAGCCGGTGGCCATAGATCGGCGAACTACAATGAACCCGAATTTGTCGATCATCTAATGGGCGGCATTTCATACGCCGCAGGCATGGCGCAACTTGACGACACCGACACGGATGGAATTGACGACGCCAGTGACAATTGCACGGCCACGGCAAACGCAGACCAGCTGGATACTGACAGCGACGGTTTCGGTAACGCGTGCGACGCCGATTTAAACAATGACTGCGCGACCAACTTTCTGGATTTCTCGCTGTTGGCGGATGCCTTTCAAACGACGGACGTAATCGCCGACTTAAACGCAGACGGCATAGTTAATTTCTCTGACATCTTCTTGTTTACCCAGCTTAATCTTACGGTGCCGGGCCCAAGTGCTCTGGCAAGTTGCGAATAGTAAAATGATTTCAGTGAGTCACTCACGGTCCACGAAAATATAAAAAAAGAGCACTGGTCTTGCGGCCAGTGCTCAATTTAACTTCTTGACTTAAGTTCGATAACCAGACGTTTGTCGTAAATCTTTTACCACAGACCTGTCAACAAACGGCCAATCGGCTACGGGTCCCAGGTAGCGGTTAAGTCCACTCCCGAAAAGGTGCTGTACGCACGAATTCCAATATGCCAAGTACCCGCCTGCGGGTTATTAATCGTACAGGTTTCATTGTTTCCACCTTGATACGGTCGACAGTCGTAGTTACTTGTCGAAGGTGCTGACCCGTAATTTAGATACAAGTCGGCATCACCTGATCCACCGCTAATATTCACAACGAACGACGACATGCCGGCGGGAATATTGACGGTGTAGCGTACCCAGTTGTTACGTGAGGCGGACAGATCGTTCGCGCTGCCTGAACCACCTGTAGGCCCACCGCCGCCCGAGTTTTCGTCAAAGCTACCAACAAGGGAAACGCCCGAGAAGGTTGAATATGCTCGAATCATAACGTGATAAGTTCCCGCCTGCGCATTCGATACTGGACAAGACTCGTTATTACCGCCCACATACGGACGACAATCGTATGTACTCGTAGTCGGCGCAGAACCAAATCGGACATACAAGTCCGCGTCACCGCTGCCACCGTTTTGATTAAAGCTTAGATTGGTTGCTCCGGCAGGCACCTCAAGCGTAAAGCGCAGTTCAGTTCCGGTACTGCCGCTTAAGCCGGTGCGAGCTACGCCGTTCTGTAACTCGGAACCACCCCCGCCCGGCGGATTTGATGGTGACACGGCGTTTACCGCAGCGTTCGCGTCAACAATACCTGTACCACACTGACTACACGTCGCCGGAAACGAGCGAGCTGTACTTTTTAACGTCGATTCGATTTCGTTCGGAGTCAGTGAACCGTCGACCGACAGCATTAACGCGGCTACGCCCGCAACATGAGGAGCCGCCATGCTGGTCCCTTGGTAGAATGCATAGTTATCAGCACCGGGGCCTTGACTGCCGGCGTTAAGGGTAGACAGCACACCGTTTGTAGCGCTGCCTCTTACGTCTCCGCCTGGCGCAGCAACATCGACCACGTTACCGAAGTTTGAGTAGTACGAACGACCACCGCTTCTGTTGGTCGCCGCTACCGTGACAACTCCACTACAGTTTGCCGGGTTTGCGTTTGAGGCGTTTTGATTGGAGTTACCTGCTGCAACGACTACAACAGCTCCGTTGCTACGCGCCGAGTTTATAGCAGACTGGGTTGCGCTCGAACACGCCCCTCCGCCACCCAAACTCATGTTGATGACTTGAGCCGGATTTGAGTTACCCGGTACACCGCTAACGTTGCCGCCAGCCGCCCAGATAATGCCGTCGGCAATATCAGAGGTAAAACCGCCGCAGCGTCCTAGCACACGAACCGGAACAACCTTGGCGCCATACGCCACGCCGGCTACGCCACTTCCGTTATTAGTCACGGCTGAAATTGTGCCCGCAACGTGAGTCCCGTGCCAGCTGCTACTGCGAGCCGGCTCACCCGGGCCGCACTGGCCAGCGCTTGATGCGTCGCCCGGATCGAGTGCACTGGAGTCACGACCGTTACCGTCTACGCCAATTGACGCATCACTAATCATGTCGTAACCCGGCAGAAGGTTTGCATTGAGATCAACGTGAGGCCGGTAGCCCGTGTCGAGCACCGCGACGACAACGCCACTGCCTGTAGCATTATCCCACGCTGCTGGCAGCCTCATGCCTCCCGTGTTCTCAAAATAGTGCCACTGCTCGTTATAGCGAGCGTCATTTGGCGTAGCCATAGGCACCATAAGCTGATCAATTTCAGCATAAACAATAGCCGGATCCAGCGCCAAATTAGCCAAATACTTGTTTAATTCATTGTGGGTGTACCAACGATCCAGCTTAAAGACCTCGGCACCAATAGCCATTTGCCTGGCATGCTGCACGTTTAGTCCGGCCGTGGCCGACACGGCACGAGACAGTGCCGCTTTATCCTGCGCCATGGCAGCACGTCCGCTGGCAGAAGCCGTGGTGTCGTTAAACTTGATAATGATTTGATTGGAGTTAAGCGGTGCGGTTCTGACGCGTTCGTCAGCCGCTCCGACCTGAGTTGTAGTGAGTAGTAGAGCTGCAAGCACGCAGCGTCCTGCGATCGCACGCAAGGTGCGTTCTGGGTTGGACATTGTGTTCCCCTGTTTGTAGGTGTGATGAACAAGCTAATGCCCGGTTTTCTTTTTTTGTGTTTTTATCTTTACCGGTTCTGTCTTTAACCTACGACGACGGACACCAAGATACAAGTAGTCAATGGACTAGGAATTAACCCTAGCTTGAATTGACGCTACGGCTTGACTCAACTTTTTTTGTGTAGAATTTTAGCCACAATTTTCTACGTCACCAGTCATTTTTCCGTTAACAAAAGTGCACTCGTTGCGCATATTAAGAGGTCAAAACCGTACGCGCCCTTCAAGTGCAAACAACGAACGTTATTGTTTTGTGATCGATGGTCGGGAGCGCCACCCAAAGTCAATCACTTACCTGCTTATAGCCTTGAATATAATCGAATGTCTCAGGCGAGCGAGCGAGTTAGGCGATATTTTTATAAGGCCAATTGGCACAACTCATCGTCCACTGCTTTTGCTGTAGGCACAGGTAAAAGTATTGGAGATAACCAAAGGAGTTTCATATGAACAAAATAAAAATGACAGCGGCTGTCGCCGCCGCCACTCTGATTTGCTCAGGAGCGTTTGCTGGTGATGATCAAGGTGGGGGAATAAACGTTCCCACTAGCGTAGAGATTACGCAGGAAGCTGGCAACGTGAGCCTGCTCGACAAACTGGTAGATTTTTTACTGGCGACTGATCGTGGTGGTTGATTACACCACGTAATGTTAACGCGGGGACGGTTGCCACAGCGTAAGGCAAACCGTCCCCGTCCTATATTGAATTCGTACATTGCCGTATTTCCGTCAGCAAAAAGCATATACCTTCTATATCAATCAAATCGCACACACCGCGCGATCATCCGCCCCGCGTTACAGTCACCGCGTTAGATTTAAACCAGCTCTAACCGGTTTGCTCCTCTTCCGCCAACGCAATGGTGGAATTCAACCCTGAACGTCGCTATCAGAGTAAGGTGGGTTTTATGAATTGAGACCCACACTTACAAAGAACTCAAACAGCGTGGACTACTTAACCCTCAAGTCGAGTTTTCAGGGGATACTCTCATGACACACCGCGATCATTCTTTCTCGCTCTCTCTAATAATCTTCGTGGCAATATTAGTCGGCACATCACCCTTCTCGCTGGATGTGTTTGCCGATCACCACAATACAGTTACAGCTTCCAAAACCACTGCCAGTGAGCCACTGGAACGTATGATTTCGCAAACCGACGTTGAGGTAAGGTTGTTTAGCGGTGATTTTGAAGAATGGGGAAACGCTTGGCGAGACACGTCACCCATGCAGATGACCTTTCGCTGGAAAACAAAATACGACAAAGTCGGCTCGGCCTCCTGGCAGGTGCTCGACACAGCGGGTGACGTTGTTGCAACCGGCCGCGCAGGAAAAGCGCGTGATGCCGAAAACGAATATCAGTACTTCAACATTGACTTCGCCTCAATTGCCGCAGGCAAAACGATAAGACCGTTACATTATTGGGTACAACTCATTACCTTTGAAAGACCTGAAGTCTCAATGGCCGCTACACAAGGCATGGCAATGAGACCCAAGGTCAAAGAAGGTGTCACCATGCAAAGGAGTACGAGAGACTACCGTGTTTTAAAACGTCACGGCCGACTTCCAGCCCCGGTCAGCGTATCCATTATTGACTCAACGTCTGACACCCATTTTACCGAAACCGGACTCGACCCTTCGCTGCTTGACAGCCTGAACATAAAAATAGATTTGCAGGAACTGGATATTTTGGGTTCAGGCTATGACGAAGACCCCTACTTAATGATTGCGATTGTGCTGGCAGACGGCACCACTATTGTTCCTGAAATTACAGGAGCACCTCCGCAAGTTACCTTTGGCAACTCCACGGTCCGTGTACTCACGGCAAACAAGACTCACGAGAACGTGCCGGGCGGTGATCCGGGTGACGAAATTGCCATTCCGCCCAGCACCGGTCAGTTTGAGGCCACCATACGACCCATTGGTCTTCCGTTAGCCAGATCACTTGGCGCAACCGAAGCACAGTTGCGCATGCTTAGGGAAAATACCAAAGTCGCCATCATGGTCATTGGCATGGAGGAAGACGCAGTACCCTCAACCGAAGTCATGGATCAGGCACGAGACCTGTTCATTTCACGCTTAACTCAAGAGCTAAACGGAATCGTTCAGGGCTTGAGCATTCCAGCAGAGCTACCGCTTAAATTTCCTGACCTGAACAAGCTGGTTGGCAAACTACGCGGCCAGTTAAAAAAAGAAGTCAAAGCATTTGCCAAAGCGGAAGGCACGGCCGAACTTGAGATGCTTTTAGGTATTCACGCCTGGCCAATTGTTCTGTCTCTTGGCGGAGGGAATCAGGACGACTACATCGGCCAGGCTCAGGCCACATTCAGCTACCAGGAGTTACTGGATGCGGGCACCGGAGGAATGCCGCTCAAATTATTGCTGGACCAAAACTGCAAGTGCGGCAAACCTGGTTACATTCAAAGCAAGCGTAGTGAAGACATTTACTACGAGGTTGAAGGGCGAATTCACAGGACTCGATAATTAAACATAACGCGATAAAATTGTCATCAAGGTGATTTCCTGACGGTGAATGAAAACGACTAAATCCAGCGCCGCTTGCTCATTATGTAGAGTTAAGCCCGGTTTACCGTTTGTTTTTTGAGGATCCGACATGTAAACAACGGTCATTACGTTCAAATGCGATTCTCACGGGCTAACTGGTTTGATAAACTTGGCTTCATAGCGAAAGCATGATGCCTTCGTCAATAAAAACAAAAACTCGGGAACCTCAATGAAAAAACTACTTTTGGCGTTAGGCGCTTCTCTTGCGTTCACGCAAGTATCGAGCGCGATCACGATTGATTTTGAAGACATCCAGGCTGGCACGATTGTCGACGACGAATATAACATTCTCGGCGCAACCATCAGTGCGTTCAATTTTGATAACGGCCTCAATCTGGCTGTGGCTTTTGACACAAACAACCCAACCGGTGGCGACGACGACTTGGGTAGTCCGTTTGTACCGGGTCCTGGTAACGACTTGGGCAACATCTCACCGGGCAACGTTCTGATCATTCAAGAGAACGACAACTGCGACGCGCTAACTTGCAGCGAACCCGATGACGAAGGCAGCCGTCCTGCAGGACAGTTTGTAATCGAGTTTGAAGTCGCCATTAATCTGGAAAGCATCGACTTTTTTGACATCGAACTTCCAGAGTCAGGCCCTACAGACGACAACCTGATTCAACTGTTCAACGCGAACGGCGACCTCATTGATTTGCTCTTTTACACTCCGGAAACTGGCGGAGACAACCAATGGGTACGCTCATTCTTTGACGTAGAAGGCGTGTCACGTATCGAAATCAATATGGGTGGCTCTGGCGCGATCGACAACATCACCTATTCTCAGGTTCCTGTTCCAGGCGCTCTGATTTTGTTTGCAAGTGCTTTGGGTGGTTTTGGCTTCATGCGGAAGCGCGCTTAAGCGTAGCAACCTCCAGAATCGAGAAAAGCCCCGAAAGGGGCTTTTTTTTGGCCTGAACAAATTGGCCAAAACTCAGTTAAGGAACGTTCTTTTCCTATTCGAAGCTCCGACCGGGTACACAGCGACGCTAGGGTGCCAACACCATTGGGTCTATGCCCAGTCGTTCAAAATCAACTGTTGCCGCGTCGTAGTTTGCACGTGCAATACGAATTTTCAACTCAGCCCTGAACAGTTTGATGAGATTGTTGGCCGCGGTTTCTTCGCGAATATTAACGAGGAAAAAATCACTCGCACCGCTCTCGAAACGTCGGACTTCAGCCACACGCAGCAGCTCAGAGAGTTCAGCCTCTCGTTCTGCCAGAACGAGCAAGCGCCCGGAAACCCCCAAATCAAGTAGCAGATTACGCACTTCCAGTTCAATTTGATCTCTTTTAAATTGCTGGGCCTGCAGCTGGGCGTCAAGCTGAGCACGGGAACGCTCAAGACGACCGCGCTCCGAACGCTGTTGAAGCGGCACAGAAAACGAAAAGCCAACTACAGTGTCCGTTGTATCGCGAGACCGGCCGCCCTCTTGAACACCACCTAAACCATCTTGTAATTCGAGCTTTAAATCGAGGCGCGGCTTCAATGCGTTTTCTCGAAGAGCAATTCGATTTCGCTCGCGTTCGATAGCATTGAGAAGCAACCGCAGCTCAGGTCTTTGAGTCAGAGCATTGCTGGTAGCCTCTTCAGAAGGCAGTTCGCTAGTTGTCAAAGCGTCACGTGGCGAAGCCTTCGGCAGCCTGCTGGTTTGAGGCACCATCGGGCGACCATTTTCGTCGCGGTAGTAAAACGACAATCGATTTGCGGCCAGCTCCAGATCACGACCTGCTGCCATCACCAATGACTGACGTCGAAGAATATTCTGCCTGTTTTCAGTGAGAAATATTTTCGCTCGTGCACCACGTTCTACCTGTCGCTCAAGAGCTTTCTGGCGTTTGCCCGCAAGACTGAGCAAGTTTTCGTAAATTTCAAGCTGACGACCGTTTGCCACCCACGTCCAGTACGCCACTAAGGCCTGTTGCTGAACACCAATTTTGGTCAGCAATATATCCAGACTCGCCGCACGAAAACCCAGCTCGGCATCCGTCACGTCAAAACGCGGCTTATCAATATCCCGGTCACGCAATAGAGAAAACAAAACGCCAATTTTGAATGTCCCACCCGTGTTAGTGAAGTTAATATCTTCGTATATCGGGAAGTCACCCTCCGATAGTTTATAGCCGCCGTAGAGACTGGCACCGTACTTTCGCAAAGGCTGCTTAACCGTTCCTGAAATCGCCCTGCCGTCGTAAAAACCGCTCAGACGACCAAAGCCCTCGCTTTCGAACACCAGGTCAAAAGCACCAGCTGCCTCCTGTACAGTGGCTTTCGCGGCTCGCTGTTTCGCCAGGCTTTGTAAGATGAGTGGAAAGTGTTTCTCGGAGGAAGCCAGCAGCTCCTCAGTTGTCAGCGCTCGATTCTCTTCCAACTGGGCCAATGCTAGCGGTGTGCTAAACACAAACGAAAAGGCAATTAACGCGTACCAGCATTTGGTTTTCATTGCGTTCGCGCCGCCGTGCTGCCATCAATAGGCTCGATGGGATTTTGCGGAGGAAAATTATTTAGCTGACGCCACAGCTCATAGCCGACCGATACGTCGTCCAAGAGAACCCAGGCACGCGCTTTCGACCCGAAGCGAACATACGTATCGTCTGGCCACGGTGTTGCCGCGTTGTGGTCTTCGACAATCAGTAATCGAAAGCGTCCATTATTCTGTGCCGACGGATCAACAGCCGTTACCGTGCCCTGAAAGGTTCCTATAGCAATCGACGGCCACCCGCTGAATTGAACTGCAGGCCAGCCCTCGAACTGCAGACGCACTTCAGCGCCAGGGCGCACCAACGCGACGTCGCGCCCGTCTATAAAAATCTCGATGGCACGCTCCGCATTGTCGGGCACGAATGTGGCGACAACGTCTCCGGCTTGAACAAATGTAGCGGCATCACCTGCAAACACTCTCAGAATAACGCCATCGCGAGGAGCTCGCACAAGCTGAACGGACTGCCTCGACAAGTTCACGTCGACCCGCGTCAGTTCCGCTGCGGCTTCCGCTGCCGAAGAGCGCAACTCTTCAACACGGATACGCGCCTGCTCAACATCGCGTCGTGACGAAAGGCCATCGTCGTACAAGTCGCTCATTCTCTGAAGGTCAATTTGGGCTGTCTCAACGGCCCTCTCAGCCGACGTTAATTTGTTAACCACTTGACTGCGTTCAGCTTGCAAGCGCTCGATTAACTGAGGATCGATATCAGCGATACGAACAATTGGGTCGCCAACCGAGACATGACTGCCGTCTCGAACGTACCAGTCCTGGATACGCCCGGGTACCAGAGCGTTTATCTCTTGCAGACGGTCGTTAGGATTCAGCGCTGTAACGCTTCCGAAGCCAGCTGTTGTTTGTGTCCAAGGTACCAAAACAAGAAACGCAACGGCTGCCGCAATACCGGTTATCACGATCCAGCCAATCACACTGAGTACTTTCGGTATCTTCTGTGCGTGGAGAGTTTTGAACAAACCTATATGTTGATGATGCTCCATTACTTAGACTCCGGAACCAGAAGAATCAAAGGCAGACTGGTCATTTCTTCTGTTTAATCTGGCCTCCCGCTCATCATGGGTGGCCAGTAATTCTTCAAAGGTATCGAAGTACTTTTGTTCATCACTGCTAAGATACAACAAACTGGTAAATTCAAGATCTCGAGACCGACTCGAAAAATACAGCACAGTTGTCACTGTCTCTTTTTGCAGTAAGTTAAGCGACTCAATAAGATGCCTGTCGGTCATAGTGTCATACAGCTCACCCATGACCAAAACTCGCGGTTGCGCGATAATTGCGGCGGCCAATTTAAGCTGCATGGTTTCGGTAATAGTCAGCGGCCAACCAGTGGCCGAAACGCGAGTGTCGAGACCATCCTGAAGCTGAGTAATCGTCGTGCCCAAACCAACCGTTTTCAATACCGAAAATAGACGTTTGGAACTGACGCTCTCCCCGCTGAGTTGCAAATACTCGCGAATAGTCATTTCTATGGCGTTGGGGCGGTCGAGCACAATAATTTGCTGGCGCAGAGAATGCGCGTGACTGTAAGCAATGTCTTGTCCACCCAACGCTACGTACCCACCGGTTGGTTGAATATGCCTCTTCAGAAAGTTGGTCACCTCGCGTTGAATTCCATACGTTTCAGCTACACCATGCACGCGTGCACCGCTGGGAACAACGAAATCCAGCGTCGCGATTATTCCTCGAGCTTCACCGCGAGCTTTGACAAACTCGACTGAGGCATTCCCGGTTAACTCCTCACCCACGTCCGCAGGATCATCCTGCTCTACATCGTAAAACAGGGACAACTCTTCAATGGCAGCACACAACTCGTAAAAGTAGGCCATGTAAATACCCATCTGGGAAATACCGAAGAACACAACCGACAACACAAGCTCAGCCGCAACTAGCTGCCCCAATGTTAACTCACCCTGAATAACTAACCAGCCACCAAGACCCAAAAGCGTGGCGCTTGCGGTGGCGTACAGTAGTAGGAAACACAACGTTTGAGAAAAATGATGTCGAAAGTGCTTAACGTGCTTTTCCATATACTCGGCGGTAACAGCGTCCGTGCGTTTCATAGCTTCGTCAATGTGACGTTCCGACTTAAAGAAGCCATTCGATCCACCGAGCCCTTCTAGCCAGGCGGCGGCGGCGTGTTTCTTGTGCGAGACCTCGACGGAACTCATGATGGCTCGCCCGCCCCAAATCAACCAGATCAACCAGATGACTAAAATAATTACAAGATTAAAAGCAAGAAACCACGGGTGGTAGCTGGACACCAAAATAAAGCCCACACCCGCCTGAAGCATCGTCGTGAAACCGCCGACCAATAGATTCGGAACGTTTTTCTGAACGATCAGAATATCGAAGTAGCGATTAAACAAGGCACCCTTGTTGTAGTCCTGAAAAAACGGATTTAACGCAAAAACTGAGCGGGTTGCGATTTCGCTGACCATGCGCGCATAAAAGCGCCGGCCAAACATATCCATTACATGAATACGTAGTGCATTGAGTAATCCGGAAGCAACGAGTAGAAAAAAGAGCGTCAGTGACAACACCAAAAGGGGTGTCGGCAGACCGGTATTAGCGACAGTGTTAACCAACATCTGTACGGAAATGGGCAACGCCAGTGACAATACGCTAATGCCAATCCCGTAAACGAGCGCTAACACGTAGTAATTACGTTCTTTCCCGAGAATTAAACCAAAGAATCCAAGCACGTCCCGTACTGTGATCTTCTTACTCAGTGGCTGATCGCTCATGTAGCGTTATCCTGTCATTGTAGGAACAAATCCTGTGGAACTAACCGCAGATTGGAGGTCACCATAAAAACATAATCTTACCAGTGTTAAGCGTCCAGAAATTAAGCTTCAACATAAGATTTTTCCGCAGTTCTCGCTCGATTCTTACAGATTTCATAAGGCTTGATTTAACCAAGACTGACCCGGCCAACCAGTCCAAGACTATTGGCCAACGTCGAATTGCAATCGGTTAGCTGACAATCTGAGTAAGATTGGTCTGGTTTGCAACAGTTAAGCCTAACTGAACTCATTCAATGAAGCTTAACTTCGGCCCGCGTCGCTTTGTAAATGCGGTCACCTATCATGATGAGCAGTGTAGAGAACTTACCGTGCACGGCGGCCTGATGCATTCGGTACAGCGACAGATAGACCAATCGAGCTACCCAGCCTTCGATGAATACGGTGCCCCGCACAAGGTTACCCATAAGGTTGCCAACTGTAGAGAACTTGCTCAGGCTGACCAGACTGCCAAAGTCCCGGTAGGTAAATGGCTTCAGTTCCTTGCCACGACGCCTGGCTAGTACATTCCGTCCGGCAATTGACGCCATTTGATGTGCCGCCTGCGCGCGTGGCGGCACTTCGGTACCGTCCTCCATTAAGCAGACACAACAGTCGCCAATGGCAAGGACGTTGTCGTACCCCTGAACGGTTAGCGATTTATCAACCTGAATTCGTCCAAGCCGGTCAACCGGAAAGCCGCTTTCAGACAACCACGATGGTGCCTTAACTCCAGCCGCCCAAACGCTGATGTCGGCTGGTATTTCTTCACCGTCGGAGGTCGTCACAGCACTGCGCCCCACGCTCGCAACCATGGTGGCTGGACGCACTGTGACGCCAATTCTCGTCAGCTCCCGCTGAACTGAAATTCCAATGCGGTCGGGTAACCTCGGCAGCAGGCCCGGTGCAGCCTCAATAATGCTGACGTTTAGACGCTCTTTGGAAAAATTGTCGAAACCGAATTCGCGGAGTCGGTTGACGACGTTATGCATGTCGGCGGCAAGCTCTACGCCGGTAGCGCCACCCCCGACTATCGCGACCGACAGTTTTTCATTCGCATCGGGACTGGAATTGACCCGGTGGAGCTGTGCCGCAAAGTTCTTGTGGAACAGTTCAGCCTGTTCCCGGGAGTCAAGTTGCTTGCTGTATGCGCGGACACCTTCAATGCCGAAGTCATTACTCAGGCTGCCCACCGCAACCACGAGCGTTGCGTAATTTATCGTTCGCTCCGGCACCATTTCGCGACCGTCATCGTCAGCGATCGCACCGAGGTGAACCGTCTGATTCTCAAGATCGATTGCATCGGCCGCGCCCAGAACAAAACTAAAACGGTGCTTCCGGGCAAGCATGCGGTAGCTGGCCTCGTCGTGGTGGCTGTTCATCGAGCCAGTCGCTACCTCGTGGAACAGCGGCTTCCAAATGTGCGACGGGTTTTTATCGATCAAGACAACCTCAGTCTCTTTGGCTCGACGCAATTTACGAGCAAGCTTAACCACAAGCTCAAGACCGCCGGCACCGCCGCCGAGCACTACAATAGTTTCTTTCACAATGGGAGACATCCTTGAGGAGTTGGGCAAAAGTATAAACGCCCGGTACGGAGTATGCTATCGGCGATGTCAGGTAGAGAGGTATTTTCGGGAATCCAACACAATAATTAACCGAAGTTTGAATTCACAGCAGCGCTAAGCAGTGAAAACCTGAAATGAACCGGACTTCACGCCAGCCTCACCGACGAAAGCAGTTCAACTCAAGGTGATAACGCAGATTCTTATCTGACCTTTGAAACAGCCCGGCCCGCAGAAAAGCGGACCGGATACTGCAAAAAACCGTTCCGCACTATCCCTTCTGAGCGGTAATCCAGGCGTTCACGCGGGACTCTAACAGAGGCAAAGGAAGCGCGCCGCCACCGAGTACAACGTCGTGAAAACCGCGAATATCGAAGCCGTCTCCTAACTCGGATTCGGCCCGCGCTCGCAGCTCTTCAATTTTCAACATGCCTATTTTGTACGACGTGGCCTGACCCGGAGTCGTGATGTAGCGCCGCACTTCTGATCGAACCGCTCCTTCCGGAATGGCGGAATTATCGAAGAAATATTGCACCGCCTGCTCCTGAGACCAGCCCTTCGTGTGAAGACCAGTGTCCACTACCAGGCGGATGGCGCGCCACATCTCAGCCGTTAGTCGACCGAAGTCCATGTAAGGGTCTTTAAACTGCCCCATTTCTTTAGCCAGCTTTTCTGTGTACAGCGCCCAGCCTTCCGAGTACACAGAGAAATGCGCCTGAGTACGGAACGTCGGAACATCTGTGAGTTCTTGCGCAATCGAAATTTGCATGTGATGACCGGGACTCGCTTCATGATAAGCCACCGTTTCCATATCGGTTTTGGAGTACGCACTCATGTCGGACATGTGCACGTAGTAAACGCCATTGCGCGACCCGTCCGGTGTCCCTGAAGAATAGTGCTGCGCGCCACCATCGACCTCACGAAATGCTTCGACGCGTTTCACCTCCAGACCGGCCTTTGGCAGACGTCCGAAAAACTCAGGTAACTTCTTGTCGATCTCCGCGAGGAAATCGCGGGTTTTAGAGAGATACTCCTCACGACCCTCGTCTGTATTAGGAAAGTAAAATTGTGAATCGGTGCGGATAAAATCAAAAAACTCACTGAGGTCACCCGTAAACTCGAGCTGCTCTTTAATTTCTTCCATTTCACCTTTAATACGGGCGACTTCGGAAAGCCCAAGTTTATGAACATCGTCGGCCGTCATGGGGAGAGTAGTGTAACCAGCCAGTTGGTGATTGTAGTAGGCCTCGCCATTAGGCAACGCAGAAACGCCACGCGCTACTTCACTCGCGTTGGGCTTTTCGGCGTTCAACCATTCGATATACGTTACGTAGGCCGGTTTGAAATCCTCGGTAAGCGCCCGACTCGTGTTAGCCAAAAGAGTTGCTGCTTGCTCTTTATTGATGTCACCCGCGTCCGAGAGAGCTTGGACCTTGCGTTTCGCGTCAGCCAACAGTGGCGAATCGTCTTCACCGTTAAAGGGCAGACCGGTAATCACCTTTGTGGCCCGTTCGATAGCGGTGTCAAAGGCAAACTGCGGCGGACGAATACCTTTCTCCGCGGCTATCCTTCCCGCATCCGTTATTTGATTCATGGCTCGCGCCACTTCAGATATACGTTTGTTGTACGCCTGCATATCTTCTTGGGTATCAACCTTGTGGAAGTTAATTAGAAAGGTAGCAAACTGGGCCTCAGGCCCGCCTAACTCACCAAACAAATAGCCGTGACTTAAAAATTCCATGTCTGCCTTGGCTTCTTCCGTTTCGAATACCCACAGGTCGTAAGACTCTTTGCCAATTGGCGTCAGGGAGTCGTAGTCGAACTTGGCTCGCATTTGTTCCACCGTAGCCACCCGCCAGGCCAGCCGTTCGCGCGCTGCTGCTTCACCCACTTGATCAAACTCGGCGTACTTTTCTTTACGACCTAAAACGGTCAGCATGGCTGGGCTGAACTGCAGGCTCTCTTCGTAACGCTCGTCGAACCACGCGTTCAGGCGTTTGGTTTCCGCTTCGTCCACTACCACTGGCGCAGCCTTTGCCATTTCAGGGGTAACACCGGTCGTAGAATTCACGGCCTCTTCTTTTTGACAGGCCGTAAGCGCGGTTACTAGAACAAAAGCGCTCAATAACAGCCGTACTGATTTGGTCGACATGGGAAAGATCCTTTCATTGGTAACTTAATGGCGCCTATCGTGCCACGAAACGCTGCCGTCGTCGAAAGTAAAATCGGGCCGGACCTCTATTTGAACCGTCCCTGACCAATTGCGCACGGGCTCGATATATAAGTAACTTAAGCCGACTTATACGAGTCACTTTCGCATCCGGAAATGCGACGAAACGAGTCCGTAGGACCGTTTGAGGCCTGGATATGCTGTGACGCAACATAGCTTTTCTTGTTATTGTTTGAGCGGCTCTGTTGTTGATGGCGGCCAGGTGCCGAAGCGCATCCAGAGGCATCATTTGGCCAAAGAGGTTCAACCTGTATCAAAATTCCAATATGTGACCGGTTTAGATGCCAAACCTTGCTTATAGAAACAATGACACTGTAAAAGAAGCACGCTATGACAACCGACCCGAAACGCTGGCAACAAATTAATTCACTGCTAAGACAGGCCATTGAACTTCCTGTCGCTGAACAAGCCGCTTTCGTTACAGGAGAGGCAGGCGAAGACACTGACTTGGCCAGCGAGGTGATGGTGCTTCTTGCATTTGACAGCGAGAAAACCGGCAACATCCGAGAATCAATTGAGTCGGTTGCAAGTGACCTGCGTACTTCTGACGATACCCGGTACATTGGCCAACAGGTGGGACAGTACCGAATCACATCGAAACTCGAAGAAGGCGGCATGGGCAGTGTTTTTGTCGCGCAACATACCGCACCGGACTTCGAACAGACGGTAGCTATAAAGCTCACCCCGAAACATCGCTTTAGCAAAGACGCGCACCGTAGATTCATTGAAGAAAGGCGCATCCTGGCCGGACTGAACCATCCAAACATTGCGCCTTTAATCGACGGTGGTACGTTACAAGACGGCACTCCGTATATTGTAATGGAGTACATCAAGGGTGTGGCCATTGATCAATATTGCGCGGACAATAATTTGGGTAATGACGATATCATTTCGTTAATTCGATCAGTGTGTAGCGCTCTTCAGTACGCGCACCGAAAACTCATTATCCACCGCGATATTAAACCCAGCAATATATTGGTAACGTCGGACGGAACCCCAAAACTGCTCGACTTTGGTATTGCAAAATTGATGGATGCCGACGCCGATTTAAATCTCACACGGGCGGAGCAACGAATACTGACGCCGATGTACGCAAGTCCTGAACAACTTGAAGGCGTGCCGATTACAACAGCCGCTGACGTCTACGGCATAGGCCTGCTGCTCTATCGGCTTCTTACTGGTCAAATGCCATATGTTCCAACCGGGGCGACACCGCGCGACTTTGAAATAGCCATTTTAAGTCAGACGCCCAAACGACCGAGCACCGCAGTTCTTTCAGAAAATACACTTCTTGCTGAGCGAACCCCGGGATGGTTCCGACGTCAGCAAAAAGCGCTGCGCGGAGAACTCGACACAATCCTTTTAACTGCTTTGCAAAAGCAGCCCGAGCGACGATACGAATCTATTGCCGCGTTTTCCGACGACCTCAAACGCTTTCAACAAAATCTTCCCATAACTGCACAGCCCGATAGCACTCTTTACGTTCTGAGAAAATTTCTACGTCGCAACCGCTGGCCCGTTGGAGTAGCTACGGCGGTGGTGGCTGGTGGTATCGCCATGGCTTCATACTACACGGGACAATTGCGCATAGAGCGCGATCTCGCCGATCAAACTGCAGGGTTCCTGACCGATTTATTTCAAGCCAATGATCCCTATGTACGCAACAAGAAAGAGGGGCTTTCCGTAGACGCCCTGGTAGACGAGGGGTTAGCCAAACTCGAAGACGAAAGCGAGCTGGTACCGGAAGTTCGAGTGCGGCTATTCAGCGTTATCTCGCAAGTGAAACGTAATTTAGGCGAGCTTGAATCGGCCGAGCAGATGGCCAGAAAAGCACTGGCTCTGGCTGAATCGCATACGGGAAGGGACAGCGAACTGGTTCTGCCGGCGCTCGGCAATTTGGTCAAAGTGAGAACGAATCAGGAAGACTACGTTGAAGCAACACAATTAGCTGAGCGCTGGTTCAAGCTTTCTGAAAAAGTACACGGCAACAAGTCTCCCGACGTCGCCCAGGCGGCTCACTTATTGTCGACGCTCGCGTATCGAACCGCCGACCTTGAGGCAATGAAAAAATGGGCGCACCATTCTTACGATCTGCGCAATGACATTTACCCTCCTAACTCAAAAGAACGAGCGGTTGGCGCAAATTCAATGGGGCTCTACTACTGGCAGGCTGACGACCTGGTGTCAGCGCGACAGTACTACGAAGAAGCCGCTGCTATTAACCAAGCACAGCCTGACCGAAACTATATGCGTGAAGCCAATATGCTACACAACATTGGGCTACTCTATAATGATTCCGGTGACTATAAAGAAGCAATCAATCGCTATACGCAATCGGTAGAGTTACGGCGGCGAGGCGCCAGCCCCAACGATCACATTATGCCGCTAACGCTATATGCACTGGCGCACTCCCAGTCAAAGTTCGGAGACATGGTTGCTGCGCATCGTACGTTCATGCAGCAACTGCCGTTGCAAGCAGCGGTTGCCGGCCGCGAAAAACCGCTTGTCGCTTACTCGCTGACCGGCCACGGCATGTTGCTGGAAGAAATGGGTCACTATGAGGACGCGAAGCGACTACTCGAAGAAGCTGACCGTATTTTTGCAGTACTCCCGGACCCTCAACACCCTGATCGAGCTGCAACGTGGATTGGTCTTGGTCGTCTGGCGAGCCATTTAAATGAGTGGTCTCGCGCTGAAGGACTTATGCAGCAAGCACTCACGTTACGACAGGAGAAAAAAGGCGCGAGTGATATGAGTACCATCCGGGCTCAAATTGCTCTTGGTCGAGTCGTGTTTCTATCAGGCGACCTTAACCGGTCAAAGGACATTATTTCTGAAGCACAACTCAAGCTTGTTAACGAGCAACAGGAAGAACATCCTTTTATGGCCGAAGCGGCGGCCTTGCAAGGTCGCATAGCTTTGGCAGCGGGCGATGCGACTGAAGCGATTGCCTCATTCGAAAAAGCAAGGAACCTGTTAGCCGACAAACTTCCAGAGTCGCATCACTTGCTGGCACAGTACGCTGTATGGAATGCTGAAGCACTGGCAGCAGCTGGTCGGCAAGAAGAGGCCGAGAACATCCGTTCGATGTGGTTACCGATTCTCTCTGCTGAAAAGGTAGCTTGGCAGCAAGCGCTCCAAGCTTACCCCGTACCCATTGTCGACGACTTCCTGACTGTTTCGAAAACCGGAACCTGACATGCAATCCAGCGACCCACACATTACGCACCTGTTGAACAAGTGGAGCGAAGGGGATGAGGAAGCGCTGCACGAAGTGACACCGCTCGTCTATAAAGAATTACATCGCATTGCTCAAAATGCGTTTTCCCGAGAACGTGCTGGCCATACTCTGCAACCTACCGCCTTGCTCAATGAAGCTTACGCAAAATTAATCAGCGTCGACGCCACCTGGCAAAACAGAACACATTTCTATGCTCTGGCTGCACGCATGATGCGCAGGTTACTTGTTAATCATGCCAAATCTCATAACGCCAAAAAACGCGGCGGTGACGCAGTAAAAGTTACGTTGCAAGAGGATCAACTGGGAGGCCATAGACCTGAAGAACACCTGGTTGCGCTTGACGACGCGCTCGCCGAGCTCTTCGCAATGGATGAACGCGCCGGTGAACTACTCGAACTTCACTACTTCGGCGGCCTTACTCAGGTAGAATTGGCGTTAGCAATGAATATCTCGAAATCGACCGTTCGGCGTGAACTGCGAGTAGCGAAAACGTGGCTGAAGAAAAAACTGTCGCACTGAACGCCACTGAAACAGCTTGGTGTTTGACGCCCTACTACCCTCCCAACCTGCCACTCAGACTTGAAGGAACGCACTGCTGTTTTTCTGGCAAACATCGAGTGGCTCTGAAAGGTACGGTTCACATTAAGCGGGCTATTAGGTAGGCTCTCGCCATGGATATAGCCAAAATAGAAGCACTCGTCGTCGACTGGTTTGGAAAGTTCTCACGAGGCATCGTGCATTGGGCACAAAGCCCGGAGTTTTATTTCCAACTCACGGCCATCGCCATAGCGATTACCATCTCATTCCTGTTAGCCATTGTTTTCTCACGGTTGGCTATATTCAAAGCGCCCGGTAAAGGCTCCCGCTTTTATACCCTGCGTAATTCAATCCATCGTTTAAAGGACGCACTTTTCCCGCTGCTCGTCATTCTGACTTTAGCTATTGCTGCCAGTATTGCTGAATCGTTCGACAGCCAACCCTGGCTGATTCGCATTGCTGAGGGACTGGCACTAGTCTACTTGCTGTATTCGTTCACCAACCGCTACGTCTCAAACGGCTTCATCCGCGCCATGGGTATGTGGATTGGTATACCGGTTGCCGCCCTGGCCGTCTTCGGCTGGCTCGATGAAGTTACCGGCTTCCTCGACGGCATTTCGTTGTCTGTTGGGAACATTCGACTATCACTCTATGCCCTGTCGCGAGCGTTCGTTTTCGGTGCGCTTTTGTTTTGGCTCGGACGAATTTCAAACGTAGCGGGCAAAGAAGCCATTCGCAATCAGGAAAAAATCGACGCGGGCACGCGAGAAGTATTTGCCAAGCTGTTTGAAATTGCCGTCTTTGTCATTATTTTTCTTTTGCTTCTACAAATCATGGGCATCAGCCTCACCGCGCTGGCGGTGTTCGGCGGCGCTCTGGGCGTGGGTCTTGGATTCGGCCTTCAGCAAATCGCGTCCAACTTCATCTCAGGCATTATCATTTTGCTGGATCGCTCGCTGAACATTGGTGATCACGTTGAACTCGAAGACGGTCGTGCCGGAACGCTGCGCGAACTCAACATGCGATTTGCTGTGTTGGAAATGTACGACGGCAAAGACGTAGTCGTGCCAAACGAATCGTTTATCACTTCGAGTTACACCAACTGGACCCACAAAGACATTCAACAGCGCTACTCGATTGAATTTCAGGTGGCCTACTCGACCAATCTGGATGAACTGTTCCCCGATTTAAAGCGTCTCTGTGTTGACCACCCTCAGGTGCTCAGCGGAACCGAATGGCCTTTGGAATACCAGCCCGACGCGGAAATTGCCGGATTCGGCGACTCAGGCATCGACATATTAATTGAGTACTGGATGAAGGGCGTGGACGACGGGCCAAACCGCGTTGGCGCAGACCTGCTGCACGCGATTTACACCCTGTTCCGTGAAAAAGACTATGAATTCCCGTTTCCGCAACGCGAGGTTCGAGTTCTTGGAGACAAAGCCCCACCATTTTCGGCCGACTAACGATAGCCGGAGTCGGAATGAATTTTTCGTTCGGTCAAAGTTCCCGGCTTCACGAACTTGCCTTAAAGCACTTGCGTAGTTTTTCGGTACTGAACTAAAAAATCAAATAGCGATTTTTGCGTCTGCGCCTATGCAAGACCTGCCTTTCGCTACTGTCTTAATGGACGCGACACAACTTCTTAACAATCGCTTGATCTGGTGATAGCTGAAATACTGGACACTAAAAAGCCCGCAGACCTAAAAGGCCTGCGAGCTTCGAAGAACTAAAGAGTTTACGTTACGAGTTTAACGCAGCTTAATCTATCCTTTCCTGACAATACGCGCTAAACCAATTAGCGCGCCACTAAATAACCAAACAGCACCCGGAAGCGGTACGGGGGTCAGTGCCAATACTTGGCCACGAATTTCACCACCTGGATTTTCTGTCGAATGTATATTGATGTACCACAGGCCCTGAAGCAGATCATCAATTTGATCGGCAGTGAGTACCATGGAGCCGGAAGTCGGATTACTGGAAGGATCTATCACGACCTGCACACCGCCGTTCTGATCAGGTGTTGCTGGTCCGTGAAAATGAGCAACCGTTACGTCGCCGACCAAATTTTCCCAAGCCACAAACCAGGAGAACAAGCCCGTGTCGCTGTCCAGCGTCATGGTAGCCGCGCCTTTGCCCGTGCTGCCGGTGCCCTGCCCTGCATTTGCCTGATCACCTGTCATGACCGTGTTGAAGACAGTGATGTGTGCCGCTTGAGCTACAAAGCCAAACGACAAGAAAATGCATAGCGTGACTATTTTTATTCCAGTTTTCATACGCTCTCCTCTCATTAATTTTGCATCATTTCAACCGTTTCGAGAACGGATTGATCTCTTGGGCAGGGGCGGTATTAGGAGCACTTTTTCATGTCCGTTTTGTTTACCTGAACAAACAAAGCGGTATTGCTAGCGCGTTCACAACTCGTCGCCTGCCAATAAAACACTACACCGCCCCGTACATAATGTCGAAGCAAAGTGAAAACGCAGTAGTCATCGTTTATTAGTCAATTGCAAAATAAACAACGGCGCTGGAACAGCACTTGCAAAAAAACTTCTTATTTGAAAAGCACATACCCTGCAAACGTTCGCTAAAGCGCATTCCCATGCACTTGTATAGGCAACCATGAAAAGAACACGAATCGGTCGCTCCAACCAAGGTAAACAGTTGAACGTGTCGCGCGCTATTAGACATTAGAACGAATTTATATCCAGAGTGCTTCTAGCTGCGCTACTCTACAACCATGTGGAAATACCAAGGCCAGCAACGCCCAGATTTTGCAATCGCACCCGAACCCGGTCAAGAGTCGGTTTGGGACTACCCTCGGCCACCTGCGCTTGAACAAACGTCACGACGCGTTGAGGTAATAACATCGGGTATCACAATAGCGGATACCGTCGCCGCGTGGCGTTTAATGGAAACGGCCAGTCCGCCCACGTACTACTTGCCGATTGCCGATATCGATATGAAGCAGTTACTCGCTGTTGCGGGTCACTCACTGTGTGAGTGGAAAGGGCTGGCTCAGTATTTCGCGTTACCTGATGAACCTGCAACGACTATTGCCTGGGGATACCCAGATTCCAACGCTTCGTATTCGGCACTGCGTAATTGCCTGTCGTTTTACCCAGGACGAATCGACTGCTTCGTTGATGATGAAAAAGTCAAAGCTCAGCCAGGTGAATTTTACGGGGGATGGATCACAACGGACGTTGTTGGACCATTCAAAGGCGAGCCCGGTACCGGGCACTGGTAGTCAAACAAGACGCCCTATTGCTGGAACAGGTTTTCACGAGCTTTTTTCATGAGCCGCACAGGTCTGTTATTCTCGTAACTTGTTGGACATTCACTCGCCATCACGCCAACCCAAATACGGGGCCGACAATGATTAATAACAACACTGCTCGCAAGCTCTTCTCTGTACTCGTGTGCATCGCTTATATGACGGCGTGCTCCGCACCCGTAAAACCGAACCCACATAACGCTACGGCATCGTACGCCGCTGTGAACAAAGTAGCCGACGACTATTTGGCTCATATAATCGCGACGAATCCGGAAGCGGCGTATTTTTCAGGCGTCGAACTTGAACGACACGATGGCATGCGTAGCAATACCCCAAAAGATATGACCATGTCGGCGGCGGCCGTTGATGCAATGCTGGCAAGATTAAAATCAGTCAATCCAGAGTCGCTATTGGGTCATTCAACCTGGATCACTCAGGCTCTCTTGCTGGAAGAACTGGAAGGACAAGTAGTCACTCGCGTATGTCGGAACGAACTGTGGGACGTAAACCAA
>JBGCFV010000042.1:0-66228 GCA_045107075.1 Gammaproteobacteria bacterium
TAGCACCCAGTTTTTCGCAGGCCTAGTTCTTGGCTTGATTAAAGTACTTGAAAAACTCGCTGTCAGGTTGCAAAACCATCACGTCGCTTGAGTTCCCCAGACTGTTTCGGTACGCCTGCATGCTGCGGTGGAATGAATAAAACTCTGGATTGCGCTTGTAGGCATCGGCATAGATCTCGGCTGCCGTGGCGTCACCCTGACCGCGGATCTCTTGCGCCTCTCTATAGGCGTTAGCAATGAGACCCACTTTTTCACGATCGGCATTAGCCTGAATAACCTCGGCTTCCTCGGCGCCCTCAGCGCGTCGCTCCTTGGCTTCCCGCTCTCGCTCTTTGTTCATGCGCTGGTAGACCGAATCACTGACAGACTTGGACAGATCGATTCTTTTAATACGCACATCCAGAATTTCGACGCCGTAAATTTCAGCAGCCAGGTTTGCTTCAGTAGTCATTTTAGTCATGACCTCGGAGCGCTCAACTGATACAAGCTCGTTCAGTTCGCGTTTTGCGAATTCATCGAGGAGACCATCTTCAACCGTGTCCAGCAAACGTTTAGTGACAACCCGCTCGTCACCTTGGGTAGTTCTATAATATTTACCAGGCTCGATGATTCGCCACTTGACGAAGAAATCAACAAACACTTTCTCACGCTGGTTGGTCATAAACTCGCTCGGCTTGTCATCGAGGGTCAGCAGGCGCTTGTCGAGTTTTACAACGTTGTGCCAGAAAGGTTTGAAATGCCAACCTGGCTCTAGTCTATCGCGCTCGATTTGACCGAATTTGAACTGCACAGCGTGCTCAGTCTCGGAAACCGTGTAGAAAGAGAAAGACGCCAACGCGCCAAGCGCCAGGATCACAAGAAGAAATATTTGAGATTTATTCATGGCTATCTATCCCTCGAACGCAAACGCGAATCGGAACTGTTTGACGAGCTGCTGGAACTGGACTGTGTCGGTGTTGGCAAATTGACTGGAGCGCTGTTCGCAGAGCTTCCCCGACCGCTTTGGTTAATCAGTTTATCAATTGGAAGATAGAGCATATTGCCGCTACTCTCCGAATCGATAAGCACCTTGGAAGAACTACCCAGCACGTCTTCAACAGCCTCAAGGTAAAGTCGTTCACGGGTGACTTCGGGTGCGGCTTCGTATTGTGTTAGCAGTGACAAGAAACGATTCGCTTCACCATTTGCGTCAGCTACGAGCTTCTCTTTATAAGCCTCGGCTTCCTGCAGGTTTCGCGAAGCCTCACCACGCGCTCTTGGTAACAGATCGTTTCGATAGGCTTCTGCTTGCAGAATATATCGCTCCTTGTCGCGTGCGGCTTTAATCACGTCTTGAGCGGCGTCTTGCACCTGAACAGGGAACTCGGTTTCGTTCAGGTTAAGTGCGTCAATGACGATGCCGGTACCGTAACGATCCAGATTCGTTTGTAGCAGCGCCATGGTTTCGAGTGCTACCTGATCTCGCTTGTCCCGCTGAATCTCTTCCAGATTGTACTTACCAACTACAGCGCGTATCGCAGCATCGGTAACTTCCTGCAGGGTCTCGTCAGGCGCCCGTACGTTGAAGACGTAGTCCGTCGCGTTGGCGTGGCGGTACTGAACGTTCAGACTTACGTTAATGATGTTGGCGTCACCTGTCAGCATTTCATTCGTGGTGTCGAATTCCTGAGACAAGTCAACGCGTACGATGGTCACTTTGTCGACCATGGGTATGCGCCAGTTCAAACCCGAATCGGCTTCTTTGACGAAAGCACCAAAGCGCTGAACAACGCCCTTTGCGCCAGCGTCCACACGAAAGGCTGACGCGAAAATTCCCGCCAGAATCAGGCCGAAAACAATCAGCATCTTTACGATACCCGGAATTGGAGGCACATCTCCGCCACCGCCACCGCCGCTGCCTCCGCCTCCACCGAGTACGGAACCGAAACGCTTCTGCAGCTTTTTGACTACTTCATCGAGCTCGGGAGGTCGCTGGTTCTTGTTATCCGGGCGCTTCCAGGGATCTTTGTCTTTGCCAGGTTCGTTCCATGCCATGTGATTTAGTGCCTTGTCGTTGTGTGAAGTGTTGCCAACTCGGGGGTCGACCCAAGTTGGACTGGTAATACTACCGCCTGTTCCCGCTGTATTCGACGTATTGATTGTTCGTCAATGTCGAGATGTAGCGTGACATCGCCATTTTCAAGTACCTGTTCGTCCAAAACCACTCTCAATTCGTAAAGAGCGGCCCGTAATCGACCCTCGGTACCGGCCATTCTGAACCAGCCCTGTCGGCGCCTGCCCCGCAGTTCGTGATCGATAATGCGCAACAATTCGTCAATCCCGTGGCCGGTTACCGCCGAAACCCAGACGGGTGCCGCTTCCTGCCCTTCTGACGATATGGGGACTTCATCCTCGTTTAACAAGTCGATTTTGTTGAAAACCAGCTGTTGCGGAATGTCTTTGGCCCCAATCTCGTTTAACACGTCATTCACCTGACTGATGCGCTCGTTGCGCTCAGGGTCGCTCGCGTCAACGACGTGGACCAACAATGTAGCGTCGAGCGTCTCTTCGAGTGTTGACCGAAACGCTGCAATCAACTCATGCGGCAAACTCTCTACAAAACCCACCGTATCGGCGATAACGAACGGGGTTCCGTGCGACGGCTCCACGCGACGTAGCGTCGGGTCAAGGGTAGCGAAAAGTTGATCGGCTACGTAAATGCCGGCGTCCGTCAGGGCGTTGAACAGCGTTGATTTTCCAGCATTGGTGTAACCAACAAGTGAAACTACCGGCACACCGGCTCGCTGTCTGTTTCGACGGTTTTGCGCGCGACGCTTGCCGACGCTGTTCAGACGCTCGTTGAGTGCTTTTATGCGCGCCCCGATTAGACGGCGGTCAGTTTCAAGCTGGGTCTCACCAGGTCCGCGAAGTCCAATCCCGCCTTTCTGGCGCTCCAGGTGAGTCCACCCTCTTACCAGTCTTGTCGAGAGGTGACGCAGCTGGGCGAGCTCAACCTGCAGCTTGCCTTCGTGACTGCGCGCCCGTTGCGCAAAAATATCCAGAATCAGGCCGCTGCGGTCAAGCACACGGCACTGAAAACTCTTTTCCAGATTGCGCTCCTGAGCCGGTGACAGTCCTTGATTGAATATGACAAGATCGGCCTCACCGAGTCGAATCTGCTCGATGACTTCGTCAACCTTGCCTTTGCCAATGAAGTGACGTGGATCGGGTCGTTTGCGAACGCCGTCCACGCTGCCCACGCACTCAGCGCCGGCCGCTAGAGCCAAATCGCTAAATTCCTGGATTTCGCGTTCTTCAAGGCGAGAATCGATACCAATATTGACCAGCACGGCACGATTGCCAATGCTCGGGCGTTCAAACAATCATTCGCCCTCTTGTTAGTCAGAGACGCTCAGGTTCAATCGCTGTCCTGAGCCTCTGCGTCACCATCGTCCGAGCTTAGGCGCACATTGCGAGCCGGAACTACGGTAGATATAGCGTGTTTATAAACCATTTGGCTAACGCTGTTTTTTAACAAAACGACAAACTGATCGAACGAATCGATTTGGCCTTGCAGTTTGATGCCGTTGACCAAGTAAATGGAAACAGGAATTTTTTCTCGTCGCAGTGCGTTTAGAAATGGGTCCTGAAGGGATTGCCCTTTTGCCATGGGATTCTCCTAAGAGGGTGGTTTTTATCGTGTTATTGGAATTTAATTTATAGTCCGCGGTGGATTTGGCTCTTCCGTGAACCCCACACGACTCGGAGTCTAGCATAGCGTTTGCACACCAACACCTGTCATTTTGGCAAAATGTCAGCAGATTCCCGGGCTTATTCAACTCATTGCCAGCCGCCCGCCATAGCCCCCCGGTTTGTGTCTTTTAATGCCCGCGCTCACGCGATGTAACCCATTGAAATAAAAAGACCTATCCCGCCTGAGTTCGAAAACAAAAAAATCCGCTCTGAGCATTTCGTATCGGACAGCTTGTACGGACAACTGTAAAAATTAAATTCACCTACCACGAACCGGTGTCGCAGCAAACTCAACGAGTCCATGCAAAGCGTAAGTGGGCAACGCGCTGAAGCTTGCAAACCTACCGAGCACAAGACTCAGACGCATCGCCTATCAGCTGGCGAATCGCTCCCGCAACCGACGCATCGCCACCCTCGAAAACGTGCAAATTTTCCATGCTACGGAGCCAGGTCATTTGTCGCTTAGCCAGCTGTCGCGTGGCGGTTTTGGCCTTTTCGACGGCTTCTTCCAAGGAACACTGCCCGTCGAGATGAGCCCAAAGCTGACGGTAGCCAACCGACCGGATTGATGGAAGATCACTGTGCAGGTCGACCCGATCAAACAGGCTGCCGACTTCCTCAAGCAAGCCCTCCTCCATCATCAGGTCAAAGCGCTGGCCAATACGTCGGTGCAGTTCCGCCCGTTCACTGGTTTGAAGAACACATTTAATGGTCGGATACTCGAGCCCGGTCGACTGCTCAGCCTGCAAGATACTCAAGGGTGTTCCGGAAACAAGAAACACTTCCAGCGCCCGTTGAATTCGCTGACTATCGTTCTCGTGAATGCGGCTGGCCGCTTCAGGGTCATGCTCGGCCAGCTCGGCGTGGACTGCTGGCCACCCGTGCTTCACTGCACGCTCGTTAATCTCGGCGCGCACTTCAGCACTCGCTCGCGGCAGTTCATTCAACCCTTGCTCAAGCGCTTTGAAATACATCATGGTGCCACCCGTCAGCAGCGGAATGCGTCCGTGCGAATGACTCTGTGCAATTTCAACTCGCGCCGCCTCGCAAAACTCGCCGACGGACCAGGACTCAACCGGATCAAGAATATCGACCAAAGAATGAGGAGCACGCTTCAGCTCTTCGGCCGTAGGTTTGGCTGTTCCGATGTTCATACCCCGATAAATCATGGCCGAATCGACGCTCACAATATCAGCCCCGATTTGACCAACCAGTTCCATGGCCACGGCCGTCTTACCCGAGGCGGTCGCCCCCATAATAAACACCACAGGAAGCGATGCAGACATGGTTAGCGGCCCCTAAGAAAGAGTCGGTCGAGTTCGACAATGCTGAGCTGGGTCCACGTCGGACGACCGTGGTTGCACTGATCGGCGCGCTCTGTTTCTTCCATTGTTCGCAGCAGTGAATTCATTTCTTCGATAGTGAGCTTGCGATTTGCGCGAATAGAACCGTGGCACGCCATGGTAGACAGCACTTCGTTAACCTCGTGACGAATTCGCGAACTGTCGCCGTCCGCAACAAGGTCGGCTAACACATCCAACACCATCGCTTCGGCGTTACTTCCTTCCAACACCAGTGGCACGGCACGAATGGTCACTTGCTCGGGCCCCGCACGATCTATTTCGAAGCCAAGAGATTTAAATTCGTCTGTTTGCTGGTCAACGAAATCGGCTTCGCGCGTCGACACCGACAGTGCAATTGGAAACAACAGCGCTTGAGAGCTCACCCCGCCCGCTTCGTATTCTCGTTTCAAACGTTCGTAATTTATGCGCTCGTGGGCTGCGTGCATGTCAACCAGCACCAGCCCGGCTTTGTTTTGCGCCACCACGTAAATTGAATGCAACTGAGCAATGGCCAAGCCCAGAGGCAGTTCGTCTTCAGCTGAAAAATCGATGGGTGATTCAGAAGTTGGCAGAGCGCGAGCATCTGCGCTGGCATCGGCAGTGGCATCGGCGGTGAAACTCGGCGTTAACGCCCGATACATCTGCTCGGCGTCTCCGCCCGGCCCACGTGCGTGGAGTGGCAAGGATTGGGCCGCATAAGCTCCGCCGTGTTGTCCGCCCTGTTGTCCGCCTTGATAACGACCAGAGTAACCGCTCGTCAGAGCCTGCGGCTGAGCCGGCACGGGGTCCACACCGGATCCGGGTGTCGTTTTCGAGAGCGCTTGTTCGACCGTTCGAAAAACAAATTCATGCACGGCACGGCTATCACGAAAGCGCACTTCCATTTTGGCCGGGTGTGCGTTTACATCAACTTTGGCGGGATCCATGGTTAGCGACAAAACATACGCCGGGTGGCGCCCGTGAAATAGTACGTCCTGGTAACCCAGCCTGACCGCATGACTAATTACTTTGTCGCGAATCATGCGTCCATTTAAAAAGAAGTACTGACGGTCGGCCTGACTGCGTGAAAACGTCGGAACCGCAATCCAGCCGTTCAGTTTAAACGTCGAGGAATGATTCTCAATGTGGAAGCACTGTTCCACAAACTCATTGCTGATTAAATCAGCCAGCCGTTTCTCCTGACTTTCCCGAGTTGACGCCATGGGCAGGTTCCGCGTTACCCGACCGTTGTGGGTAAGCGTAAACGCCACGTTGAAGTTACTCAGCGCAATGCGTACGAAAACCTGCTCTAAATGTGAATACTCGGTTCTCGCTGTGCGGAGGAATTTCCGTCTGGCTGGCACGTTAAAGAACAGGTCGTTAACGTCTATGGTTGTGCCACAAGGGTGAGGCAAAGGCGCCGGTTCAGTACACTCGCCGTTTAGCACTTCGATTTCAAAACCGTGATCATGATCAGCGGTTCTGGAGGCGATGCTTAGCCTGGAAACCGACGCGATACTGGGTAGCGCTTCGCCACGAAAACCCAAAGACGAGACATTCATCAAATCGTCGAGACTGGCGATCTTGCTGGTTGCATGACGCGAAACGGCCATCGGGAGCTCTTCCTGACTTATTCCGCATCCGTCATCGCGCACTTTAAGCCGCTTTATTCCACCCTCTGTTACATCAACGGAAATATGGGTAGCGCCTGCATCCAGTGCATTTTCCATCAACTCTTTCAACACGGACGACGGCCGCTCGACTACTTCACCGGCGGCAATTTGATTTACGAGGTGATCAGGAAGCGCAAGAATAGGCATGGCAACACCAGTTACAGGGCAGTGCAATATACCGATTTAGGGAGTTTAAAAACATCCCCGATTGAAAGCCGCAGTTTTACTTGCCCGCTTTATTCGGCTGCAACCCGGCCCGGTCTAAGCCGGGTCTTGAATCCTTGGTTTCGGGTCTTGGCGAGGACTAACTTCGAGAACTGCCCGGAATGCGGATAACCTGGCCGACTTTAATGCGGTCACCGCGAATATTGTTGGCGCGACGCAGGGAACGCAGGCGTACATTAAAACGGTCGGCAATGCCGGACAGCGTGTCGCCACGCGAGATCGTATAGGCGATTTCGTTAGGACGTTCCAGGCGCTGACGTTCGGCAACCAGTGTGCCAATTGGAGGGTTGGCATGAAAATATTGAACGACACCGTCAGCAATGGCGGAAGCCCACTCTTGTTGCGACTTTGACGAATTCAGTCGCCGCTCTTCTTTTGGATTGGAGATAAACGCTGTTTCGACCAAAATAGACGGAATGTCAGGACTCTTAAGCACTAAAAAGTTCGCGTGCTGAACCTTGTCACGGCGTATCCGACCAACTTTCCCCAAATGTTTGGCTACCTGATTACCGGCCTCTATACTCATATCGAGCGTGGCTGTCTGCGACAGGTCCAACAGCACCGAGGCCAGTACGTCGTCTTTATCGCCCAGACTGACACCACCGATTAAATCGGCCGCGTTCTCTCGCTCGGCCAGCCAGTGCGCTGCCTCGCTGCTGGCGCCTCGTTCGTTCAAGACATACACGGTTGAGCCGTGTGCGCTCGCCTCGGTAAATGCGTCAGCGTGAATGGAGACAAACAGGTCTGCACGCGCCTTGCGGGCGACATTCATACGGTCACGGTGCAACAAGAAAGTATCACTGTCGCGAACCAATACCGCGCGAAATCCATTCTGGCTCGACAGTTCCTTTTGCAGTCTTTTCGCAATGGCCAGGACCACGTCTTTTTCACGTGTCCCCTTTGAACCAATTGCGCCCGGATCGATTCCACCGTGCCCCGGGTCAATGGCGATCACCACGTCACGGCCGTGTTTCGACTCGGAGGCCGATTTTATCGCGCTGGCTTTGGCGCTGTTTTGATACAGCTCAACGACCAACTCGTGCTGGGAGCCTTCTTCAGGAGTGCGCTGGTAACTGCGCATTTTTACAGACTTGGTCAGATCAAGAACCAGTCGTAGCGTGTTTTTGTCCGGAGTGCCGCTGCGCATTCTTTTTACGTAGCCCTTACCTGCGGGTAGCGAGCTCACACGCAATGTCGTTTTTTCAAGATCCAGAACCACTCTCGCCGGGTCCGACAGATCGAACAGCTGGTGCTTCACCGGTCCGCTCAACCGAAGTACGAGCTGCGTCTGATCGGGAGAGTGGGTCATCCGAATCGACTGAAGATCACCGGCCTGTACTGATGTGAGGCCCAATCCGGACAGGCCCAACGTCATCAGCCAAAGGCTTATTTTTGTAAAACGAATATTCACTACTCGAGCATACTAGAAATACCCGAAATATCAAAACATCTTATTAGTTTTTAGAGAGATAGCCAGCATTCCTCATGTTACCACTCGGAAAAGCCCCTCCCACTCCTCCGAAGCCTCAAGGCACTCGTAAAGATCGACCGGCTCACCAGACACAGAAACAATCAGAGTTCGCCCGACGGGACGCATCCCCGGCGCCTTAACTGATTCGGCCGCTGCGCTTCCAGAGGCTGGCTCAACTTGAACCGAAGCGCTTTCGGCGGACGCGCAGCTCGAAACTGAAATGAACTGGCCCTCTTCCGGACGCGCTGCCATAGCCAGATCAACCGTCAGGGCGGGTTTCGGTAACGCGTTACGAATGTGATCTGGCCATTCCACCAGCAGAATAGACCCTGGGGCGTCAATATCGTCTAGCCCCAGATAGTCGAGCTCGGCCGCGTCAGCGAGTCGATAAGCGTCCATGTGAAAAATCTTGAGGCTATCCGTTTGATATGGCTCAACCAGTGAGTACGTGGGACTCGGCATCACGCCGCGAACTCCGGCGCGGCTCAAAAAACCTCGAACCAGAGTACTTTTGCCCGCGCCCAAATCACCGCGAACGAAGATCACAAGCGGTTCAGATTGAGCAAAAGGAACCAGGGCCGCAGCCAAAGCCGCACCAGCTTGTCGGGTTTGCTGGTCATCCGCCAGCCATAAATTCAAGGGTTGATGTTCACGCATTGGCGCACCTGTGCCAGCAAATCCGAGGCGATTAGCCCACGTTCCCCGTCTATAGCCGCTTTATCACCTGCTTCGGCGTGCACGTAGACGGCGGCGCAGGTTACCTCAAACGCGCAGTCATCGCGACGTGACTGTTGCGCCCATATCCCGGCCACAATTCCAGTTAACACATCTCCCGTGCCTGCAGTGGCCATACCGGGGTTACCCAAATTACACACGGCGGTCTCTTCGGCTGGAAGCACCCCGGTTACATGCTCATGTTCAGACCGTTCCGCTGCCGTATCAACAAGCGGATTTTCAACAGGTTTCACAACCACGGTTCCAGCCCCTTTTAAGGCCACCACCGCGTTGTACCGGTGCGCTATCCAACGCGCCGTTTCCAGACGACTTTCCTGAACTTCGGCATTCGTTTTTCCCCCCAGCGCCGCCGCTTCACCGGGGTGTGGCGTGACAATACGGACGCCGGCCTCTGGCAAACGCCCCGCTTTTGCGACTAAGCGCAAACCATCAGCATCAATAACCAGCGGCAAATTCCGTGACAGAACGACGTCTAGCAATGCCTGCGCCCAGTCATCACGCCCGAGCCCCGGCCCTACCGCGACAACGTCGCAGCCGTCCAAAAGCACTTCGAGCACTTGAGCACACTCAACCCCAACGCACATGATTTCGGGCATGGAAGCCGCCACAATTTGGCGATTGTCCGGATGACAGGCAACCGTCACGGTTCCGGCACCGCTTCTGAGTGCCGCTGCTGCAGCCAATACTACGGCTCCGCTCATGCCTGCGTTACCGCCCACAATTAATACGCGACCATGAACCCCCTTGTGGGCATCGTGTCGACGTGGTGGCAAACAGGTGCGCACATCCTCTTGCACAAGTATCCGTGCTACCGGTTCGAATCGTGTGGCCACACTTGACGGAATATCCAGATCATAGATCTTGATGTCGCCGCAATAAGTGGAAGCCCGGCCTGTGTAGAGACCTATTTTGAGCGCGATAAAGGTTGGGGTAAAACTGGCCCTTACTGCAACAGGTTGTGCAAGACCCGTATCGCTATTGAGACCACTGGGTACATCGAGACTTAACACCGGAGACAGCCCCTGATTCATCCAGTGAATCGCGCGCAAATGCGCTCCGCTGACTTCACGGTTCAATCCGGTCCCGAGCAAAGCATCGACAATGACATCGCAACGACTCGCCATTGCCTCGTCGAAGGTATCAACCTGTCCGCCACGATCAACGAAATCCTGCCAGGCTCGCAGCGCGTCACCTTTGAGCATTTCAGGCGCGCTTACGGCGAGCACGCGAACGCGCATACCCGTATCCATGGCCAGCCGCGCCAGAACATAGCCGTCTCCGGCATTGTTGCCCGCCCCGCACACGACCAAAACTGTACGGGCACCGGCAAACGCGCTGCGCAATAAATCGAGACTCGCCTGCGCAGCCCGGGTCATTAACAAGTAACCGTCAACGCCGAGCACATCGATTGCGTATCGGTCCATGTCGCGCACATGGTCTGTCCGATAGAGTAAAATTGGTTGTTGTTCCATAGGGTCGCTTATACTGTCGTTTATGCCACTGCCTACTTTCAGCCAGCAAGACATGACAAGCTTAACTCAAGATATCAAGCGCTGGGGCGCTGAGCTGGGATTTCAAGATATCGGCATTAGCGGCGTCAGACTCGACCAGGACGAAGAGCACCTCAAAACCTGGCTCGCCAATAACTATCACGGCTCTATGGCCTACATGGAAGCGCACGGCAACAAACGCAGTCGTCCGGATGAGCTCATGCCCGGGACCTTGCGAGTCATATCCGTGCGGCTGGACTACACGGACACGTCTGCTGTCAACGCAAAACAACGACTGGATGAAACTCACAAAGCGTTCGTTTCCCGCTACGCACTGGGTCGCGACTACCACAAAGTTCTTCGTGGACGACTGAAAAAGCTGGCGAAAAAAATTGAACATGCGAGTGCTAAATTAATGACAAGTGCACCGCCACCCACAAATACGACTGACGCCTCCAGTGAAAAGAATACCTCGCTGGTTCAGCAGCGTGTGTTTGTCGACAGTGCGCCAGTCCTTGAAAAAGCACTGGCCCGAGACGCCGGCCTCGGCTGGATTGGGAAACATACAAACCTGATTAATCATCAAGGAGGCTCGTGGTTTTTTCTCGGCGAGCTTTTTACCAATTTACCGTTGTATATCGACACACCCGCTACCAATCATTGCGGCACCTGTACAACCTGCATCGAAGTATGCCCCACTCAGGCAATTGTTGCGCCCTATAAAGTAGATGCACGCCGCTGTATTTCTTATCTTACGATCGAAAACAAAGGCGAAATTCCAATCGAATTTCGCAAGAACATGGGCAACCGCATATACGGCTGTGATGACTGCCAGCTGTTTTGCCCGTGGAACAAATTTGCGCGCTCCGACATACCCGACGACTTTAAGCCGCGCCACAATCTTGACAGCGCGTCGCTGGTCGAACTGTTTCAGTGGACGGACGAAGACTTTGACCTAAACACTCAGGGTAGCGCCATTCGGCGCACTGGCTACACGGGATGGCTTCGCAACATTGCTGTTGCCCTGGGTAACGCTCCAACCTCCAAAGAGGTCATTCAGGCTCTCCAAGCGCGCAAGGACGATAATAATCCGATTGTTCGCGAACACGTGAACTGGGCGCTGGAAGAGCACCTTGGTTCTGGGCACAATAGCGGCTTGCCATGAGGAATACAGATGATCGATCACTACATAAACGATTTACTGGTGCCATTCGACGGTAGCTACAAAATTAGCGACAGCACCACGTTGAATGACACGGACGAAAAAGAGTCCGAGAAGTCTCTTAAAAAAAGCATTAAAAAGATCAGCAAGCTGCAGCGCAAGCTACTTGCGCAGGACAAGCACTCACTGCTACTGGTTTTTCAAGCTATGGATGCAGCGGGCAAAGACAGCACCATTCGCGCTGTTATGACCGGCATCGATCCGTCGGGTTGCCAGGTGTTTTCGTTTAAAAAACCATCCAAGCTGGAACTCGACCACGATTTTCTATGGCGATCAGCGACGAAGCTTCCAGAACGTGGTCGCATTGGTATTTTTAACCGCAGCTACTACGAAGAAGTTCTGGTGGTAAAGGTTCATCCTGAACTATTGAAATATCAGCGCCTGCCGAAAATCACAGAGAACATATGGCAGGAACGCTATGAATCTATTCGCGATCACGAAAAACACCTGTCCCGTAACGGTACAGTCATTGTTAAATTTTGGCTCAATGTCTCGCAGGAAGAACAACACCGCCGCTTTCTAAGTCGTATTGAAACTCAGGAAAAAAACTGGAAGTTCTCGCATGCGGATCTGGACGAAAGCAAGCACTGGCCCGAGTATATGAACGCGTATCAGGACTTACTCAATGAAACGTCACGGCCTTGGGCGCCGTGGTACGCCATCCCGGCCGACAACAAAAAATCCATGCGTGCCGAAGTCGCCCAAATATTGTTGCGTACGCTGGAAAACATGCCGCTTGCTTACCCCACTCTGACGCCCGAAGACCAGGCCGGTCTGGACGAAGCCCGTAAACAGCTGATTATCTGACTGATGGTTGACGCGACGTTGAACGAACTTGAACTGGCGACAGCCGAAGATATCGATAACGCACTCGATAACGCGCCGCTGTTTTTCGGTGTCGGCGTCGAGTCGGTTGGTGTCTACCTCGAGTCGTGTCGCGTCCGCAGCGTCAGCAAAGACACCGTGTTTATTTCTCCAACATCCAATGACCGGGCTGTCTATATTGTGCTCGACGGCCTGATCTCTGTTCGGCTTGAAGATCACGACGGAGCACCGCTTACAGAACTGGTAGCAGGCCAGTGCGTTGGAGAAATGTCGATTATCGAAGAAGACGCATCGCCCTCCGCCTTTGTGGCCGCTATGACCGACTGCCGTCTGCTGGTCATTGACAAGCAGACCGTGTGGAATCTGATTAACGGCTCGCACGAAGTGGCCCGAAACCTGTTGGGAATTTTGGCTCAGCGGCTACGATTCAACAATGACCACATTGTCGACCGCAACGAAATTGTCGAACAAAATCGGCACAACGCTGTTACGGATGCATTAACGGACCTGCACAATCGCTACTGGATGCAAGTTATGTTTGCGCGAAAGATCGCTCGCGCTCACGAGTCTGGTGAAACGCTCTGCGTGGCCGTTCTGGACCTGGACAAGTTTAAACGCTACAACGATGAATTTGGCCACCCTAAAGGCGACCTGCTGCTGCAAGCCATTGCAGGCGCTCTTCGAGATTTGTTTCGTCCAACCGACCTGATCGCCCGATTTGGCGGTGACGAATTTGCTGTACTTCTGCCAAACACAGCGCTTGAAGCGGCTTTAGAGATAAGTGCGCGCGTTCGATCCGGCGTGCTCGAAAAAGTAGCGACACTTGAATCGAGCGGTGAGCACGTTACCGTTTCCATTGGTCTGGCGGAAATTGAGCGGTCCGATGACCTCGACTCTCTTCTTAATCGGGCAGACCAGGCGCTCTATCGCGCAAAAGACTCAGGGCGAAATTGCGTCAGTGATTGACCTCTAAGCCCAAGACAACGGGCAATCTCTGCGTCAAGTCGAGCGCGGAGGTAATTCAAAATACAGGTTGTCGATAAGCCTGGCTTTACCCAAACGGGCCGCTGCCAGCACCACTACGGTTTTACTCACCGACGTCGATGGCTCCAACGTTACGGCGTCAGCCACTTCAAGATAATCGGGCTTAAACCCGGCTTGAATCAAGGCAGCCTTACCTTCTCGCACAAGCTCGTCAACACGCTCACTAAAGCTGGAGTCTGCAGAGCCCCTCAGCCCATCGCACACCGTATTCAAAACACGAAAAAGCGTAGCTGCGGTTACTTTTTCTTCGGCGGTAAGATACTGGTTGCGTGAACTATAAGCCAAACCGCTTTTCTCGCGATAAGTCGGAGAACCGATTATCTCAACGCTCATACTCAGGTCTTCTACCATTTGCCGAATAACGGCCAGCTGCTGGAAATCTTTTTCGCCAAAAACAGCCACATGAGGCAATACAATATTGAAGAGCTTATTAACGACTGTGGCGACACCAATAAAGTGTCCCTCACGAAACGCACCACAGTATTTGTTGTTCAGATGCTTAACCGACACTTTAGTGTGTGACATTCCGAGCGGACCGTACATTTCGTCAACTGATGGTGCAAACAAAGCATCGCAACCCACAGTTTCGAGCCGTTCCATATCGGCCTCGAGGGTGCGCGGATAGGAAGAAAAATCCTCGCTTTCGCCGAACTGGAGCGGATTGGCAAATATGCTGCACACCATGCGGTCGCAGTGCGGCTCAAGTGTACGAAACAGGTCCATGTGGCCGTCGTGCAGGTTGCCCATCGTCGGCACAAATCCGACGCGCAAACGCTGCGCTCGCCACTCATGCGTTTGCTCCGCTATCGAAGCGATACTGTGATGCAGTTCAAGACTCATAAGCGTTTAGTCGAAGCAATGTTGAGCGGCTGGATACTCACCAGATTTAACCGCATCAACATACGCCGTAACGGCTGCACCTACGGAATCTCGTCCGGCCAGAAAATTGTGAGAGAAACGTGGCTTGCGACCAGGCGTAATATCAAGCACGTCGTACAAAACCAAAATTTGGCCGTCCACATCGGGGCCGGCTCCAATACCAATAACGGGCACATTGACGGCAGCATGAATGCGTGATGCCAACCCTGTTGGAATGCACTCCAGCAGCACCATGTCGGCGCCCGCTGATTCCAGGTCGACAGCCGCCTGCACCATGTCGTCGGCGTCTTGACGGTCGCGCCCTTGCACCCGAAACCCACCCAGTTTATGAACAGACTGCGGAGTAAGACCAATGTGTGCACAAATGGGAATATCACACTTCGCCAAGTGCTCAACGACATGCAGCTGAGGCGCACCGCCCTCCAGCTTGACCATGCTGGCCTTGCCTTCCTGCATCAGGCGCGCAGAGTTAGTTGCAGCCTGATCTGGTGTGGAGTAGCTCATGAACGGCAAGTCGGCAATAAGGAAAGGTCGATAGAGCCCGCGCAGAGTTGCACGACAGTGGTAAATCATGTCGTCCATGCTGACCGGAATGGTTGTATCGTGACCTTGAACAACCATACCGAGCGAGTCGCCTACCAAAACCACATCAACCCCGGCGTTATCAACCACTGTCGCAAAACTCGCGTCGTAGGCCGTGATGCAGGCGATTTTTTCACCCTCGGCTTTCATTTTCCGCAACGTGCTTAAACTGACAGGCGGCACTTCGCGGGCTTTACTTTGGAGGTGGGTATACATGGTGAGTCCAGTTAAATTAGTCAGATTTGAAAGCGTTAAAATAGCGACGACCGCTGCGCAAAGACTGGAGCTGTTCCAGAAGCTGAGAGTAATCACTGTCGTTTTTCACCAGGTCAGCGTCTTCAGCATTAACGATAAGCAGCGGACCGCGGTCGTACTGGTGAAAAAAACGGGTATAGAGATCGCTAAGCCGGCTTAGGTAATCGGCCTCGATGGTTTGTTCATAACCGATACCGCGCTTGGCGATTCTGTTCAACAGTACGTCAACCGAAGCCTGCAGGTAAATGACCAGATCAGGCTGTGGCGCGTCGATCGCCAGACGTTCGTATACGAGTTCGTACAGTTTGTATTCTTCGTTGTCGAGTGTGAGCTGTGCGAACAATTGATCTTTGTCCAGCATGAAATCTGAAACTCGCACCGGGTCAAACATGTCCGCCTGGCGCATTTGCTGACACTGTCGGGACCGTTGAAACAAAAAATGTAGTTGCGTCGCCAAAGCGTTGCTGCGCTGGTCTTGGTAAAACCGTTCGAGAAACGGATTATCCTGAGGCTCTTCCAACACGAGATCGCAGTCCAGCGTTTTGGATAAACGCCTGGCCAGCGAGGTTTTGCCGACACCAATGGGCCCTTCTATAGCGATGTACTTGAAACGAGTACTCAGCATCTTCGCGATATTCCGCAAAGACTCAAGCTCGGTCGCGACGAATGTAGCCACGCTCTTTTGGACCGAAAGCCTTTATCGCGGCAGCATGCCGCTCCGACACAGGCTATATCTGATAGTGGTGTTATCTCTAAATTCATATCGTGCACAAATATAGACCGGCAATTTAATCGCGTATGAATCGAAGTGTACCGAGATCAACGCAACGGGCAAGCTTTCGTACGGAGCCCAGACCAACGACGTTGAAATCGGGCGCAATTTCCATCCACGGCCCGAGCACAAAGTCTCGCCTATGCAGTTCAACATGGGGAAGCGTGAGTCGCTCGGTGCGCATTTCTAACTGACTGTAGGCCAGTATATCGAGATCTAACGTGCGCGCAGACCAGCGCTCTCCAGTCCGGTCCCGGTCGTGGGACTGTTCGATTGCCTGCAAGGAATCAAGGAGTTCAAGAGGACTGTGCCGAGTGAGTAAACCGGCTACCGCGTTGATGTAGTCGGGCTGCCCGGCCGGCCCTACGGGATCGGACTCGTAAAGTCCCGACACCAGCTCGAGAGAAGACAGACTGAGCGCTTCAAGTTCTTGCAACGCCCTCGAAACGTGTTCGACCGGGTTGTCGAGATTGCTTCCTATTCCGACGAATACAGGTTGCCAGAAGTTGCTGCTCAATCGGCCGCTTTCTTACGCCTGGGTCGACGACGTCGAGGCTTCTTTTTACCGCCTGCTGGTGCGCCGCTTGCCTTGCTCTTGCCCATGCCGACCATGTCGCGCTGTTCTTGATGTGAAGCCGTTTGAATTTCGGTCCACCAGTCGGCTAGTTCCTTGGGTTCTTCGCCCACCTGGGTGCGCAGAAGCAACAAATCGTAAGCGGCTCTGAAACGAGGATGATCGAGCATCCGCAAGGCGCGAACGCCTCTTCGATGATGAAGCCGGACTTGCATCGTTAACATTTCTTTAACGGGCAAAACGACACGACGAGGTACAGACATAGACTTCTGCTGTTCCTGCATAACGTGTTCACAACCCATGATAATACTCTGCACCGGCCCCTTGCCCTCTTGCCGATAGTAATCTGTAGCTTCTTTTACCACTGGCCACAAGAATACGGCGATGAGAAACGCAGGAGTGACGGGCTTGCCTTCGGCGATACGCTGATCGGTGTTGCGCGTCGCGGCACGGAACAGAGCAAACGCCCTTTCAACCTCGTCATCGTCCTCTGACTTATCCAGAAAATCTTCCGTCTGTGCATACATGACTTTAAATAAATCGTATTTGTGCAGCAGCTCAAACGTAGCGGCCGCATGACCTGCCAAGAACAATTTGACCGCTTCGTCAGCCAGACGCGCCGGCGGCACGTTGTCGAGCAAATGACCCAGCTCGTACAGGGGCTCTTCCGAAGCTTCGTCAATGGAAAATCCGAGTTTGGCTGCAAAACGAACCGCCCGCAGCATGCGCACTGGATCTTCTTTGTAGCGGGTTACCGGGTCACCAATGAGCTTTAGCGTTTTGTCACGCACGTCAGCAACACCGCCAACGTAATCCCAAACCGAAAAATCGGCAATGTTGTAGTACAGCGCATTAACCGTAAAATCGCGACGCCACACGTCGTCGTCTATGTCGCCATACACGTTGTCGCGAAGAATTCGTCCGGTGTTGTCTCGCGTGCGGTCGTCCTCTTCCAGCGAACTGGTGTCGCCGCGGAACGTCGCGACCTCAATAATCTCGCGACCAAATCGCACATGAACAATCTTGAAACGGCGGCCAATCAATCGACTGTTACGGAATAACTCGTGCACTTCGTCCGGAGTCGCGTCAGTCGCAACATCAAAGTCTTTCGGCACAATGCCCAGCAACAAGTCGCGCACGGCTCCACCGACCAGAAACGCCTGATGCCCGCTATTTTTAAGTCGGTAAAGAACCTTGAGCGCAGGCTCATTCAGCATCGATCGTGAGATCGGGTGATCGCTACGTCCAATGACTACAGGTTGATGGTTGTTCTCCGGACCGGGTGAACTCAAGTGACTACTCTTATTATGTGTGAAAGCGGCCGGATCATAGCATCGGCCTGACCCGAGCCGAACAAGTAGATATTGACCTGCTCAGCGATGCTCGTATTATCTTGTTTTTACTGGAAATAAACAAGCGCTAATACACATTGGTACGCCAATCTGTCCGCTACCGCAGGCTTCAGGGCGCAGCTTAAAGAGCCGATGCACCGGCATTGCGATTGTTTACAAATGGACAGGTCAGGCGTTATCAGCTGAGTCAGGCCACAGGTTGCGCCCAAAATAGGCATCGCAAGGCTGCGCACTCGTTCAAAAGCCTTAATTACAGCAGATTCTGCCAAACGACACGGAAGACTGACTTCTCAGTGAGGCACGTTAAGAGTGAGTAGCGGTTGGAAAAATAAGCAGGTCCTTAAGAAATGGGTGAGATCATTATTCGTCCGGGCTAGAATACCGGCCTTCAAAGCCTAATCAGGATCACGCTCATGGCCGAACTGTTCACTCTGGATAATCTCTTCACCTTAATGATGCTTACGCTGCTTCAGGCTGTTTTGGGTTTTGACAATTTGCTGTACATCTCTTTGGAATCCAAACGCGCGCCCGAAGACAAGCAGGCTATGGTGCGCAAAGTGGGCATCATGCTTGCCGTGGTGTTCCGTCTTGGCCTGCTCGTGATGCTGGTATCGCTGATTGGATATTTCAAGAACACTCTTTTCAATATTAATATCGAGGGTATTGCGGAGGGAGAATTCAATCTGCATGCGTTGATCGTTTTGATTGGAGGCGTATTTATTCTGTACACCGCCGTAAAAGAAATTTTTCACATGATGTTGCTCGACGACGCTCATACTGAAGAACGAAAAACCAGCTCACCAAAAGCCATTATCTTTTGGATTGTGGTTATGAATCTTGTGTTCTCGTTTGACTCGATACTAAGTGCCATGGCTCTTACCGACGTACTACCGTTGATGGCCACCGCCATTATTATTGGCGGCATTATCATGGTGACGCTGGCCGACCGGGTTTCCGATTTTCTGCAAAAGAACCGCATGTACGAAGTACTTGGACTGTTCATTCTGCTCATCGTGGGCATCATGTTACTGACAGAAGGCGCCCATCTGGCGCACTTGAAACTGTTCGGCGAATACATTATGCCTATGACGAAAGCGACGTTTTACTTTGTGATTGCTGTCTTGGTGTTGACTGACATTGTTCAGTCACGTTACCAGCGCAAACTGTTGGCGGCGGCGGCCAAAAACAGAAAAGCAACTCTGGCCACAGGTGACTAACGACACCGTGACTGACACATTGAACTCTCAGGCTGCTTCGCCGGCACCGCTTTGGCGACGACTGGCCGCCATGGCGTACGATACGCTGATTGCCCTGGCCCTATTGATGACGGCTACCGCTATCGCGCTACCGCTAAATCAGGGCGAGGCGTTTGGTTCAGGCAACTTGGGCTTTCAACTCTACCTGATTGCGGTTGTGGCTGGTTTCTTTCTGCTGTTCTGGCGAAAGGGAGGCCAAACGCTGGGCATGCGTGCCTGGAAAATCAAACTGGTCACGGAGTCAGAGACCGCACCCAGTTTTGGCCAATTGGTGCTTCGTGCCATTACGGCCGTGCCGTCAATCGCGCTTCTGGGACTCGGCGTATTCTGGAGCGCTTTCGACCGTGACAAACTCGCTGTACACGACAGGTTAAGCAATACACGACTGATTTTGGTTAGCAAATAGCCGAAGCGCGTTGAGTCGCACCCAAACGTCACGAGATTGCCGCGCGCTTCGCGCTCGCAGTGACGGCGCAAATAGTGTCATTGCGAACCCGCGCAGCGGGTGTGGCAATCTCGCTCAGGTTACTTCGAACCATATTACTTAGACCCGTCGCTTAGCGGACGCGCTGCAATAGAATAAGCGTTATCGTTGACAGCACTATAGTTGGAAGCCAGGCGGTTAACGCCGGGTCCAGGCCGTAAACGGTCCCGGAGTTAGCGAGAAGTTTAGACGCCAGATAATACGCCACGCCGAATAAAATGCCGACAATACCCCTCGTACCAGCGCCTACGCTGCGCAGCGATCCAAACACAAAAGGTACGGCTAACAGGCACATCAGTACCACGGAAGCGATGTTTGCAACACGTGACCAAAACGCAATTTCATAGCGATCAGAATCCAGATTGTTACCACGCAAGTGATTCACGTATTGACGCAATCTGCGCGCACTGAACTGATCAGGGTCGACTACGGACAGCTTGAGCAACTCCGGGCTCAAGGTCGACTCACGTGTTTCCATACGTTGTTTTCGGGCGTAGACGCCGTCCGGTGTAAAACGCGTCTCGCGATAATTTTCCAAATGCCAGGTCGCATCATCCGTCACGTTTGCCGAGCTCGCCGCGGCCACACCCATGAGTCGCCCCTGCGGATCAAACTGGTAAATGCCAATGGTGCCAGCACGCCCACCCTCGAGTAGCTCACCGATGTTAACGATCACATTGCCGTCTTTGATCCAGCCGCTTTGGCCGCCAGCAAAGTTGAGCTGCTTGTGCAGCTTCTGTGCCCGTTCTTTCTTGGCGTATTGCTCTGCTGGCGGACCGATAAATTCGCCCAGGACAAACGCCAGTAAACCAAGCGCGAGCCCCGCACCAATTACCGACAAGGCAATTCGCCAGACCGACACGCCGGCCGCGCGCATAACAATCAGTTCACTGCTGGAGGCCAACGCACCCAGCCCCAACAACGCACCCAGCAACGCCGCAACGGGTAACATTTCATAGGCCTGCTGGGGAATAGAGAGCGCGACGTAAGCTAGCGCATCTGGAAGCGAGTAAGAGCCTGTACCTACGTTGTCTACCTGACCCGCAAATCCAACAAACGACGACAGCGCCAACAAGACACCCAAAATAAGCATCGTTGTTTGAATGATGGCGAGAAACAAATAGCGATCAAGCAGCTTCATCAGAGTCCTTTACACGACGTCCAGTGTTGACAGAGGCTGCCCCGAAGTTTCGATGAAGCAACAGCATGGCCAGGCCAAACACCAAAACATGAACCCACCACAAACCTAAAATGGACGGTATTCGCTCTTGTTCCAGCCAGACGCGGGCCGCGCCCAGAAGATTTGAGTACAGAATATAAATAAGGACAGCAATGGCCAACTTACCGTAGCGCCCTCGCCGCGGCGTAGTCCGAGATAGCGGCAACGCCAGCAACACCAACATGAGCGCTGACACCGGCGCCGACAGCCGCCATTGCAGTTCGGAACGGGCCTCCAGAGAATCGGAAGCCAGCAACATTGAAACGGGCTGGGCCTCTACTTTGTCAAACGGCGAAGAGGCTTCGTCGAGCTGGATGGGAATACCGTGTTCTTTGAATTCTGTAGTACGAAAACGCGGCTCACCCGGCACCCCTTCGAAACGTACGCCGTCATAGAGGACCATGAGTCTGAGGTTACGCTCCGGGTCGGTAAGCTGCTCGGCATATTCGGCCACAACAACCTCAACCACGTCGCCTTTGCGGTGCTCAAGAAAGACATCCTTAAGTCGCCCGTCAGCCGTCGCGCTCTGCGCATAAAACACCACCCCGAAACCTGTGCTCCGAAAGCGACCGGCGGCGATAGAGCCGACCTCCGCCTCTTGCTGGGCGACCTCTTTCAGCGCGTGAATCTGACGCATCGCCCACGGAGCACCTTCCAAAGACAAGAAGGCCAACAGCGAGGCCACGACCACCGCAAATATCGCCAACGGCCGATACAGCATCCCAGGACCGACGCCACACGCGACAATGGCTGCCATTTCGGAGTCTTTATACAAGCGCCCCATGGCGAGCATGATGCTCAGAAAAAGGCCTACAGGCACAAGAATAGTGAGGTAGTTCAGGGATGTTAGGCCCAGCAGGGAGGCTACGGCATTGCGCGGCAATTCGCCTGCTGCGGCGTCACCCAAAATTCGGGCGAACTGATTTCCGACCAAAATGATCAACAGCACGCCCGTGACGGCAAACCAGGTCTGCCCAACTTCTCTTAATATGTAACGGTCAAGAATTCGCACAAAGGATTCCAATTAATGACGCATCGCCATAACCGCCGCTTTCCGGTAGACTCATGCCCCATTGTACGTCGGAATACGGTTAGTAGCAGGGTTTTCTGACAACGTGATGTCGCCTGACTCTGTCAGACGGCTCAGCCTCAAATTTGGTTCCTCGATTGGCCGCCTGATCTTGCTATCTCCGGCGTCGAAGACCTTCAGGGAGTAATAAACATGCAGTACACCGCCAGTGGAAGCAGTGCCGCTCGTCAATCCTCGGATTGTATCGTCGTCGGCGCCTACACCAAACGAGGCCTGAACAGCGCCGCCGAAGCCATCGACGCCGCATCAAAAGGGTATCTAACCAATCTGGCCAAATCAGGCGATTTGCCCGCTTCTCGCGGTGCCACCACCCTCCTGCGCGACCTGCCAGGCGTCCGCGCCAAACGCGTCCTCATAGTAGGACTCGGCGATAAAGCGGAGTTTTGCATCAAACAACTCGACGCAGCGACTGAAGCCGCCGTGCGGGCCCTGTCCAGCACCAGCGTTAAGTCGATTTCTTTGAACCTGGGCTCTAACGCTGAACGTTTCACCGACGCGGCCAAAGTGGCCAGCGCCAGTATCGCCGCCGCCCACCGGGCACTCTACCGGTTTGACCAGTTAAAAACGGGCAAAAACAAACCGCGAAGTTCACTACGCAAAATCGAAATGGGCTTCTCTACGCGTGGCGCCTGTAATAAAGCCAAAGCAGCCTTCAAAACGGCCAACGCCACAGCGGTCGGCGTTAGCTTGACCAAAGACCTCGGTAACTTGCCGCCAAACATCTGTACACCGGATTACCTGGCGAAAACGGCGAAGAAATTTGCCTCGGACCATAAAAACGTGTCGGTTCAGGTAATGGGCATGAAAGACCTTAAACGCATGGGTATGGGCGCTTTTATCGCCGTCACTCAAGGAGCGGAACGCCCACCCCGCCTCATTGTTATGCGCTACAAAGGCGCGGCGGCTAAAGAAGCGCCGGTAGCACTTGTGGGCAAGGGCATCACCTTTGATACCGGCGGCATTTCGTTGAAACCACCTCCGGGCATGGACGAAATGAAGTACGACATGTGTGGAGCCGGTGCGGTCATTGGCGCGTTTAAAGCCATCGCCATGCTACAGCCAAAGCTCAATCTCGTCGCCGTCGTTGCCGCGTGTGAAAATATGCCGGGCAGCAAGGCTACGAGACCTGGCGACATCGTCACCACAATGTCTGGACAGACCGTCGAAATTCTAAACACCGACGCCGAGGGCCGGCTGATTCTGTGCGACGCGATGACCTACACCAAAAAATTCAAACCGAAAGCCATGATCGACGTAGCCACGCTGACCGGTGCTTGTGTTATTGCACTGGGCGAACCTTTTTCAGGTCTTATGTCACCTCACGATGGCCTGGCTAACGACCTGCTGCAGTCGGGCGTAGAAGCCGGCGACGCGGCGTGGCGCCTGCCGGTTACCGAAGACTACCAATCAAACTTGTCCAGTAACTTTGCCGACTTCGCAAACGTTGGTGGCCGTCCAGCTGGTGCCACAACGGCTGCTTGCTATTTAAGCCGTTTCGTCAAAGATCAAAACTGGGCACACCTGGACATTGCGGGTAGCGCCTGGAAGACAGGAGCCAAGAAAGGTGCGACCGGACGCCCGGTTGGCCTGCTCGTGCATTACATTTTGAACAAAGGCTAGCTAGCTCGTCCATCGCCATGACTCGCGTTGATTTTTACGTTGTTGCTGACGAGTCCGACACCGCCCGGCTAAACGTGGCCTGTCGACTCGCTGAAAAAGCGCATGTGCATGGCCACAGGGTTCACGTGCACACGGAGAGTGCCGCACAAGCGAAGTCACTCGACGGTTACCTCTGGACCTATCGTGACGGTGGATTTGTACCGCATGCTCTGATCGATGACGAACTGATCACGCGCTATCCTGGCGCGGCTCCCATTCTGATCGGTCACGGACAAGAACCCGTGGCCGACACCGAAATACTGATCAATCTGGCCAACTCGGTACCCGATTTTTTTTCGCGTCTGGACCGGGTCATGGAAGTGGTTGGCGGCGACGCTCCAACTCGCGCGACGGCCAGAGAACGATTTAAATTTTATCGCGACCGCGGGTATGATTTAAAAAGCCATAACCTGTAACTCCCTTCATCATAAGGACGCGCACACCGTCCGCAGCAAAAGACTCCTTCTCCATGGATAAATCCTACGACCCCAGCGCCATCGAACAACGTCTCTACGCCCAATGGGAAGAAAGCGGCTGCTTTCGGCCTAGCGAATCAGGTGAGCCTTACGCCATCATGATTCCGCCACCCAACGTGACGGGTTCACTGCACATGGGGCATGCGTTCCAAGACACCATTATGGATATGCTGACCCGGTATCACCGTATGCTCGGTCGTAAGACGCTATGGCAACCGGGTACCGATCACGCGGGCATTGCGACGCAAATGGTAGTGGAACGCCAACTCAACGAGAAAGGCCTGACGCGTCACGATCTGGGTCGAGAGGAATTTGTAAAGAAGGTCTGGGACTGGAAAGCTGAATCGGGCGGCAACATTAGCCAACAACTGCGCCGTATGGGCGCGTCAGTCGACTGGGAGCGCGAACGTTTCACTATGGACGACGGCTGCTCCGAGGCCGTACGCAAGGTATTTGTTGAACTGTATAAAGAAGGACTTATTTACCGCGGCAAGCGACTGGTCAACTGGGATCCGGTCTTACACACGGCCCTGTCCGACCTGGAAGTACTCTCCGAAGAGGAGCAGGGTTCTATTTGGGCTTTGAGATACCCGCTGGTAGACCCAAGCGGCAGCGACCCTAAATATCTTGTTGTCGCCACCACACGCCCGGAAACATTGTTTGGTGACTCGGCGGTAGCAGTACACCCGGAAGACGAACGCTTCAGCCACCTTGTTGGCAAAACGGTTGAGCTACCTCTAACCGGCCGACAGATACCCATCATCGCCGATGACTACGTCGACCCCGAGTTTGGTTCAGGCTGCGTGAAAATAACGCCCGCGCACGACTTTAACGATTACGAAGTGGGCCTGAGACACGATTTGCCGCAGATCAATATTTTGACCGACGACGCAGCGATGAACGATAACACCCCGGAAAAATTTGCTGGCATGCCACGCGAAGAAGCCCGTAAAGTGGCTATTGCATCGCTCGACGAACTGGGGCTTCTTGACTCGGTTAAAGACCACCGCCTGATGGTACCTCGCGGCGATCGCAGTAACGCCGTGGTTGAGCCCTATCTGACCGACCAGTGGTACGTAAAAATTGAGCCGCTTGCCAAGCCTGCTATCGAAGCCGTTGAAACAGGCCGAATTAAGTTTGTGCCTCAGAACTGGGACAAAACGTACTACGAGTGGATGCGCAATATTCAAGACTGGTGCATCAGCCGCCAGCTTTGGTGGGGTCACCGAATTCCCGCCTGGTATGACGAAGAAGGTAAGGTTTATGTCGGCTACGACGAAGCCGGTGTGCGCTCCGAATACGGACTGGACGACACAGTCAAATTGACTCAGGACGAAGACGTGCTCGACACGTGGTTCTCCTCTGCGCTGTGGCCGTTTTCAACTCAGGGCTGGCCCGAGAAAACCGATTCACTCGACGCCTTTTATCCCGGAGCCGTTTTGGTCACCGGTTTCGACATCATCTTCTTCTGGGTCGCCCGCATGATCATGATGGGCATCAAGTTCATGGACGATGTGCCATTTGACGAAGTGTATATTCACGGCCTTGTGAAAGACGAGTCCGGCGATAAAATGTCGAAGACGAAAGGCAACGTGCTTGACCCAATCGATCTGATTGACGGCATCGACCTCGAATCGCTTGTGGTCAAACGCACGGCATCAATGATGCAACCGCACTTGAAAAAGCGCATTGAGAAGTCGACCCGCAAACAGTTTCCTGATGGTATTCCTGCGTTCGGAACAGACGCTCTGCGTTTCACTTTTGCCGCGCTTGCAACAACCGGACGCGACATTCGCTTCGACCTGGCTCGTGTCGAAGGCTATCGTAATTTCTGCAACAAACTCTGGAACGCCGCCCGCTACGTTCTAATGAACTGTGAAGACCAGCCGTTGGCGGCGTTACCCGAGCACTCAAGCTTGGCCGATCGGTGGATTCAGTCGCGCCTCAGTTCCGTGATCGAAGACGTGCGCGTCAACATGGAAGCCTATCGATTCGACTTAGCCGCCAAGTCCATCTACGAATTCGTCTGGCACGAATACTGCGACTGGTACCTGGAACTGACCAAGCCGGTTTTGCAAAACGATGGGAATCCGGAAGCACAAAAAGCGACGCGATATACGCTCGTAAACGTGCTGGAATCCGTTCTTCGTCTGTCACATCCAGTGATGCCGTTCATCACCGCTGAAATCTGGTCGCGCGTTATACCTCTGGTCGACGCCAGCGAAGAACGCTCCATCATGAACTCACCGTTTCCTCAAGCGTCAGACTGGCCGTCCGATGCAACCGCCGAAACGGACATTGAGTGGGTCAAGCAGTTTATTGTCGGTATTCGTAACATCCGTGGCGAAATGGACGTTTCTCCAGCCAAGCCGGTACCGGTGCTCTGTCAGGATGCGAGCCCGGATGACCGCGCCAGACTTGAACAACACGGTGCTTTGTTGTCCGCCCTGGCTCGCCTTGAGGATATTTCACTATTGGAGGGCGAGGCGCCAGCCGCCGCCACTGCCCTGCTGGGCTCCATGAAGGTTCTCGTGCCAATGGCTGGAATTATCGACCCCAAGGCCGAATTAGCCCGATTAAACCGTCAAATTGAGAAGTTGCGCAAGGATTTGGCACAAAATCAGAATAAACTCGGTAACGAGAAGTTTGTAAAGAACGCGCCTCCAGAGGTGGTTGAGAAAGCCAACAAGCTCGTTGCCGAACTCAGTTCTTCTATCGAACAGCTCGAAGTACAAATTGTGACCGTCCAGTCGCTGTAGCCGACTTTTCCTTAGTTACAGTGCAGTAAGGCGAATTGCTTAGGCCGGCAAATCACACGGTGTGCAACTAACATGGCGTTTACCGGTCTGTGACAGTGGGACTGCGTGAATGCTGTGCCGAACATCACTAAGGAAGAGTATGAGCCAGCTACGCGTATCCACCGCGGCACCAACACCTGTTAATCCGGAAACGGCCATTAACACCATTCTGAACGCCTTGGACGGCGTGGTTCTGGGCAAGAAATATCAGCTCAGGCTCGCTCTCTCCTGCCTTCTGGCAAATGGACATCTTCTAATCGAAGACGTACCCGGGGTTGGCAAGACAACGCTTGCTCACGCACTGGCCGCCGTACTCGGACTGAACTTTACACGCATTCAATTTACATCCGACATGCTACCTTCCGACGTCATTGGCGTGTCGTTGCTCAATCAGGAAACCGGGAGCTTTTCGTTACACAAAGGCCCGCTATTCAGCCAGTTGGTTCTGGGCGACGAGGTCAATCGCGCCACGCCTAAAACACAGAGCGCTCTTCTTGAAGCAATGGAAGAACGGCAAATAAGTATCGATGGCACGACACATCCTTTGCCTTCGCCTTTTTTTGTTATCGCCACCCAAAACCCGACGGAACAAATCGGCACTTACCCTCTTCCGGAATCGCAGCTCGACCGATTTTTAATGCGCCTGAGTCTTGGTTATCCTGACCGTGAACACGAACGCCAGCTCCTTACCGGAGGTGACAGGCGCTCCATGTTGACCACAATACAAGCGGTACTGGACGCCAGTCAGCTCAACGATTTGCAGACTCAAGTGCACAAAGTCCACGTAGCTGAACCGCTGCTCGATTACATACAAAACCTGGTCGAATTCTCACGCAACGAAAGCAAATTAGTGAACGGCATTTCACCTCGTGCCGCTTTGATGTTGGTGCACGCAGCTCGCGCCTGGGCACTGGTAAATCACCAGGATTCTGTGACCCCTCAACACGTTCAAGACGTATTAGGTGCCGTCGTCGATCACAGGCTGGTGTTTCGACATTCTGCCGCAGATCCCGCGCTGCGCGTTTCTGAACACTTGATGAGTGCCGTACCAATACCGTGATGGCGCACAGCTGGGCAGTAAAAAAACTGAACCTCTGGGCAAGTAAACGCCACGGACAGCAGCCAAGCCCGGTAACGGTGCGCAGTAACCGCCTATATATTTTGCCTTCCAAATCAGGCGTAGTATTCGCCGTTATGCTGCTTATCATGCTGCTCGGTTCGATGAACTACAACAACAGCATGGGTCTGGGCCTGGCCTTTTTTCTTGGCAGCATAGCGCTGGTTACAATGCATCACTGTCACAGAAACATTCTGGGCTTGCAGGTCATGTTCGACTCCCCTGAGCCCGTTTTCGCCGGTCAGAACGCGTGCATCAACGTCATCTTGTTTAACGACAGTCAGAATGATCGTAGCGACCTTGTCGCCCGAATTGCCCACGGTAAAGAGACCGCGGTCAATCTTGAATCACGCGAACATAAACCCGTTGCGCTCACGCTACCCACTTCCCGACGCGGATACCTGGAATCACCGCGCTTGAGTCTTCGCACTCGTTACCCGGCCGGACTGTTTCGTGCCTGGACGTGGCTATACTGGGATCTAAAGGTACTGGTATATCCCAGGCCAAATGGCACACAGCCCCTGCCCGGTCTCGGTTCAGGACAGCAGACCGGCAACGAACAGCGTTCATCCGGAGAAGATGAACTGGCTGAACTGCGTACCTACCAAATGGGTGATCCGCTAAACCGGGTAGCCTGGAAGCACTATGCGCGCACAGGCGACATGCACAGTAAAACGCTCGACAGCCCTCAGAGCACCGATCTGTGGCTGGACTGGGAGGCGGTTCAAGACCCCAATATAGAGGCCCGGCTCGAACAGCTATGCGAGTGGGTAATCCAGAGTCACACCAAACGAATTTCCTACGGTCTGCGTCTGCCCAATAAGACAATCAACCCTGACCACAGCGACGCGCATCGGGCACGATGCCTGCGTGCGCTGGCTTTGTTCTCGTAATGAACACGACGACTTACTCGGCCGCAGCAGCGAATCCGTCAACGAAGGCCGCGCCGACCCGAAAAAAGCGATCTCTAATTCGACTCAAAGACGGACGGCGTAACGGTCCAAAGCTGGATGCTTTGAAATTAAACTGGACGCTCGGCTTTCTGGTTTTAAGTGCATTGCCGTTTCTGACCCACCTGCCCCTGTGGCCAGTCGCACTGGTGATCGGCGCGTCAGCCTGGCGCTGGTGGCTGCGACGCCGAGGCGGCAGAATACCCCACGCGTTGCTTCGATACACAATGACCCTAACCATGGCGGGCGTCGTATACACCACCTTTGGTACGTTCAACGGCATTGAACCGGGAAGCTCTCTACTGCTGGTCATGGCGGCAATGAAACTGCTCGAAAGCGTAACCGTGCGCGATTTGCTGGTACTCGTATTCATGTCTTTCTTCATGATACTGGCCGCCTTTCTTTTTGATCAGTCATTGATCAGCACAGCAATTGCTCTGGCTCTCGTTTGGATCGGCACGACCACTCTCGTGCAGGTTAACCGTGACACGACACCGGAGTCACCCGGTAAAGTTTTTAAACAGGCTGGCCGAATTGTGGTTCAGGCGGTACCGCTTTTACTTCTTTTATTTTTACTGTTCCCCCGCATTCCGGGACCATTTTGGGCGCTGCCAACGACGGATAGTGGTCAGACGGGCTTGTCCGACAGCATGTCACCTGGAAGCATCAGTAACTTACTGCAGTCCAGCCAAATTGCGTTTCGCGCCTATTTTGAAGACGAGCAACCGGCACGAAGTCAGCTTTATTGGCGAGGTCCGGTACTGGAAGTACTCGAAGGTCGGAACTGGAGCGTTCGACGGGTTCAAACGGCGCCTTCGGACGTCCAACTACAGGGGCCTGCAATTAACTACACGATGGTTCTGGAGCCTCATCAAACCAAATGGCTTCTGGCGCTAGAATTTGTGCACAAAGACTCACTGCCGCGGTTTGGCGAGTTTAGTCCTACAGGCGAGCTGGTGTCCCGGAACGTAGTGACGGAACGACGACGCATGAAACTTCAGTCCCATCCAATCTATACGTTTGCTCTTAATCTCGATAGCGCACAGCGCACGCTTAATCTGGATACGTCCAACACAAATAATCCGCGCACTAAACAGCTTGCTAAAGCATGGAGCGACAAAAGCACTAGTCCAGCCGAAGTGGTGAATATGGCGTTGGAACACTTTAATCGCGAAGCGTTTGTTTACTCGCTAACGGACGCGCGCATAGCAGACACCAATAGCGTTGACAGTTTTTTATTCGACCGACGCCGTGGCTTTTGCGAACACTACGCTTCGTCGTTTGCACTTCTCATGCGCTTCGCCGGAATTCCGGCCAGAGTCGTAACGGGCTATATGGGCGGCGAAGTAAATGGCATCACAGGACATACAACTGTGCGTCAATCGGACGCTCACGCCTGGTCCGAAGTTTGGCTCGAAGGTCGTGGATGGACGCGCGTGGACCCCACCGCCGCCGTTGCCCCTGAACGGGTTGAGCAAGGCATCTCAGGCGCATTGCCTGACGGCGAGTTTCTGCCAACGCTGATGATGGGAAGCTCTGGCGTGATGACCGGGCTGCGTCAGGCTATGGATGCCTTAAACGCAAACTGGAATAACTGGGTGTTAGGCTACAGTGATGAAAGACAGTGGTCTTTACTGGAACGTTTTGGTCTAAAAAATCGCAGCCTGTCGTCGCTTCTGATACTGCTTATGGCAAGCGTTGGCTCAGTGCTGTTCCTACTTACTCTGTGGTTGAAGTACCGCAGCCGATACACACCGAAAGACCCGGTTCTGCGTGTGTTCCACACCTTTAAACGTCGCCTTGAACGGTTTGGTGTGGCCGCGCAACCTACCGAAGACGCGGTCGCTTTCGGTCAACGTGCAAGCCTTCAGGTTCCGGAACAGGCAAACGTAATAAAGCAGTTCTGCGCTCTTTATCAGCAAACCCGTTACAGCCGCGTGCCGCCTGAAGAAGCCCTTAAGAAAATGCGGCTGTTACTACGTCAGCTGCGGCCCGGGTTGAAATCGTTCACTGGATAAGGCCGATAGCCTGAGTTTGTCTTTCGAGAATAGTCGTGTCGATTTTTTCGTCTATACCCACAGCGATTGAAAAACGTATCGTTTTTTTGGGCTAACGCTATTCGTCGAACAGCTTGAACTCACGAGTCGCTAGGAATCGAACGTCGGGCCAACGTTCAACCGCCAAATCCAGATTAACTCGGGTGGGCGCTACGTAAACAAGGTCACCGCCGTGATCGATACTCAGGTTGTCGGCGCAGCGTTCTTGAAACTGCTTAAACATTTTCTCGTCGTCGCATTCGACCCAACGGGCAGTGGCCACGTTTACTGATTCAAATTGACAGTGCACGTTGTATTCGTGCTGCAAGCGGTGCGCAACCACGTCGAACTGCAGTATACCGACCGCGCCAAGAATGAGTTCATTGCGATGTAACGGCCGGTAGAGCTGAGTTGCACCCTCTTCACAAAGCTGGGCCAACCCGGTATTTAACGCCTTCGATTTGAGCGGGTCTTTTAGCACCGCGCGTCGAAACAACTCCGGCGCGAAACTTGGAATACCCTCGTATGCCAGTCGCTCACCCTGCGTAAACGTATCACCGATGTTGATCGTGCCGTGATTATGAAGGCCCAGAATATCGCCGGCATAAGCAATGTCCGCGGCCTGTCTGTCGGCCGCGAGAAAGGTCAGCGCGTCTGACACCCGGACAGTTTTTCCCGTGCGGACGTTATGAATCTTCATGCCGGGTTCGTAGCTGCCTGAACACACACGCATGAACGCAATGCGATCGCGATGCGCTGGATCCATATTGGCCTGAACTTTGAAAATGAAACCACTCAGTTTCTTTTCTTTGGGAGCCACCACGCGACTGCCAGCACTGCGCCCGAGAGGCGACGGCGCGTACTTTACAAACGTATTAAGCAACTCGCGCACACCAAAATTCTGAATGGCCGAACCGAATAAAACAGGCGTTTGCTTTCCCGCCAGGTACGCCTCGCGATCAAACGGATGACTGGCACCCCGCACGAGCTCAACTTCTTCAGCAACTTTGTCAGCCCAGTCACCGAGCGCTTCCCGGGCCTCCGCCGAGTTGAGCCCTTGAATGACACGGGTCTCGCCCTGCTCGCCTTTTGCAACAGGCTGGTAAAGATAGATGGCATCGTCATACAAATGGTAGACGCCTTTAAGCTCACGACCCATGCCAATGGGCCAAGTGATAGGGGCGCAGTCGATATTCAGCACGCTCTCTACTTCGTCCAAAAGCTCTAGCGGTTCACGGCCTTCTCTATCGAGCTTGTTAATGAACGTCATGATCGGGGTGTCGCGCAATCGACAAACGTCCATCAGCTTCACAGTCCGGGTTTCAACACCCTTCGCACAGTCGATAACCATGAGCGCTGAGTCAACCGCGGTCAAAGTACGGTAGGTGTCTTCCGAGAAGTCCTGGTGACCGGGTGTATCGAGCAAGTTAACAATATGATCGGCGTACGGAAACTGCATGACGGAGGACGTTACCGATATCCCTCGTTGCTGCTCGAGAGCCATCCAGTCTGACGTCGCGTGTCGTGATGCTTTGCGTCCTTTTACGGTACCCGCCATATTGATGGCACCACCGAACAACAGTAGCTTTTCGGTCAACGTGGTCTTACCCGCGTCGGGGTGAGAAATAATCGCAAACGTACGCCGTTTGTTTACTTCTTCGTCTAGAACGGACTGGCTCATGCAAAAATCCTGACAGGCTTGGGGCCCGTGGCGTGTCGACACGGGTTTGAGGACCAGGGCAAACTGGCATTTGGGTGCACGGCACCGGGGGACGCGAGTATACAGGGCTACGCCCTTGCGGTTAAGCGAAAAAAGTTCGTGTTCGCAGGGGCGGGCTATGGCCGCCGCCTCAATGACTTATCCTCCCCGGTCAGTGCGAGTCCGCACAGCGGATGGGGCAATCCTCTGTGAGATTAAGCTCGGTAAAATAATTAGAACGAGTGGCTTCGTTTAGAGATTGCCGCGCGCTTCGCGCTCGCAATGACGGGATCGGGTAGCGCTCTCAATGACGAGCGTTGGTAGTGCTTGCAATGAAGTGCTTAACTCGCGCTTGCAATGACGAGCTTTATTAGCGCCTGCAACAACAGGCGACTAATGCGGCTGGCGCCCCACAACGGGAAGCGACGTGAACACTCCGATGGCATCTACGTCATCCAATGATCGAGTCAGTACGAGTGCGTCCTCCCGACCTCCCAGCGCCCGGTAGTAGTCAGGTCGAGTGCCAATTGAGCGAAAGCCGTAGCGCTGGTAGAGCCGCACAGCGCTGTCATTAGACGGCCTGACTTCCAGGAATATATCGCGAGCACCGGCCTGCCGCGCGTCGAGCAGTAAGTGGCTCAGCAGCAAACTGGCGCAGCCCTGTCCCCGGCGATCACTGTGAACACACAGATTTAACAAATGGGCCTCACCGGCGGCTACTGTGACAATAGCGTAAGCCACAATATGTTCATCACAGGTCACAACCGCACACCGATAACCCGCCTCTATGCAGTCGAGAAATATAGCCGGCGTCCACGGAAAATCGTAGCCGTCCGCTTCGATTTCCATGACGCGATCTACGTCCGCGGCTTGCATTGAACGAATGTGCATAACATGGCTATTAACTACTGCACTCACGTCTTGGACTCCAAAAGAGCCTGGCTTTTCAGTAAGTCTTCCCAGGCTTTGCGTTTTTGCTCGGGAGAGCGAAGCAAATAGGCGGGATGATAGGTAACAACACATGGAATCTGGTGTTCTCCATACGAGTGAACCTTACCGCGCAATCGACCCAAAGAGGCGGTCGAATTGAGTAACAGCTGAGAGGCGACTCGACCCACTGCAATGAGCACACCCGGATCAACCAGATCAATCTGGCGCTGCAGGTAGGATGAGCACTGACTCGCTTCGCTGGCGTGCGGATCCCGATTGGCGGGTGGTTTGCATTTGAGCACGTTCGTTATAAAGACCTCTGAACGACCCAGCCCAATGGCTGACAACATCGCATCGAGAAGCTGACCGGTAGTTCCGGCGAAAGGTTCGCCTTGCCGATCCTCATCGACTCCCGGAGCCTCGCCAATAATCATGACCTGAGCGGATTCGTTACCCGTTCCAAAAACCGTTTGGGTCCGACTTTCACACAGCCCACAAGCACGACAATTTGCCACTGCCGCGCGTAGTTGCTGCCAATCAAGATCTGATGCGTCAGGCTTGGGTGCTTCGTGCACAGTCACCGGCGGAACAATTGATGCGCTCGGTTGGGATGAACGGGGACCTGGTCCTTTAGGCCCAGCTCTAACGGATCCGGTTCTCACAGGGTTTGGTTTGGCTGACTCTGTAGCGGCCTTGGGCGAAACAGCTCCGGTCGCCGCTTGCTCGTCGACAGGGTCAGCTACACGGTTGTTGGGCTGAGCGCGCTTTCCACGCTCCTGCCAGACCGTGATACCCATGACCTGCAAGCGCTCTATGCGCTCACGCGTTAGAAAGTCTTCATTCATGCGGTTACCCAAACCCTACCGTTCATGCGTTCCCGAACTGTCAATGTCTTGGGCATCATGCCTATCTAGCGGCTCGTCGTGTTCCCGAACGTCGTCGTTGTCGGCAGCCGTATCTTTTTTGATTCGGTCGTTAAACCACGCCACGGTCGGCAAATCGAGAGGCATGCCACGCATGCGCTTCCAAAGATATAAAATAGGACCCGAAATGGCGTACACCATAAATATGCAGGTCAGAAGCAACGGCGGATCTGCGGCGATAATAATGAACATCACTGGAATAAGTAGCAGATGACGGAACCCGACCCGATTCACCATATCGTAGTCCTTGAAGCTACGATACGGAAAATTACTGACCATGCAGCCACCGGCAAAGATGGTCAGCGCAAACGCGCCAGCCAGAACTAACGGGCCCTCCAGGCCAAGATCGGTTGCAAGCCAAAGCGAACTGCCAACGAGTCCCGCGGCAGACGGACTTGGCAGCCCCTGAAAATAGTGTCCGTTTGTGGTGTCTGTGTGGCTGTTAAACCGGGCCAGTCGCAGAGCGGCGGCTACGGTGTAAAAGAACGCGGCCAGCCAGCCAATTCGACCCCATGCCCCGAGTGGCAAACCGGCCATCATTTGCGCACCCCACTGGTAGACGACAAGTGCCGGGGCCAGACCAAACGACACCATGTCGGACATGCTGTCGTACTCTTTACCAAAATCGGTGGCGGTATTGGTCAGACGCGCGACGCGGCCGTCCAGGCCATCGAGAATCATGGCAACAAGAATGCCGATGGCGGCCGCTTGAAAGTCTCCCTTCATAGCCACGATGACGGCAAAGAATCCGGCAAACAGCGCCGCCGTCGTAAACAGATTTGGCAGCAAATATATGCCGCGCCCGCGCTTGGTGGTGCGTCCAGGTCGTTTACGTTTCATAAAACCTCCGTGCTCTGAGGGCATGATGCCACACCTGCCATCGAAACGGGACTTGAGGTGATTTCGAGATATTATTCTATATTAATATCAGTTATTTATGAACAAACATTGAGAGTATATCTGAACCAGCCCTAACGCGATCACCCTGCTTGACTTGCATGCGACTGTTGACGGGTACGTAGACTTCGGCCTGCCGGGCGAGCCGGTTAAAGGCAAATCGCTGCCCCTGACCCAAACGCTCTCCGTATCCAACAAACGACACGGGTCGAGTCCAGTTGGTCGGCCCTTTCATCAACACCACGACATCGTCTCTCTCGTCCGTGCGAACCCATAGCCCACCTACGCCCAGCAAGCGCGAGCCGTCGGTCAGGTTGTCCATAAGATTGAGCACCTTGCCTTCGGTCGGGCTTCTGGCCGAATATGCCCCGGCGGCTGACACCTTAATTACGATCCGAATGGATTCACGCTGCAGAGCCCCTTTGTCGGTCGGCTCTACCGACAGGATGCGCCCGTCTACCGGACTGACGACCGCCAGTGGCTTGGAAGGCACATCACGGTGCGGATCGCGAAACAACAGCACGAGTATCAGCAGCAAAACCAGACACGGCAACACCAGAGTCAGGCCACCCAGCCGAAAAGAACCAACCAAGAGCAACAGAACGACCAGAATAAATGGCCAGCCCTCTCGGGCAATTAGGGGAAACTGACGCATGTCTCTTATTTAGCGCGAGTGTCGCGCGCTTGCCCCCACACTTGACGAGCCAGGGACAGCGTCGTCGTTAAGGGGCGCTTGAAGGCCCCGCAATAAACAGTCTATTGTCATCTGAAATTAGACTCAGAATGGGTAAGGGGCGCTAAAAGTACGCCCGGATTCGGTCAAAATCAATACCAGACAAACCTTTGGGAACACGGACTCAAAACAGTGCATCCGCGGTCTCGTATCGGGCGCCTGTCGATCTTTAACGTACTCAGGGTAAAATGCTGTAATTGCGACGATTTCCTGTCCGTTATAGCTCCATTTGTCAGGCAACAGGCCGAAACCAACAGCGACCGGCCAAAAGACGGGGCGATGTACTCAACCAGTGCAGCCCCTCGAAAACGGGAGCCATCCGCAAATTACGTTTGTAATTGAGCGACATGTGGCCGGTCATGAATGGGTTTCCCAAACCACATCGGATCGATTATTTACCGTAATCAGGTGCACAGCTGCTTGCCTATCGCTACAATCCATACCTCTACAACTGTCAAAAAGATCAAACTATTCCATGCGCTTATCAAAACTCCCCCTGGGCACACTCAAAGAAACCCCGAAAGATGCTGAGATCAGCAGTCACCAGCTGATGCTGAGAGCTGGACTGATCCACAAACTGGCAGCCGGACTGTATTCCTGGCTACCGCTTGGATTCAGAGTTCTGCAGAAAGTTGAGAGAATAGTGCGCGAGGAGATGAACCGCTCCGGGTCGCTTGAAGTGCTGATGCCCTCTGTGCAACCTTCCGAGCTATGGCAGGAAAGCAATCGCTGGGACACCATGGGCGACGAGCTGCTGCGCATGACAGACAGAAGCGGTCGTGACTTTTGCTACGGCCCGACTCACGAAGAAGTCATAACGGACATCGCTCGTCGGGAACTGCGCAGCTACAAGCAGCTGCCCGTCACTTACTACCAAATTCAAACCAAATTTCGCGACGAGACACGGCCGCGTTTTGGCGTGATGCGCTCGCGTGAATTCATCATGAAAGACGGTTATTCGTTTCATATTGACCAAGAGTCTTTGCAGGAAACGTATGACGTGATGTATCAAACCTACTGCAATATTTTTTCTCGCATGGGTCTTTCCTATCGAGCTGTTCAAGCCGACAGCGGCAACATCGGCGGTGCCATTTCCCACGAGTTTCAAGTTCTGGCTGACTCAGGCGAAGACGCGATTGCGTATTCAAACGACAGCGACTACGCCGCCAACCTCGAGATGGCTGAAGCGCTCGCGCCGGATTTAACGCGCGAGGCACCTGCCCGGGAAATGCAGAAAGTGTCCACACCCGGTACCAAAACCATTGCCACGGTCGGAGAGCTTTTAAACGTTGACGCTAATCAATGCCTCAAAACCCTGCTGGTAAAAGGCAACGAAGAGCAGCCGGTTGTAGCCTTACTGCTGCGTGGGGATCATGAACTCAACATGGTCAAAGCCGCCAAACTGGACGGAGTCGCCTCACCGCTTGAATTGGCGAGCGCCGAAGACCTGACCAAAGCTGCGAACTGCAGTCCAGGATTCGTTGGGCCCGTCCAGCTTGACGTTCCCATGTATGCCGATCATTCAGCCTTGGCGATTAACCACTTTGTGTGCGGCGCTAACGACGACGACTACCACTACGTTGATGTCTGCTGGGAGCGCGACCTGCCCTTACCTAACGCCGCAGATTTACGCAATATTGTAGAAGGCGATCCGTCACCGGATGGCAAGGGCACACTTAACATTGCCCGTGGTATTGAAGTCGGTCATATTTTCCAGCTGGGCAATAAATACTCTGAGTCTATGGATGCCAAAGTACTGGACAAAAACGGTCGTAATGTAGCCATGCTAATGGGCTGCTACGGCATAGGCATTGGCCGCATTGTGGCGGCGGCCATTGAACAACATCATGACGATAAAGGCATCGTTTGGCCGGACGCACTGGCACCGTTTCAGATAGCCATTGTTCCGCTAAACGCCCACAAGTCCCAGCGTGTTAGAGACGCAGCCGAAGAACTGTACAGCCATTTAAACGACAGCGGATACGAGGTTTTACTTGACGACCGTGACGCACGTCCCGGAATCAAGTTTGCAGACATGGAATTATTGGGTATTCCGCATCGATTGGTCATAACGGACCGCGGACTCGACGCCGGTACGCTTGAATACAAGGGGCGAACAGACGAAAAAGCGCGTGACATTGACGCCTCAGACCTTAAATCAATACTGGACTAATACATGCCCTGCAGGCTCACACAATACGTACTGATTTTCACCGCCGCTCTCTTGGCGTCCGCTCCGCGGGCAGCAACGACGGAACGGCCGGATGATGACTTTCGGGAACTTCTCCGGGAGGCTGTCAGTGTGTCCGACAGTTTCGAAGACGAATACGACGCGCAAGTCTGGCTTGTGGACATGTCACATCGTCTAAAGCGCAAAATGCCCGACGACAAGGAACGGCTGGAGTTGCTTAAACTCGTTCACTTTGAAGCACACCGCGCCAACCTGCCCCCGGAACTGGTTCTGGCGGTGATTGACATTGAGAGTAATTTCGATCGCTTCGCTCTGTCGTACGCCGGAGCCCGAGGCATGATGCAGATCATGCCGTTCTGGCTAAATGAAATTGGCAGGCCCGACGACAACCTGTTCGACGTTCCAACTAACCTGCGTTTTGGCTGCACGATTTTGCGTTTGTACATCGACCGTGAGAAAGGCGACCTTGCCAAAGGACTGGCACGTTACAACGGTAGCGTCGGTCGACGAGTTTACTCTGACAAAGTACTGAATCGGTTGCGCGACCGCTGGTACCAGCGCTAGATCAACGCACTGGCGGTATAAAGTTTTTATAGCCGTCCACGTAGTTGTCGTCCGCATCACTACGCTTCCCTGAACGAATCCCCCAGCAGCTCATCGATTCCCTGCTCCTCCCAAGCTACACCGTCAACGCGCGCAAGCGCCGGTCCACGATGTAACCACTCGAGAAGAAGTTTCAGCTGGGACTCCTCGCCCTGAGCAATAACAACGACCGAACCATCCGCTTGATTGGTAGCGCTACCTGCTATTGCAAGCGTGCGAGCTTTACGACGTGTACTGGCACGAAACGCGACGCGTTGAACGCGACCGCGCACGACTATGCGATAGCACTTAATCAAAACAAATGAACGCGGTTAACCAAAAGATAATACTCCGTCAAAAGGCGAGGTCATGCCGTCGCAGGGGCGGCTTCCAGCCACGATGAACTGCGCCAAGCCGTTCACTAAAGAAGACCGTTTTCGCCGCACGATAAGCCGTGGAGCCTGCCCGACCATCGATTGGACAAGCAAATCCCGTTGGGGCAGGCACTCCGCTTAGCCCGCAGAGCTCAGGGAAGCGGCGAATGAATTAGTCACTTGTTTCTTAGCGCTTCAGTTGCCTTTTGGTGGGCCAACATGGCTTCATTGCGGGCGGCGTTAAAACGGCGCTCTTTCATAGCTACTTTGGCGTTTCGCAGGTGGCGGCCGGCAAGCCGCATAAGATAGGGTTCTGCTTCGTCAGCGCCCGCCTCTGTAGCGGCCTGAATGGCCTGACGGGCGTCGCTCATTTCTTGATAGGGAGGATTAGTTACACAGGCGGTCAGGACCACGAGGCAGGTGCACAGCACCGCCATCTTGACCCATCTAGCGCAAAACCATTCCAAAGCCTGCATATAATCACCAGCTGTTGCACGATTGGCAGCAAATTAACAAACGCTTAACGATCAGGTCAAGCTCCGGCGTATAATACGCGAACATCTTTGAGGAGACCCAAATGAATATCGTGTTCTACCACAACCCGCGCTGCTCTAAATCGCTTGCTGTTCAAGCACTATTGCAGGAAAAAGAGCTGACATACAAAACCGTAGAATACCTCAATGAGCCTCCCTCCAAAACCGACCTGATTGAACTGCTGGACGCCCTCGACCTGCCACCACACGCGCTACTGCGTTCAGGAGACAGTGATTTCAAAGCACTCAAACTCGACGCGCAAGACCTGGATCAAGACCAAGTGGTCGACCTACTGTTACAGCATCCTAAATGGTTTCAACGTCCAGTCGTCGTTGTCGACGGTCAGGCACGCATTGGCCGGCCAATCGAAAATATCGAGAGTATTTTGCCATGACACCGTACGTTCTGGTGCTGTTCTACTCGCGCAATGGCGCTACTGCCAAAATGGCCAATTTGGTCGCGAGAGGAATCGAAAGTCACGACGGGCTCGAAGCACGGTTGCGCTGCGTGCCGCCCGTGACTCCGGCTCTTGAAGATCAGATTACGCAGCCAGGAGTGCCTGACAGCGGCGCACCTTTTGCCACTCTTGACGACCTTGAACACTGTTCAGGTCTTGCTCTGGGTTCTCCAGCCCGATTTGGCAATATGGCCGCCCCGCTCAAATATTTTATCGATACGACCTCGTCCCTGTGGTTGAGCGGTGCACTCATTGATAAGCCGGCCGGCGTATTTACTTCGGCGTCGAGTCTGCACGGCGGACAGGAAACAACCCTGATGTCTATGGTGCTTCCACTATTGCATCATGGCATGCTCATCACAGGGCTACCGTATACTGAGAAATCGTTAAGCCAAACCCTAACCGGTGGCACACCATACGGCCCGAGCTATTTCAGCGCCAACCCAGCCATGAGCGACGACGAAAAACGTTTGTGTAAAGCACTGGGTAAGCGACTGGGCAACCTTGCATTAAAGTTGAATTAATTAATATGAACCCACGCATTTGGATCACGATAGGCATCACGTTGTTCGTAGGCATACTACTGAGCTGGATCAAATTAGGCACTGGCGCGCAATGGCCTATGTCCATTATCGCTATTTCAGCCGCGCCTCTGGGCGTGACGCTATTGAGTCTTTTTAGTCTCGGTCCCAAACCGTTTTTCTACGCCGCATTGACTTTGATGCTTTACATCGCGTTTGTGATTACGCAAATTGCCGTCGTGCCTTCGACACGACTCGATTCGGCTTTAGTGTTAGGCGTCTCCCTCGCTTATCTGACCGTACTGAAATTCGTTCTGCAGGCGCTCAATGCGCGTCGGGGCGAACTCAGTTCGGGATGAGAAAATGGGCACTCAGCGTCCCCACCTACAATCGCTTACCGGGGTGGTAGCAGTGCCTTGTCGAGCTCAATGTCGCGACACCGGCTTGTTTCGAAACGACCTATCGCGGCTGTAAGCCGCTCCGACGAACAGGGCTGGAGTCCACCGCTTTCGGTCAACCCAGAGTTGTTTTGACAAGCGCAATAGTGAGCTTGCTTTGGTGCACCAGTGACGCGGTATCGAGCCGATCAAGAAACTCGCACAGGCTATGCATGTCGCGCTTCATACGACGCAATAAGTACCGCCCTGTTGCATCAGGCAGTTTGAGTCCGCGTCGAGAGGCTCGCAGTTGAATTGCGCTGAGAAGCTGGTCGTCGTCAAGCGACTGTAGTCGAAACACAGGACCCGATAGCAGGCGGGATTCCAAATCAGGGAGTAAAAACAAACTGTTCTTGGGCGCTGATTTCGACGCCACGACGAGCGTATTCTGGCGCTCAACAACGACTTCCTGATAAAGCTTGAACAACGCCTTTTCCCACAGTCTCTGTGTCGCAAGGCTCAGCGGCGCCTGAAGTGCTCTATCAAACTCTGTGTCCTCGGATTCTGCGTTGTGCTGATCGTCTGGCTCCACTTCAAATGCGGTGCTTCCACCGTCTGAAATAACGTGCTGTACACCTCTGCGATCGGCCTGCTCAAGCGAGGCTGTGTTTTGGTCTTGAGGTGGAATAATCGCGTCGAGTTGATCAAGACACACGACGTCAAACGCATCGTAGCCGTCAAGAACAAAAGGCCCATAGGGTTTTAGTTCGGCGAGCGGTAAATACACAGCCTGATCGGACGCCGCAGCAACAGATTGAAGCAAATGAGTCTTGCCTGACGACGACTCACCCCAAAGCCATGTCATAGTGACATCACCGTTCACCAGGTACGCCAAGGCTTCCTGATTCGGACCGGCAAAGTAGCTCTCGAAAGTAGTGCTATCGGGAAGCTTAAGATGCAGCGGCAGCTGCTGCTCACGCATCGTGCTGATCGTCCTCGTGAGTGGATTTCGTGACCTTGTTGCCAGGCGAACCAACCACACTGTCCTGCGACTTAACAGACTCGGCCGTAATGCTTTTTTCGTTGACTGTCAGATTTGGGTCCTCACTTGACTGAGTTGTCGATATCTCACCGTCATCCGCAACCACTGTACCCTCACTCGCCTCATTTGTAGCCGGTACCGGTTTCTCACCGTACCACTCGTAAAAATGGCGAATAAGCACGGTCACAACGGCAGCCACTGGCAGCGCTAAAAGAACGCCGAAGAAGCCGAACAGCTGCCCTCCCGCCATAACAGAGAAGATCACCATCACCGGATGCAGGCCAATTCGATCACCCACAAATTTCGGCGTTAGAAAATAATTCTCGATGCCTTGAGACACCACAAAAACAACGCCTACCCCTGCTAACATGGTTAAGTCAGGCCCTTGAACCATCGCCGAAATACCACCAAGCAACACACCGACAGCGGGTCCAAGATAAGGAACAAAACTCAGTAGTCCAGACAGCACGCCAATCGCAATTGCATGCTCAAGTTTAATGATCGATAAGCCAACCGACCAGATGATCGCCAGCCCAAGCATGACCACAGTTTGCCCTTTCAAAAAGTTACTTAGCGCCGCGTCTGATTCGCGTGCAATAAGGAACACGCGTTTGCGTCGACTCGGTGGCACCAGCTGCCCGGCGCGTTCGACAATCACATCGAAATCGCGCATCAGATAAAAAGACAGCACAGGGATCAATATAATATTGAATAAGCCAGTAAACAGTGCGCCACCCGAACGCCCCACTGAACCCAAAGCACCCGTGAGCACCTGCGCAATTTTATCACCGTATTCGCTCAGCACTGCCGCAACACCCAACGTTTCACCATCGGTGTTGGCCCCAATCCAGTCGACAATAGTGGGCATCCAGTGGCTTTCAATCCAGCGCACGTACTCAGGAAGTTTGGAGGCCAACGCTGAACCCTGACTTTTAACCATGGGCACCAGCAGGAAGAACACGGCACCGAGAAACAAAAAGATCATGCAAAACGCGACCATGACAGCCGGCGTTCGTTTGAGCTTGTAGGTTTCCAGCTTGTCTACCAGAGGGTCACCAAGATAAGCCAGTAAAGCCGCCGCCACGAATGGAGTCAGAATTGGCGCAAGCTGAAGTATTAACCACCCAGCTGCTGCTACCAACGCGAGCGTTATTAAACGTTGGTCAGTCATGCTTCATCTCCTTTGCCGTTCATTACTTGCCCCCTGGCGGTACAAAAACCGCATGAATCCAACGCGCATATAATCGAGTCCACTTATTAGCGTTGTCGCCATGACAATCGCACCCAGAAAAGTCACCCATAGCTCACGCGGTGAACCAAATCCGACGTTGGCCAATACGACCATGACAAAACTCAGCTGCATTGCAGTATTCAACTTACTCATGAGCGACGCGTCAACCATCACGTTTCCGACCAACGTGCGGTAACACACTACGCCCGTAATAATCAGTACGTCCCGACCAATGACGAGAATGGCGAGCCAGACGGGTACCAGTCCGGTGGCAGCGAGCACCAGAAACACCGACACAATTAAAAACTTGTCGGCTATCGGGTCAAGAATGGCGCCGAGCTGCGAGCGCCAATTAAAGCGTCTGGCAAGCAGCCCATCGAGTCCGTCGGTGATACCTGCAATGCCGAAAATCACGAAAGCCCAAATGTACTCCCCTTTGAGCATCAGCATGAGTATCGGCAAGACCAGAAAAATCCGGCCAATGCACAAAATATTGGGAATATGGCGAAGCATTATCGTGTGTAGCGATAGGCCAGAGTAGCGCTGTTGTCAGCGTCAGTCTCCGCTTCGAACAACCGGCTCAGACCCAGCGCTCGTGACACCTGCGTCGTATCTCCACGAAGGGTCAGATCCAGCACGACCCGCTGGTTGCTGACTTGTGCTACCTGAACGCTCTCGACAACGCTTAATTTTTCAATCGCGCTGATGGCGTCTGCGTAAGCTTTAGCACTGGTTAGGCCGTCAATACTCATTGCCACCCGCGTAGCCGGGCCAGAGGATGACGCAACCGACAAGCGTTCGGCGTAGAAATCAGCAAGCCGGTTAATGCTGTCACCAAAGTTACCGCTCCAGTTAGTCGCGTCGCCCTCAATATTAAGGTCCCACGTTCCGTACATGGGCCCATCCGGGCCCTGACTTACACGCGCCACTAAAACACCTTCAGTACCGTAGCGCCGAGAGGCAACCGTAATATTCTCGGTGAAACCGCCCCAGACATCTGTAGCCTCGACCGTGGCACGATCAGTTGAATCATTGAGAGGCCATACGAGTGGCACACCTCTTGCTGCTGCATGGCCTTCGATTTCGTTGCGGATTTCGCCTTGATCGTCTGCACCGAGAATTCGTCGGTCACCATCGCCATAATCGACAGCCAGCCAAACGAGAGTCGACGGCCGGTCAGCGCCCCACACGGGCAGTCCGGCAGCTCGCATTTCACTTTGTAATTTGCGCCCATCAAACCCCACCAGCAAAGTGCCGTTAGAGGTGTACCGAAACTGCTGAACATAGCTCCCGGCGTCTTCCAGAATCAGATTGGCATTCGCCTCAGAGGCAATTGAGAGGCTGCCCGAGACTTTCACCAACACCTCGGCCAACGCTCGCTGCGTTGCCTCCTCTTTCGCTTCCGAAGTGCGCTCGCTCACGGGCACTTCAGCGGCAAACAAATTGCCGGCGGGCGCTGCCAGAGACACCGGAACCGTGCTCAGAACGGCGATAAACAAGACGGTAGCGAAAACCACCCGACTGTAGAGGCTCAAATTGTGCAAAATAGTTTTCCTCTGGCCCGACGCAATGCGACCCGCTGGTGTACAATTCCGGTATTCTACCTGCCAAGCTCCGGCTGGTACTAGCCGAGCCACTAATAAAGCGACCTTGAAACACGTATGACTGCAAAGACTCCTGTTACCTACCGTAGCGCCGGCGTTGATATAGACGCTGGAAATGCGCTTATTGAGCGTATAAAACCTCGCGTCGCGGCCACCAGCCGACCCGGAGTCATGTCCGGATTAGGTGGTTTCGGCGCCCTGTTCGAACTCGACGTTGCGCAATACAAAAAGCCCGTACTCGTAGCGGCCACCGATGGCGTGGGCACGAAACTCAAGCTGGCGCTCATACACGAGAACCACTCAGGTGTAGGCATTGACCTGGTCGCCATGTGCGTCAATGACCTGATAGTGCAGGGAGCTGAGCCGCTTTTCTTTCTCGACTATTACGCAGCAGGCCACCTCGACATCGACGTTGCGGCTACCGTTATTTCGAGTATCGCAGAGGGTTGTGAAATATCAGGGGCAGCCCTAATTGGCGGTGAAACAGCCGAACTCCCGGGCATGTATCAAGGCGACGACTACGACCTGGCCGGGTTTTGCGTGGGCGTCGTTGAAAAAGACAAGTTAATCACCGGCGAGAAAATCAGCGAAGGCGACGCCATCATCGCTCTGGGCTCGAGCGGCCCGCACTCCAACGGATACTCACTCATTCGCAAACTTCTGGATATTGCCAAAGACGAAGGCGAGGAAGCACCGCCCGTTGAGGCGCTGCTCAAACCCACGCGCATCTACGTAAAACCACTCCTGTCTTTGTTCCAACAGATGCCGGTCCACGGTCTGGCGCACATTACCGGTGGCGGACTGTTAGAGAATATTCCGCGCGTGCTGCCTGACTCCGTCAGCGCTGCGATCGACCTGTCTTCCTGGCAAATGCCGGACATTTTCAAGTGGCTTCAAGACACCGGAAACATTACGCAACGTGAAATGTGGCGCACCTTCAACTGTGGAGTGGGCATGACTATTTTCGTTCCGGGCGCACTTGCAGGTGAAGCAATTGAAGCACTGGAAGCCTTCGGCGAAAGCGCGTGGCAAATTGGCGAAGTACGCCGTCGCGGAACCGGCGAAGCCATAACTCTGGAAACCTGATCTTGCCCGATCAACCATTACGTCTGACCGTACTGCTCTCGGGAAGCGGCTCTACGTTTGCCGCCATCCACGAATGGTCGAAGCACCAGAACAGTGGCTTTGTCATTGCCAATGTGGTGAGTGACGTTGCAAACGCTTATGGTTTAGAGCGTGCCGCCAAAGCGGGGTGCGACACCCACTGCGTAGAATTCGATTCATTCGATCAGCGCAGCGACTTTAATCAGGCCTTGCTCAAGGCCGTTCAAGCAACGTCACCTGACCTCGTCGTACTCGCGGGTTTCATGCGCATTGTCGACCCATTTTTTGTACGCGCATTTGACGGTAAGCTATTGAATATTCACCCTTCCTTACTACCCAAGTATCCCGGCCTGAACACATACAAGCGGGCCTTGGCGGCATTCGAGAAGGCTCACGGCAGCACCGTTCACTTTGTAAACGACGTGCTGGATGGCGGCCCACTGATTGCGCAGGCGGTGGTAGCGATAGAGCATCAGGACACGGCCAAAACACTTTCACAGCGCGTTCAGGAGGCCGAACGCACTCTGTACCCTACTGTGATTGAGTGGTTTGCACATGGCCGACTCGAACAACGCGACGGCCTGGTTTGGCTTGATGGAACCATACGGAATAAACCTGTCAGAGGTACTGTGAATCCACACACCGAGGAGTTTGAACGTGACTAACGCGCCACGGCAATACGGGCTGAAGCCTTTGTTGATTCTGATTTTCGCTTGCTCTTCACATCTGGTAAGCGCCGGCGACAGACCTACTCCGTTCATTGCCGTTTACGACGTGCACCACTCAGGTGCTCGGGTGGCCGAAACCACCGTCATGCTTACACGCATTAATCGCGACTCTTATTCTCTTTCCTCTACGACCCATCCCCGCGGGTTCGCGTCTTTGTTACGCAAAACACCCGTCATTGAACACTCGCGTTTTGAATTCACCGAGTACAATCACATGCACGGTATTGCCTACGAGTTCGATGACGGCTCGTCTTCAGGTAAACGTAATCGATCCATATCGTTTGACTGGGATGCAGGCAAGGCCGTTAGCAAATACAAAGACGAAACCTACGAAATCGAATTAAGCCAGCCCGTTGGTGACCGGCTGGCCATGCAAGCGTTGTTAATGCGCGATCTCGGCGAGGAGTCTCTTCGGGACAGCTATCGCTTGCTCGACCGCGACGCCATAAAAACGTATTTGTATACACCGCTGGGAGAAGAGCTTCTGGACACGCCTGCAGGTCGTTTCAACACGGTCAAAATTAAACAGCAGCGGGAGGGCTCTTCGCGCATGTACCACATTTGGCTGGCGCGCGAGCACGACTTTGCGATTGTAAAAATGGCCCAGTTTAAAAACGACAAGCCGCGCACAGTATTGACGGCTACACGCGTACAATCAGGCGTAGCCGACACGCTCAACTACGGCTCAACGCCACCGGGCGACAGTAATTCAATCAAAGTTATTAACGTCACTAAATCCGGGCCGGTGTTGCCAACTCCGCCTGAAGACGTAGAGCGCTAATAGAACCTGATTGAGCTGCGTCTGATTTAGACACGAATGACTGAGCCGGGCACGCTTTCAGACCTGACCAAAGGGCCCCAATGAATGCTTACCCCAAGGGCACTTCGCCTGGCCATTTGGGCCAAGTAGAGTGCGTACCCCAAGGGCACTTCGCCTGGCCCTTTGGGCCAAGTAGAGTGCGTACCCCAAGGGCACTTCCAGGCTTGGCCCTTTGGGCCAAGTAGAGTGCGTACCCCAAGGGCACTTCCAGGCTTGGCCCTTTGGGCCAAGTAGAGTGCGTACACGCGGTATGCTGCTGCGATGAATTAGGCCTCGACGTCTGATTAGTTACCCGATCGCGGCAACACGACCCGTGCAACCGGTCCGGCCGTTTGTCGGACACGAAAATACCTTAAGAGTCCTCCTGCGCGATACGGTTACCGGTTTTTATGTGCTTCGACCTTGCAAACTTTCATTAGCCGCGAGGCAAAGTTACTCCACGCTGCCCCTGGTACTTTCCTGCTCGATCAGCGTATGACGTTTCACATTCCTCGTCGGACTCAAAAAACAACATTTGGGCAACGCCCTCGTTCGCATAGATGCGGGCAGGCAAAGGGGTAGTATTCGAAAACTCAAGCGTGACGTGCCCTTCCCATTCAGGCTCAAGAGGCGTCACGTTTACGATAATGCCGCAGCGTGCATACGTCGACTTACCAAGACATATTGTCAGCACATTGCGCGGGATGCGGAAGTACTCCACGGTTCGCGCCAATGCAAATGAGTTTGGCGGGATGATGCACTCGCTCTTGTTCATGTCCACAAAACTGCTGGCATCAAATGCTTTGGGGTCTACAACCGCAGAATTAATATTGGTAAAGATTTTGAATTCTTCGGCGCAACGAACGTCGTAACCGTAACTCGAGGTGCCGTAAGAAATCACTTTTTCGTCGTTCACGTGACGGACTTGCCCAGGCTCAAACGGCTCGATCATGCCGTGGTTTTCAGCCATCTTGCGAATCCAGCGATCTGATTTAATGCTCACATCAAGTCCTCTTGTTCAACGTTTTGTGAAGGGAATCTATTATTGGTTTTGCGGCGACTAAAGCCGCTTCAAAGCCAGCGAGAAAATTCTAAGTGTTGCGGTACAGCTCTAACTGTCCTCTACAACAATGTTAGGAAACAAGCGACTGTAGTCGGTACCGCCGCCGCGCAGTTTAGCCGCAGCGCGCAGAGCCATATGACGATAGCGCGTGGAGAGCTCTCCGTCAGGATCATGGGCAACGGTAGGCTTTCCGACATCCAGCTCTTCACGGATGCGAATATCCAGCGGCATTTTGCCCAGAAACGGTACCGAGTCGGAGTGGGCCATTAGCTCGCCACCGCCTGATCCAAATATGTCGGCTTCATGTCCACATTTAGGACACAGATAGCCACTCATGTTTTCGATTACACCGAGCACGGGCACTTCGACTTTTTCAAACATCTTCAGCCCTTTGCGAGCATCCAGCAATGCGATGTCCTGAGGAGTCGTAACAATTACAACGCCACTCACGGGCACTTGTTGAGACAGCGTCAGCTGTATGTCGCCGGTGCCGGGCGGCATATCGACGAATAAATAGTCTAGCTCTCCCCAAGCGGTGTCATTCAACAGCTGGCGAAGAGCCTGAGTTACCATTGGTCCGCGCCAGACCATAGGCTGGTCTTCATCAACCAGAAACCCGATAGACATGCACAGTATTCCGTGCCCCTCAACGGGCTGAATGATCTTGCCATCGTGGCTTTTGGGCTGGACGTCGGCAACGCCCAACATACGGGGCACGCTCGGACCATAAATATCGGCGTCAAGCACGCCAACCCGGGCACCTTCACTTGCCAGGGCCAGCGCCAGATTGACCGTGGTGGTCGATTTGCCGACACCGCCCTTGGCCGAAGCCACGGCAATAATGTTCTTAATTTGCCCCAGCGGCTTAAGATTTCGCTTGACCGCATGCGTCTTGATATTGGACACCAGCTCAATATTGACCGAGTCCAGAGCCGGCATTTCGGATCGAATTTGCGCGATCAGCGCATCGTGACTCCTGGCAACTGGAATCCCAAACTCAACGACGATTCGGTTGTCGCCTTCTGCGGTAAGCGTTGCCAGATTCGATAGCGGCTCATCAAACGGGTTCAAAACCTGTTTCTGAAGGGTTTCGATGAGTTTTTGCATAGCTTTTATCCTGCCTGAGGCCTATTTTTTCGGATATTTATGGACGAACGGTCTCGCCGTATTTGGTTCGCCCGCGAGCCTCTTATACTCGTTCCCGGGGCTTACTGCCAGTCTCTCCGAGCCGGTGTCAATCGCTCGAAAAGGCCACCCCGACCGAATGTGAGAAATTTAACAAACGGACCCGTAAGAAGTTGATATATTTGTTAGTATTATGCCCGTTTACGCATGATCAGGATTATCTGCGGACGATGGCTGGCAAGGAGATGTGCCCGGCTGTTTTCGAGTGCCGGTTGAGCTGCGCAGGTCGCTCGACTAGAAGCGGTGTTAAGAACACCCACCTGTTGTGCTGTTAGCCATTTGTTGAAGGTTTTGATGAAACTATTTAGCGGTCTTCGAGCCGACAAGCTGGTCAATCAGCTGATCACAATGCGACACCACGATACGCCCGAGGCCGAGAAGGCCATTGCGCGCCTGTCTGCGTTGGGTGACGGTGCAACACCCAAAATCATTGACGGCCTTGAGCTCGCCAACAAAACACAGATGGTTACGTTCGTAGACATTCTGACCGAGAACATCAACGTCAAAAATCTGCCTGCGTTCATCAAGGCTCTCGAACACCCCAACAAGCGAGTCTCCAGCGGCGTCACCTGGGCCTTGTCTTCGTCAAAGCAATTCGATCCAAATATTCTCTTTCAATTCCTCGACGATCCGAACATCCCCCCTTCACAAGTTCTGAAAATCATGGCCGCGCACAAAGATCGCATCAGCGTGCGCCTGCTGTTGAGCAACGCCTACAATTTGGAGCACAGTGAAAAAGAAGTCGCTATGAAAATGGTTCAAGAACTCGCGACCAAAAATATGGTTCCCGATTTGCTTGGGCGTATTTCGGGCAAAGACTCGGTGATACGCTGCTACATTATCGCAGCGTTAACGCGCTTTCCCGGAGCGAAAGTTCAAAAAGCCATTCAAGACCAACTGAGTGATCGCGACAACGACGTAAAACAAGCTGCTCTAACAGCGCTGTCAAAAATGGGCTCCAAAGTAGATATCACCATCATGTGCGAACTGCTGATGGATGACGACATTGACGTGCAAAATAAAGCGGTCGATGTACTGGTGTCCTTCAACCACCCCGACATCATTAAACACATCTTGCCCGCCCTGCAGGACGAAAACGAGTACTCGCGTCGTGCAGCTGTCGAGGTGCTAAACGAAGTAGCCAGCACCGAATCAATTAAAGACCTGCTCGACGCGCTTAACGACAGCGATTGGTGGGTGCGATCTCGTGCAACGGATGCGCTCGCGTCAATTGGCGGTGACCGCGTAGTCGATTCTGTGCTTGAGCTTATTAACGACGACGATGAACAAATTCGTCGCGCCGCCATCGAAATTTTAAACAGCACCAAGTCCGACAAAGCGACCAACTTTCTTATCGGCGCTACCAAAGACCCGGACTGGTGGGTCCGCGAACGGGCAGTCGATGCGCTGGCCGAAATTGGCGACGTAAAAGCACTGCCTTCCATTATTGAAATGCTCGACGGACACCCCAAATCGATTCCGGCCGCGCTACGCGCCATAGCCGAATTAGGTGCGGCCCGCGACCTTAAGTTCGTACTACCGCTTCTGTCGCGACGCGAAAAAGAAATCAAACTGGAAGCGGCAAATGTTGTCACTCGTTTAACCGACGACAATTCGGCAGCCGAGGCAATCAAACTGATTCAGGCTGAAACGAAGAGTGAGGACTCCGCGGTTCAACAGGCCATGAACCGCGCCTTGAGCGACCTGACGACACGCTTCTCACAGACGCAGCTGGCCGAAAACCAGCGCGCCGAACGCATGGCCGAGCCGAACATGACGGTGCTGACCGACAACGCTCCTGACGTGATCAAAGAAGCAGCGGCGCAACCTCCTACGCTCGACATCGGTAAATTAACCGCGGGCGACGTGATCGAGGGTCGTTATAAATTCATTCAAAATATTGGTAAAGGCGCATTCGGTACGGTTATTTTAGTCGAGGACACAATCGTTTCAGAACGGCTTGTGCTGAAATTCCTGAACCAGAATATTTCGGCCGACGAAGAGATGATGCAGCGCTTCGTCCACGAATTACGATACTCACGAAAAATCACTCACAAAAACGTTATTCGAATTTATGACTTCCTGAAACTGGGTGGGCTTTACGCCATTTCGATGGAATACTTTCCATCGCACACGCTCCGCGGTGAGATCCCCAACAACAAACCTGTGGAAGTCAAAAAGGCGGCCAAGATTGCCCGTGACATTGCGCTGGGCATGGCTGTCGCTCACCACGTTGGCATTATCCACCGCGACCTCAAACCGGCCAACGTGCTCGTCAATAACGAAGGTGTGGTCAAAGTGGTCGACTTCGGCGTAGCCGCAGCTCAGTCTGGCGGCGATACTCAGCTGACCAAAACCGGCTATGTCATCGGCTCGCCAAAATACATGGCGCCAGAGCAAATTTTGGGCAAAAAGGTCGACCAGCGCGCAGACATCTACAGTCTCGGCGTTATATTTTATGAATTATTAACAGGCGAACCACCGTACACCGAAGGTGACCATATGGCAGTGATGTATCAGCACGTCCAGGGCGATTACACCCCCATTCAGGAAAAGAACCCTGAAGTCCCGGACTATGTCGCCAAAATGGTGGACAAAGTCCTCGCAGTGGACAAAGCTGATCGCTATCAGTCGATGGAATCGTTCCGCACCGACCTGGAAGCCATTATTGGATAAAACGCGCTTATGGCACGAATAGATGCATTTCTAAAACTCGCACTCGCTCAGGGCTGCTCGGACATTCACTTGGCCGTTGGCGTTCCTCCGATGCTCCGCATTAGCGGCGACCTGATTCCAATTAAGTTCCGCGAACTCAAGGAAGCGGAACTGGGCGGCTACTTCGACGAAGTGTTAACCGCAAGCCAGCAAGCAAAGTACGCAGGAGGCGACGACCTCGACTTCTCTTACGTTACTGAGGAAGGTGGCCGTTTTCGTGCCAACCTGTTTCACAAAGACACTGGCCCCGGTGCTGTGTTTCGACACATTCCGAACACCATTCCCGAAATGGAAAAACTGGGTCTGCCGGACGTGGTTCGAGACCTTACCGACCTGCATCAGGGACTGGTTCTGGTAACCGGCGCAACCGGTACCGGTAAGTCCACCACGCTCGCGTCCATGATTGATCACCTGAACAAAACACGACCGCTCAACATTTTGAGCCTCGAAGACCCTATCGAATTTGTTCACCCGAGCAAGCGCTCTCAGGTTATCCAGCGCGAAGTCGGAACCCACCTTCATTCGTTTGCAGACGGACTGCGCGCCGCACTGCGTGAAGACCCGGACGTTATTCTGGTCGGCGAAATGCGTGACGCCGAAACCATTTCAATGGCCATGACAGCCGCTGAAACAGGCCATCTCGTGCTTGGCACCATGCACACAACCGGCGCGGTGAAATCCATTGACCGCATATTGGATGCCCTGCCGTCGGACGAACGCGAACAAGCCAAGAGCTTTCTGTCTCAAAGTCTGCAGGCGGTGATATCACAAATTCTGGTTAAAACGCCCGACCGCAAAGGTCGCAAAGCGGTGCTCGAAATCATGGTTATGACACGCGCTATCGCCAAACTGATTGCCAACGACCAGACGCACCTGATTCCTTCCCAGGTGCAAACAGGTCGTCACCTGGGCATGCAACTCATGGATCAGGCTTTGCTCGACGCCGTGACCAAACGAACCATTAACGCAGACGACGCGTACCTGTACGCCGAAGATAAAACCAAGTTTGAGAAGTTTGTGACCGACACCAACATACTTCCTCACCTGAAGCTGGACCAAGGCTGAGGACACGGTTATGGCAAAAATAGATAAATATCTCGAAATCATGCTTGAAAACGACGGCTCTGACCTACACGTTCTGGCCGGAGATCCTCCGCGAATGCGTCAGTACGGCGACCTTAAAAACATTCAAGACCAGCCGCTCAAGCCTGACGAAGTCAAAGAGATTATTGAAGAAATGTTCACAGCGGAAGCACGTCTTCAATTCGAGGAACATGACGGTGCCGATTTTGCTTACCCACTGAGTGACAAAGCACGCTTTCGCGTAAACGTCTTTCGCCACATCAATGGCATGGGTACCGTCATGCGTGCGATACCCGGTGATGCACTCACGCTTAAAGATCTCAAGGCACCGCGTGCCATTCTTAACATGTGCAAACAAAAACAGGGACTCGTGCTGGTCACTGGCAAGACAGGCTCTGGCAAGTCGACAACGCTCGCGGCCATGGTCAATGAAATTAACGAGACTCGCAAAGGCCATATTCTGACCATTGAAGATCCTGTTGAATTCACCCACAAACGCATCGGCTGCCTTATTAGCCAGCGCGAGGTAGGCGTTCACACCAAGAGTTTTACCGCGGCTCTAAAGTCGGCTTTACGTGAAGACCCCGACGTCATTCTGGTCGGCGAGATGCGTGACCTTGAAACCATGAGCATTGCTGTGACCGCCGCCGAGACTGGCATTCTTGTGATGGGCACACTGCACACCAATAGTGCAGCCGCCACCGTCGACCGAATAATCAATACGTTCCCGGCCGACAAACAGGGCCATATCCGCTCGATGCTATCCACTTCACTGCGCGGTGTAATCGCACAGCAGCTGCTCAAACGTTCAGATCAGAAAGGCCGCGTAGCCGCTATGGAAATCATGGTCAATACCTCCGCCATCGCCAATCTGATTCGACAGGGCAAACTGGATCAAATTGAAACGTCAATGCAAAGTGCGGCATCGACCGGCATGCAGACTATGGACGGAGCGTTAAAGCGACTGGTTCAGAAGCGCCAAATTACCGGCGAAGACGCGTACTACAGCGCCAACAATAAATCGTCTTTTAAGGAATACGCACCTCCCGGCGCGGAAGACTAGACCATCGGGCCGCTTCGGCCCAACCTCTCGCCAGACCACCCCAAAAGCCATTCGGATTCGGGCTGTTTTGCTGCTCCTGTGGCATACTACGTTTCTTATAACACTGCACATTTTTACCGCCTTTAGTTGGGCGTTTAATTGGACTGACATGCCAAAGATTGACCAGAACATTCTTATTTCTACCGCACTGCCTTACGCCAACGGCCCGCTGCACATTGGCCACATGGTCGGATACGTGCAGTCTGATATCTGGGCGCGATACCAGCGCCTGGTAGGAAACGACTGCATCAGCGTGTGCGCCAGTGACGCGCACGGCACCCCAATAATGCTTCGAGCAGCGGAAGAAGGCATCGAGCCCGAAGAACTGGTTAATCTTATTCGAGCATCGCACATCAGTGACTTTGAAGGGTTTCACGTGGGTTTCGACGAGTTTTACACCACGCACTCCCCCGAAAATCAGGAGCTGGTCGAAGACATATTTTCCAAGCTGGATAAAGCGGGTTTTATCGACCGGCGCGTAATCACTCAGGCGTATGACGCCGAGAAGAAAATGTTCTTGCCGGACCGCTACGTCACCGGAACGTGCCCAAACTGCAAGTCACCTGATCAGTACGGCGACAACTGTGACAAATGCAGCGCCACCTACGACCCGCTTGACTTGATCGATCCCATCTCCAAAGTTTCCGGGTCTGCTCCGATCGCCAAAGAATCGGAACACCTGTTTTTCAAACTATCGGAATTCACCACAGAACTCGACGGCTGGCTCACCTCAGACAATCTAGACGAAGCCGTGTTGAACAAACTACTGGAATGGGTAGAGGCCGGACTTAAAGACTGGGACATTTCGCGCGACGCGCCGTACTTTGGTTTCAAAATTCCGGGCACCGAAGACAAATACTTTTATGTCTGGGTTGACGCACCGGTGGGTTATCTTGCCAGTTTTAAACATTACTGCGACAAAAACAATATTGATTTCGACGCCTACTGGAAAGCCGATAGCGAACACTTGGTGTACCACTTTATTGGCAAAGACATCATTAATTTTCACTGTCTTTTTTGGCCCGCCGTACTCAGTGGAGCTGGCTACCGAACGCCATCAAAAGTATTTGCTCACGGACACCTGACATTAAACAAAGCGAAAATGTCAAAATCCAAAGGCGAGTTGATTGGCGCACGCACCTACTTAAACCACCTGGATCCGGAAGCGTTACGCTACTACTTCTTCACCAAGTTAAAACCTGGTATCGACGACCTCGATTTCAACGGCGACGACTTTGTCGCTAAAGTTAACTCCGACCTGGTGAATAAATTCGTCAACATTGCCAGTCGCTGCGCAGGCTTTATCCAGCGAAACTTCGACGGCATGCTGGGTAGCGAACTCGACGATCCTGAGTTGTATAAGCAATTTTCAGATGCCAGCAGCGCAATCGATCGTTTCTACGAGCGGCGGGAATACTCGTCGGCCGCTCGGGTCATCATGGATCTTGCCGATCTGGCCAACCAGTATGTTGATCACCACAAGCCGTGGAAACTGGTCAAAGAAGAAGGTCAGGAACAAAAAGTTCAAGCCGTTTGTACACAGGGCATCAATATGTTTCGTGCCCTTCTCGTTTATTTAACGCCGGTGCTCCCTGCTTTGTCCGAGCAAGCAGGTATCTTTCTCAATGCCCCGATTACTTCATGGAACGACGTTGCAACACCACTTCTTGATCATCGCGTCAATCAGTTCAAGCCACTTAAATCACGCGTTGAGAGCAAGAAGGTAGACGCCATGATGGCCGAAGAGCGAGCAGCATCAGAAGCCGCATCCAAATCAGATAGCCAGAAAGGTAACAAGGCGTCGCCGGCACAAAACGAAAGCTCCGATACCATTAGCATTGACGACTTTAAGAAAGTAGACCTGCGCGTGGTGCGCATCGTAGATGCCAAAGCGGTTGAGGGAGCTGACAAACTCGTTCAACTAACGCTTGATTTAGGCGACTCTACCCGTAACGTTTTTGCTGGGATCAAGCGAAGTTATGACCCGGAAAAGCTGATTGGTCGACTGACCGTTATGGTTGCCAACCTGGCGCCACGTAAAATGCGCTTTGGACTATCGGAAGGCATGGTACTTGCGGCTAGCAACGACTCAGGTGTTTACATCCTGTCTCCGGACAACGGCGCCGAGCCAGGTCAGCGAGTCACCTAACGGGTTGCGATCATCATGACTGAGCTATTGGCCTTAATTGTCGCAACCATTCTGGTTAACAATTTTGTGCTTGTTCAGTTTCTGGGTCTGTGCCCGTTCATGGGAGTCACGCAACGACTGGAAGGCACCGTTGGCATGTGTTTTGCCACGGTGTTCGTACTGACCGTCGCGTCAGGCTTAAGCTGGTGCCTGAACAACTTCGTGCTAATTCCTTTCGACCTTGGATACTTGAGCATCGTCTCGTTCATTGTTGTCATTGCGGCGGTCGTACAGTTTACTGAAATCATCGTTCGCGCCATTTCACCTCTACTCCATCAAGTATTGGGAATATTTCTGCCTCTTATCACAACCAACTGCGCCGTTTTAGGTGTGGCGTTGTTGAACGTTAAAGAGCAGCACAGCTTCATCGAGTCGTTGTTTTTCGGTTTTGGTGCAGCTACCGGTTTCTCACTTGTACTACTGGCACTCGCGGCGCAACGCGAACGACTCGCACTGGCCAACATTCCAACGCCGTTCCGCGGCGCGGCCATTGGTCTTGTAACGGCCGGCATAATGGCGCTCGCGTTTATCGGTTTTTCCGGCATGGTGCGTGGCTAGCATGTTAGCAGCCGTACTTAGCCTCACCGCCATAACCCTTCTGCTGGGTGGACTGCTCTTTATTGTTCACCGGCGGTACAATCCGCGTTTCGAAGCCGCCAGCGACAGCGTAGTCGAGAGCATTAACGCTCTTCTACCGCAAACCCAATGTGGCCAGTGTAATTACGCAGGCTGCCGACCCTACGCACAGGCGATTGCCGCCAACGAAGCGCCCATTAACCAATGCCCTCCCGGAGGTGAAACAACGCTTCACGAACTGGCCGCTCTGCTGGGCCGTGAAGCTATACCTCTGAATACCGACAACGGTGAACAGGTGCCTGAAAAAATTGCCTTCATACATGAGGACGTATGCATAGGATGTAAGAAGTGTATTTTGGCCTGCCCGGTCGACGCCATTCTCGGCGCTCCCAAACTCATGCATACCGTCATTGCCAGCGAGTGCACAGGCTGCGACTTATGCGTTGAACCCTGCCCGGTCGACTGCATAGACATGATAGATGTGCCGGTGACGGTGAATTCGTGGCGCACGGCCCGACCGGAGGCACCGCTCTAGTGGACACGCTATCGCTTCACGACTTCCCGGGCGGTCTCGCGCTTACGGCGAACAAAGAGACGCAAACCAGCGTGCCTGTGAGCCGGCTGGCTACGCCGGTCCGAGTGTGGGTACCGATGCTCCAACATCGCGGTAGCCCGGCCAAAGTATGTGTCTCGGTGGGAGACCACGTTGACGTCGGTACGCGGCTGGGTAAAGCCGATGGTGCTTTCAGCGCAGATGTTCACTCAAGTGTTGCGGGGGTTGTCAGTAATATTGCACCTCGCGTTATCGCTCATCGGTCCGGATTGAGTGCTGTGTGTGTCGAAGTTACGTCATCGCCCGATCAAACAGTCAATACCGATTTAAAACTCGCACATGATTACCATTTGGAAGACCCCAATATACTTCGTCAGCGCGTAGCCGACGCCGGCATTGTCGGATTGGGAGGTGCGTCGTTTCCCACTGCGCTCAAGCTTACGGCTGAAGCGGATAAAACGCTGCATACCTTGGTTATCAACGGTGCAGAGTGTGCTCCGTATATTAGCTGCGACGAAATGCTCATGCGAGAGCAAGCAGAGAACGTTGTAAGTGGGGTGCAGATTCTGTTGCACGTTTTGCAGATTAACAACTGCTTCATCGCGCTGGAGGAAGACAAGCTCGCCGCTATCAACTCGATGCAAGACGCCTTGGAGAAGCTTGGCGACTCTCGCCTTAAGCTCTGCCTTGTACACGCAAAATATCCTGAGGGAGGCGAACGGCAGCTCATTCAGGTTCTCTCTGGCCTCGAAGTGCCCAGCAACGGATTACCAGTCGACATTGGCTATCTGTGCCACAACGTGGGCACCGCTCACGCAGTCCATCAAATGGTGTTTGAAGGCCACGCTCTAACCTCCAGAGTTGTTACGGTTTGCGGAGACGGTGTCGCACAGCCGCAAAACATTCTCGCACCGGTCGGCACTTCAATCGCGGAGCTCATAGAGCACTGCGGCGGTTACACGTCCGATTCGCAGCGACTGATTATTGGAGGCCCCATGATGGGTTTCACCGTAGGCTCCGACAGCGTTCCGGTGGACAAAGGATCAAACTGCGTGCTCGTTATGCCAGAAGCCGAGGCGCGGGATCTCACAACTCAAATGCCTTGTATACGATGCGGTGCCTGCGAAGAAGTGTGTCCGGCCAGCTTGCTACCGCAACAGCTTTACTACCACGCACGCAGCGAGCAACTCGATGGGCTTCCCGCACTCAAACTGTTTGACTGTATTGAATGCGGTTGCTGCGACTATGTCTGCCCCAGCAATCTTCCACTTACACAGTATTTTCGTTATGCCAAAGACGAGCTGTGGCTGCATACGCAAAAACAGGAACGAGCGGGAGTCGCCAAAGAACGATATCAGCAGCGTGAAGAGCGGCTTGAAAGATTACAGCAAGAACGCGACGCCGCAAGAGCGGTTAGACAAATGGCTGCACAAAGCGCCAGCCAAAAGAAGATTGATATTCAGGCGGCACTTGCCCGAGCTAAATCGAAAAAGAAAACGGACGGACACAGCGAATGAAATTCGCGCAGTCTCCGTCGCCACATATTCGCAAACGACGCAGTGTTCGCGCCATTATGTACGAGGTCTGTCTTGCACTGGTTCCTGCAGCGCTTGTTCACGTCTACTTCTTCGGCCCAGGACTGATACTCAACTCATTGGTAGCTGTGAGCGTCGCGCTATCCTGCGAGTACCTTATGCTTCGCATGCGCAAGCAACCGATAGCCGCTTTTCTGGGTGACGGCAGCGCTCTGCTTGCCGCGCTTTTACTCGCCTTCGCATTGCCTCCCTTAACACCCTGGTGGGTCACAGCAACAGCTGCCGCCTTCGCTATGATTGTAGCCAAGCACCTTTACGGTGGTCTCGGCTTTAACACCTTTAATCCAGCCATGGCGGGTTACGCCGTGGTGTTGGTGAGTTTCCCCACAGAACTTGCACTTTGGACCTCTCCCGGTTTGGCAGGGGCCCAGCTAGACTTCTTGCAGTCTGTTCAAGTGACTCTGACGGGCGCCCTTCCCGAAGCCTACGCCTGGGACCAGCTTACGCAGGCAACGCCGTTGGATGCGGTTCAGATTGGACTGTCGCAGGGCGCTATGCTGAGCGAGCTTTTTTACGATCCGTCGCTGTCGGTGTACGGCACACAGCCATGGATAGCCATTAACCTCGCGATACTGGCTGGCGGCATATGGCTACTAGTTCGAAAGCTAATCAGCTGGCATATTCCAGTCGGTGTGATAGCCGGTGTTACCGTGTCCGCGCTAGCTGGCCGAATGCTCGACAGTGATGCTTACAGTCCGGTATTTTTTCACCTGTTGAGCGGCAGCGCCCTGATCGGTGCCTTTTTTATTGCCACCGATCCAGTATCAGCTGCGACCAGTCGTCGCGGCAAGATCATCTACGCGCTGGGGATTGGTGTTCTAATCTACTCTATTAGAACTTGGGGCAGTTATCCCGATGGTGTGGCTTTCGCGGTACTATTCATGAACATGCTGGTTCCATTAATCGATCATTTCACCATTCCGAGGGCTTACGGCCATGCGCGGTAGCGGCATTATGTCAGTGGGTATTCTAGCCGGCATGGGTTTCTTTGCCGCGTTTATGCTGAGCAAAACCCAGCACACTTTTTCCGACCGCATTGAGGCAAATGAACGAGCCTGGGAAATGCGTCAGATTCGCGAGCTGTTAAAAGAAACCGACTACGACAACGACGTGTTCAGCGACCTTATCTATATCGACAGCAATACGGCCGACGCGCAGCTTCTTGGTTCAGACGAAAGGCCTTACATTTGCCGCGCGCGTCTCAATGACAAAGCGCGAGCGGCGGTTTTTCAGGTCACTGCACAGAACGGTTACTCAGGCCCTATTCGACTTCTGGTTGGCATCTACGCAGACGGTCGTTTAGCGGGGGTACGCGTGGCTTCACACAGAGAAACACCGGGTCTTGGCGACAAAATTGAAGCCCGGAACACCGACTGGATATTGCAGTTTAACGGTCGCTCTCTCAGAGATCCGTCTGAAGCCGAGTGGCTGGTTAAGAAAGACGGAGGCAATTTCGATCAAATAACCGGCGCAACGGTCAGCCCTAGAGCGGTGGTCAAAGCTGTTAAGAATGCCCTGATCTACTTCAATATGCACCGCGACGAGATTTTCGAACGGCCAGCCGAGCCACTCGAACCTGAGGCCTCGTCGCCAAACCAGTCCTCTTCTATCGGGCCAAGCCCGCACGTTCTTTCTTAGCCAAAGATGAGCACCGATACCGCAACAGTTGGTTTGTCAACGGTCCCCGCACGCACTGCGAGATTGAGTGACGTGTTTAAAGACGGCGTGTGGCGAAATAACGCGGGCCTTGTTCAGCTGCTCGGTCTGTGCCCTATGCTGGCTGTAACAACAACGCTTGCCTACGGCATTGGACTTGGTGTGGCTACAACCTTCGTACTGGTGCTGTCCAATTTTCTGGTCTCATTAACACGAACCGTTACCGCACCGTTTTTACGTATTCCGGTTTACGTACTGCTCATTGCGAGTCTTGTCACACTCATCGATATTTTGCTTCACGCTTACTTGTTTGAGCTTCATCGAGTACTGGGACTCTTTGTGCCACTCATCGTGACAAACTGTGCGATTATCGCACGAGCCGAATCATTTGCGTCGCGTCAGCCCATAGTCGCGTCACTCACGGACGGGCTGGCCCACGGCCTTGGCTTCACGTTTGTATTGATGGCTCTTGGATTTATACGCGAACTGATTGGAGCCGGCACCCTGTTTGCCAGTATGGACGCTCTATTTGGTCCTGTCGCATCAAACTGGACAGTAACACTACACGACGGGTTTTTATTGATGTTGTTACCTCCCGGCGCCTTCTTTGCGCTGGGAGCTCTTCTTGCACTACGCAACGTCTGGACCGCAAGAACACCACGACAGGCCCCCATGTCGGCACCTTCTACCCACTCGGCAAACTAACACGCCGTATATCCTTTAAAAGCAACCGATGAACAAAGAAAAAAGAATACGTATATTTTCGCGCTGGCGTGACGCCAACCCTCACCCAACGACAGAACTCGAATACAAGAGTCCGTTTGAGCTACTCATCGCTGTCATCTTGTCTGCTCAGGCAACAGACGTTGGTGTAAACAAAGCGACACGTCATTTGTTTAAAGCCGCAGACACGCCCGAGGCTATGGCAAGCCTCGGCCTGGTCAAAATTCGAAACCACATCAAGACCATTGGCCTGTTTAATACCAAGGCCAAGAACGTTCTGGCAACTTGCAAACTTCTGGCTGACAAACACGAAGGCAAGGTGCCTGAAAACCGTGAAGACCTCGAAGCGCTACCAGGCGTCGGTCGCAAAACAGCAAACGTGATTCTAAACACGGCGTTTGGCCAGCCGACCATAGCTGTAGACACACATATTTTTCGGGTATCAAACCGCACAGGAATCGCACCCGGTAAAAACGTAGTAGAGGTTGAGAAGCGACTCATTCGTCTTGTTCCCGATGAATTCAAAGTTGACGCTCACCACTGGCTGATACTGCACGGCCGTTACATATGCAAAGCACGAACACCTCTATGCGGTGAGTGTCCTATCATTGATCTGTGCGAATTCAAGAAAAAAGTTGTGGAGAACTGACGTGTTGTTTGGAGATAACAGAGACCAGCTTCGGCAAATGTATCGCGATGCACTAAACAAGTCAGAGTCGGGCCAACCCATGACTGCGCTTGAAAGTCAGATTGCCGATGTCATCGTTCAACACCCCGAGTATCGTGACGCCGTCATTCCTCCAGGGGCACACGCGCAAGACAAGCTCGACCGCGACTACCTGCCAGAAGCCGGTGAGGCGAACCCGTTCATGCATATGTCGTTACACCTCGCCGTCCGGGATCAACTCGCGACCAACAGACCCAACGGCATTCGAGAAGCTTTCGCCTCGCTGTGTGCCTCTCAAGACCGACACCAGGCCGAACACGTCTTGTGTGAACATATGGGACGCGAACTTTGGCAATCCCAACGTGACAGGAAACCGCCCGACGAACAGCGTTATTTGAAAGGCATTTTGGAGCAAATTGCCCGAAACGGCTGAAAAACCTGATTTCGCGTGCTGTTTACCTTGTTCCACAGCACCAAAACGTCAGGTGTAATAAACTGCGAGTATGCCGGGTCAACTAGGGCAGACAGGCAGTGGACAAACAGGCAGGCAAAGCCGGAACCCGTCATGCCATTCTGGTTCGGTTCAATAACGTAAGGAAGTTCAGTGAACAACTACGCAGCACATGGTAACTACCCCGTCAGAGGCGCCGGCCTGGGCCTGAGACGTGAATTAGTCAAACCGCTCCAACAAAACACGCCCAATGAAATTGGGTTCTTTGAAGTGGCGCCTGAAAACTGGATGGGCATTGGCGGTCGCCTCAAGAAAGAGTTTCGCTCGTTTACTGAACGGCATCAATTTGTAACGCATGGCCTATCATTGTCTATCGGATCACCTGCTCCGCTGGATGAAACCTTTCTAAAAAACCTGAAGGTATTTTTAGATGAACATGATATTCGTGCCTACACCGAACACTTGAGCTACTGCTCTGACGACGGGCATCTGTACGACCTGTTACCGATTCCGTTCACCGATGAAGCCGTTACGTGGGTCGCCGACCGCGTCAAACGCGTACAGGATATTCTGGAGCGGCAAATTGCGCTTGAAAACGTCTCGTACTATGCGGCTCCGGGGCAGGAAATCAAAGAAATCGAATTTGTTAAAAACGTTTTGAATGAAGCAAACTGCGGCCTCCTCCTCGACGTGAACAATATTTTGGTAAACAGCATCAACCACAAGTACGACGCCGTTGAATATCTGCGAGCGCTGCCCGCCGATCGCGTGTTCTACTTTCACGTAGCGGGTCACTACGTTGAAGCTGAAGACCTTCGGGTCGATACACACGGCAGCGACGTCTGTGACGACGTTTGGACTCTGCTGGACGCCGCTTACGACCATTGCGGTGTGGTGCCCACTCTACTTGAACGCGATTTCAATATCCCCGCGATACCTGAGCTGATGAAAGAAATTCACCAAATTCAGGACGCGCAATCGCGATGGCACGAGCGTAACAAGCATGTGCAACATGGCTGAGCGTCCATTGTTCCAGCAACATCAATACGCCTTTGCCGCCCACATTCGAAACCCGGATGAGGTCGCGGCACCGGACAATATTGAAGACCGACGCATGGCGGTGTACCGCGAGCTCTTCTACAACAACGTTGAGGGCTTTCTCAGTCGCTCTTTTCCGGTGATACGCCGTCTCTACAATGACGAACGCTGGCACGCCATGGCGCGGGACTATTTCGCCAACCATTTGAGCGACACGCCTTACTTTCTGGAAATTCCAAAAGAGTTTTTGAATTACCTCACCAATGAACGCGACAACGCAAGCGACCCCGCTTTTCTTCATGAGCTGGCTCACTATGAGTGGGCAGAACTGGCGCTGTCGATACTGGACGTAGATCTCGAAGACATTCCAGTCAATCAGGACGAAGATTTACTGGACGGTATTCCAGTAGTGTCACCGGCAGCGTGGTCACTGGCTTATCAATATCCAGTACATCAAATTAAGCCAGACTTTCAGCCTGAGTCCCCGAATGAAATACCCAGCTTTATTGTTGTGTATCGTGCTCTTAACGACAAAGTCGGGTTCATCGAAATAAACCCGGTAACGGCACGTCTGCTCGAATTAATGACTCAGAACGACAACCACTCGGGCCGGGAACTTCTCAATACGATTGCCAAGGAAATTAACCATCCTGATCCTGAGGTCGTGATTAACGGCGGACGGGACATTCTCAATAACCTGCGCGCTCATGACATTGTGCTGGGCACGCTACCACAAAAATCGGAGAGCTAAACAATGGACAGACTAGTCGCAATATGGGAAGTCGTGACACGACCCCTGGATTCTCTAAGCGAGTTTCTACCTCAGCTTTTTCTACGCCTGATACTGGCGTACGAATTCTGGGAAGCCGGCGTTATGAAGTTTACCGGCGACAACTGGTTTAGCAGCATCAAAGAGTCCTTCCCCTTTCCGTTTAACGTCATCAACACTGAGATCAGCTGGTTCATGGCCACTTGGTCAGAGCTGATCGGCGCGGTCCTTTTGGTGCTTGGGCTGTTCACACGCTTTGCGACAGCGTCCCTCATTATTCTCACAATCGTTGCGGCCATGGCCGTGCACTGGCCGGAAAACGCTACAACGTTAGCTGAGTTTTGGGAAGGCTACGCCATTAGTAACAAAGGCGGATCGGGTAACTACAAGCTGCCTCTGTTGTATCTGATTATGTTTTTACCTTTGCTATTTGGCGGCGCGGGTAAGCTCAGCATAGACCATCTGCTGAAAAAGTACTTCGACTAATTCAGCACGTAAACGACTTTAACGCGGCGGGTTAGCTCGCCGCGTTTTTTTGTGCCTGCACGTCCTGACTTCTTCCAGTGGGCTGAATTGAACGGCACTGGGTGTGTTGTTGAAATACTTATCGGTGACGCTATTCATAGAGCCTTGATGGGTAGACGTTTAGTCTAAGCTTAGTGACGTGAAACCCGGAAATACTTCAACAAAAACGCCTGCGTAACGGAACATCGAATATCCAAATTCTTATGCCTAACTCGGGTTGTAGGATAGTGAGCTAAATCGGGATAGGGGTGGACAGGCTATCTGTCCAACCCCTCCCACACCACCTAGCATGCGGGTCCGCACTAGGCGGTTCGAGAAGTTGAGGATCATGAGAGACGAGGTATGCCAAGGCGATCAAAGAACTTAATCGGCATA
>JBGCFV010000043.1:0-5314 GCA_045107075.1 Gammaproteobacteria bacterium
ACTGCTTGAGTTAAAGAAAATATTGAAGTCTTTGGGGCTTAGCGCCGGCGTGTCTTTGTAACCGTGCATGATTTTTTGCACTACAATTTCGGCGTAGCGGACGGTTGCAATGAGTGCCAACGCGAATAACGGGTAGCCGAGGATTGTGGCGCTGCCCAAGTACAGAAACACGGCCATACCCAGCATGGTGACAAGCAGGGTGCCACGCAAAGGCATTAGCAGAATGCGCTTGTAACTGAAGTCGTCGTCGACGGGAGTCAAAGACACAGAACTGTGGGGCACGTTGGATGCATGGAGTACCGTAAGCTGTTATTTAAATAGTATTGTTGAGCGGTAAAAGTAGAGCGTAGTTTAGTATGGTCAAAATGTTGAGTACAGGTTGTATGGGCAGGGAAAACTAAATGGATAGCGGTTCCGAACAGCCACGCGTGCCTTTGGCCGAGTACATTTTTCTGCTACCGCAGGTGCTCGCGGTGAGTCCTTTGTTCGCCGTTTTTCTGCACATTCGCGAGTTTGGCGACAACGCCGACCCGCAATACGGCTTTCGACTTATTACGCTTGCTTATATGCTTATGGTGACGACCATTATTTTATATATTTGGCGCCCTTCCATTCGGCAAGCAAACTCGTTTCGTCGTAATCTCAGCCGGGCGACGTGCCTTGGTGTTCTGGCTACGTTGCCTATCCCGCTGTCCGTGCGGATATTGAGTCACTACGACAACGTCAGTGTGCAGCTTTTTACGTCTTTTGAAACAGTTGTTGCGGGTTTTGCGCTGCTCTCCTGCCTGTTGGTTAATATAGCCTGTCTTGTAACGCTGTTCCGTGCTTTGCCTGTGGCGAAGGTGCGGCGGTTTGATTATTTGTCGGTGGTGGTTAACCTCGCGGTGGTGGGCTTGTTTGTAAAGTGGTGGTAGTTATCTCTAACTAAGTTGCCACGTGTTTTATTGGACCGGGTGCTATCCGGTATGAATTCTGTTTGCAGTCTCGACTAACTGGGTTCGTAAAAGCGGGTGATTTTATCGGCCGCGTTACCGTAAAAAGCAATCGAGTGCGCGGCGATAAACGCTGTTGGGTTTAGAGCTGAATGCGAGCCGCGATTTCCCCCTTGGTTTCCTGTTCGGCCGTTAAATAATTCGGCAAGTCATTGCATCCGTATCCGGAGAAAGTGATAATTTAGACATGTCTAACGAAGCCGAAATTTTATTGTCCACCGCACAAAACCTGCGAGGCTACCTGGCTCAACATCCGCAGGCGCGCGCAGACGTGGCAACAATAGAAACCCACTGGCTTCCGGTTGAGCTGTTCCCGCCTGAGCGAACGGTCGTGCTTCAAGCCATTAACGTATTGGTTAACGCGGGCGAGTTAGTCGCCGTTGGGAGTGAAGACAATCCGGTTTACTGTGCCAAAGCGCCGCTGGATTTAGTGGCGGGATACTAGGCCCCCAGTTACCTCTTCAGACCAGGCAGGGTGCATACCCCATGGGCACTTCCAGGCTTGGCCGTTCAGGCCAAGTAGAGTGCGTACCTCAAGGGCATTTGCTTGTCCGGCCGATGGCCGGGCAGGCTGCACGGTTCATCTTGCCGCGATGAATTACACCGAGTCGTATGAATGGGATACGGAAAGACTTGACCCCTAGGGCCCGAATTAGTCATAACCGCTTCGATTAGTCTTTGGCGTATTCCGTCTGGTTCGGCGCGTTTGACGTGGCCGGCAGTTCGAGCGTACCAACCAGGTCGCTTATCGAGTTCATATTGTGTTCGGTCAAATAGTCATTGATGCCATTATTGATCTTCTGGCAGACCAGTGGATCGTAAAACAGTGACGTGCCAACGCCTACAGTGGACGCGCCAGCAATAATGAACTCAATGGCGTCGTTAGGCGTCGTGATGCCGCCTTGCCCGATAATTGGAATGTTGTGCGCTTTGGTTGCCTGGTAAACCTGGTGCACTTTAAGCAGTGCTATGGGTTTAATCGCAGGCCCCGAGAGACCGCCCTGAATATTGCCGATGATGGGTTTGCGAGACGACGTGTCAATGGCCATGCCCATAACGGTGTTGATGACGGCCAGAGCGTCGGTGCCAGCTTCTATGCAGCGTCGGGCGTTCTCCTGAATATCGGTTTGGTTGGGCGACAGCTTCGTAATAATCGGTTTGGTGGTCACCGCACGACACGCCTCGACCACACGGGCCGACATGTCGGGGTTGTTGCCAAACGCCACGCCGCCTTCTTTAATATTGGGACACGAAATGTTGATTTCGAGGCCGTCGATGGGTGAGTCGTCAAACACGCGGCACACTTCGGCGTAGTCTTCGATGGTTGAGCCGCAGACGTTGGCCAAAAACCGGGTTTCGCTAAAATCGAGCGTGGGTAAAATGTTGTTAACCACGTGGTGAACGCCCGGATTTTGCAGGCCAATGGCGTTGAGCATGCCCATAGGTGTTTCGGCGACCCGGTGCGGCACGTTGCCGAGGCGTGGCTCGAGAGTAGTGCCTTTCAGGGCAATAGCGCCGACGTCGCGGTTAGAGAAACCCTCAATGCGAGTGTATTCTTCGCCGAACCCGACGCAGCCCGATAGCAGTACAATGGGGCTGTCAAAGCGGGTTCCGCAGAACGTGCTGGCGAGTGCGGGCGGGAGGCTTGTATTGGACGTAGTCATAGGCGCACACTTCACCGGCACGGGCCTAATTAGTCAAGTATTTTGTTTCAGAAGCCGCTCTCACCACGGTGCGTGAAGCAAGCCTTTCTTGCACCGCCCGATGGGTGTATACCAACCGGACAGCCTTTGAGAGGGCCAAGACATGTCAAACTGGCTGCACATAGTGCTGTTTGAACCTGAAATTCCGCCGAATACCGGCAACATTATTCGCTTGTGCGCTAACACCGGCTGTTCTTTGCACTTAATAGAACCGCTCGGTTTCGAACTCGACGAAAAGCGCTTGCGCCGTGCGGGTCTCGACTACGGCGAGATGGCCGAAGTGAAAGTGCATGCAAGTCTGGAGCAGGCGCTGACCGATATTGGCGTAAGCCTGGATTCCGACAGAGTGTTTGCGCTCACCACCAAAGGCCAGTACCGCTACAGCGATATGGCCTATGAACCGGGTGACGTGCTCGTGTTTGGTCCGGAGACACGAGGGTTGCCGGACGACGTATTAGAGCGAGCCGGGGCGGACCGCTGCCTGACCATTCCCATGAGGCCAGACAGTCGCAGCCTGAACCTGTCTAACTCTGTGGCGGTGGTGGTTTACGAGGCCTGGCGACAGCAAGGCTTTGACTAGGCTACTAATTACCGGCACGGGCCAGGTGTGAGTCCTGTGCCAGATGGCAGCGCGAAGAGGCCCTCAACGTGTCACTTTGTTACAGCTTGATAAATTGGCCTCGTGACCCCTGACCACCGGCGCAAAAACATGTAAACTCCGGATATTCCAAAAAGGTGAACAGGAGATTGACGTGGCAGGTAAATTTGAAGTCTACACAGACAAAGCAGGTGAGCATCGTTTTCGTTTGAAAGCTGGTAACGGTGAAAACATTCTGGCTAGCGAAGGCTACAAAGCCAAATCAAGCTGCATGAATGGTATTGAGTCGGTTAAGAAAAACTGCCTCGACGACAAATGCTTCGTAGTCGACACGACTAAAGCAGGCAAGCACAAGTTCAACCTACGCGCTGCCAACCACCAGGTAATTGGCACCAGCCAGTCGTACGACAGCGAAGCGTCTTGCCGAAACGGCATTGACAGCGTTCGTCGTAACGCACCTGACGCAGCAATTGTAGAAGTGTAAGTAAGCCTTACTACTTCACAGCGAAGTCTAAAGAACCATCAGCGTGAAAGCGCTGGTGGTTTTTTTATGGGGCTTGTTTTACCGGCCGCATCGACTGAGGTTGCCCTTCGAGCCAGTCAAGCGGACTGCGTACGGCCAGACCTCCGCGGTTAATGATATGAGTGTAAATCATGGTTGTCTGGACGCTGGCGTGACCGAGCTGTTCCTGAATGGTTCGAATGTCAGCGCCGGCTTCGAGCAGATGCGTTGCGAATGAGTGTCGTAAGGTATGGCAGGTGGTTAAAGCGTTAACGCCAGAACGCGCCACCGCGAGTTTTATCGTTTTCTGCATGCTGCTCGGGTGGAGGTGAACGCGACGCATAACGTTGTCGTTGCATTTAGTTAAAAGACGCGCCGCAAAAACGTACTGCCACTTCCACGCCGTATTCGCTTTTGGGTATTTTCGTTTCAGTGCAAACGGCAACTCTACGCTGTGTACTCCGCGTGTTCGATCAAGTTCGAACGTTGCACGACGTTGAGACAAGTGGGCCTTGAGCGGCGCGTGTAAACTGTCCGGGAGAGTCACAATTCGATCCTTGTTACCTTTCCCTTGACGAACCACAAGACAGCGACGCTCAAATTCAAAGTCTTTCACCCTCAACCTGAGACTCTCGGTCAGCCGCAGACCCGAACCGTACAGCAAGCTCGCGACCAACCAGTGAATGCCGTTCAGTTCACCAAGCAAGTGTCTGACTTCCTCAACCGACAGCACGGTCGGAATGCGTTTCTTACCTTTCGCCCTAACCGCATCCAACTCTTCGCCAAACGGTTTCGCAAGCACGTGCCGGTACATGAACAGTAACGCGTTGTAAGCCTGGTTTTGGGTAGAAGGTGCGACGTTCTGTTCAACGGCGAGATAGGTTAGAAACTGAATAACCTCAGTGTCGTGCATGTTCTTCGGATGATTCATGTTGTGATAACGAATGAATCGTTCTATCCAGAACAAGTAGGCTTTTTCAGTACTCCGAGCGTAGTGCCTTAACCGAATCGCGTCGCGAACGGTTTTAAGAAACGGTGATCGACGTGGCATGTGGAAATCCTTTTCCGGATGTTTTAGTCGGTGTATTAATAGCTTTACGATTGTTTACTTGAATATTTGCGTTTTGAATCAATGCTGTATGCGGTTCGGGTTTTTGGCTCGCATTAATATTCGTAGGTTGTCGGCTTTTTGTTGCTGGATATACTTTGCGATATTGAGACAATTGAACGATTATTAATCGGGATATTGATTTTTGGAAGGTTTGTTTCTTTGGTTTTTCCCCGGTTTTGGGTTTTCTTTGTTTTTGTTTTTTGATCGTTGGTTGGATTTTTATGATTTTAGATATTCGATTTATATTAAGACTTCTTCCTCTGATTTATAGTTATACGGACTAAGCAGAGCACAAAATAAAGTTGTCACCGTTCCAGCGTAATTTACCCGTCAAGCTTCGAATCACCCATATTGCGCCAGTTAGTTCGAGTGAAGTTTGCCGTAAAACGTGCTATTTATTAGTGATCA
>JBGCFV010000044.1:0-6624 GCA_045107075.1 Gammaproteobacteria bacterium
GAGCCATTCCAAAAACGGGTTAGTTGGTGCCAGGCCGGAAATCCCGAGACGGTTAGACACCAATCCAAGAAATAGGATATGGACAGACTTGACCCCAAAAGTCCAAACTACAAGATGACGCAGGTCTGGCGGCCAACTAACCCGTTTTTGGAAATAAAGCGGACCGCAGGGAGCCATTCCAAAAACGGGCTAGTTGGTGCCAGGCCGGAAATCCCGAGACAGGTAGACACCAATCAAAGAAACGGGATAAGGACAGACTTGACCCCAAACGTCCCAAACGTCGCAACAGCCCTGCTAGGCAGCTGCGCTGGCACCCTGCCCAATGCTCAACGAAGGCTTCGTTCCAAACACCAATTTGGTCACAACAAGCGCCACCAGAACACTGAATATCAGTGTGCAGAACATCATGTGAATGTAGTGCGGTACGTTCCAGTCCAGTCCAATCTTGCTGTAGATCTCTAACGAAAAGAAACCGTAAAACAGCACCCCACACACCACCGCAACAATGGCAGCACGTGAGTCCACATCGTTAAACAAAAGACCAACAACGAACGCAGAAAGAATAGGCATGCTAAGCAAACCGTAAAGCTGCTGAATTGTGTTAATGATGCTTTCTGACTGAGCATAGAGCGGCACCATGCACAGACCCACAATCACGAACAAAACCGTGATAATGAAATTCAGTCTTCGCACATTAGGGGTCTTGCTCACATATTTTTCGTGGATATCGCAAATATAAAGTGCCGTCGAAGAATTAAGCACGCTGTTAACACTAGTGAGTACAGCCGCCGCAATAGCCGCTGCAAACGCACCGGAAAGCCACGCAGGTAAAATGTCGCCAACAATACGGCCGTAGGCGGCATCGCCAATGTCACCGTACAATTTGTACGAAACAATGCCTGGAATAACAATCATGGGTGGCACAATTAACAACCGTATAGCCGCCGCAGCCAACACACCTTTCTGCCCCTCTTTAACTGTAGGCGAGGCCATAGCACGCTGGGTGATAGTCTGATTAGTGCCCCAATAAAACACCTGAATAAAGAGCATACCGGTCAACAACGTGTGCCACGGAATATCGGATGCTGAATCACCGATCATGGTCAAACGCTCTTTTGGAATACCGCTAAAATCGAAGTCGATAGCGTTCAGCGCGAGAAACACCACGAGCAAACCCAAACTCAGCAGCAGCACGCCGCTGTAGGCGTCAGAAACAGCCACGGCCCGTAGCCCCCCCAGCACGGCGTAAGCCATGCCGACTAACCCGAAGGCGGCTGCGATGTAAATCAATGGAAAACTGACGTCGAACATGCTCTTCATAAACAGTGAACCTGAATACAGCATGGTCGGTATAAAGATAAAAATATTGCCGAGTAAAAATAAAAAGCCGATGAGCGCACGAATGTGATGATCGTCGTATCGTTTCTCTAAAAGCTCGGTGGTTGTGGTGCACTCGTACTTGTAATAAATCGGTAGAAAGACTTTAGCCAGAATAACCAGACCGACTACGGCCGCCAACTCCCACCACGCCAGCAGTGCCATTTGACTGCCGTTCATACCAACCAGCTGGTCCGTACTGAGGTTAGTCAGGGTGATGGAGCCCGCTACGAAGATCCAGGTGAGCCCGCCACCTGCAAGAAACACCTCTTTATTTTGCTCTTCTGTCGTCTGACTGACTACTTTGACCGCGTTGCGACACTTCATATAGGTCAGAAAAGCAATCAGGCCCGTGATTCCGAAAAAAATCAGTACTTGTATAGTCATAGCCGTCCTGCTTGTTTTATAAGTTGTGTGAGGGTGATATCACAGCGCCGCGCGCGAGACAATCTGATTCGGGAGTGTGATTAGTTTTTCCACACGGTAACGTCGTGTGGAGCAACAGGATTAGCGCCCAGTACAATCTCAGCCGAATCGGGAAGGCTAAGCTCGGCGTCGCGCTGTCCGTAGTTAAACGCAAACGTCAAATCGCCACGCTGCTGGACGCGAACGTCGGTGGGCTGCACGTTTATCGCTATTGCTTGTTGCTCACACACGTCGCGGAACAGATCTTCAAGGAACTCGCGATCGGTCAGCGTGCCGACATAAATAATATTGTCGTGACTCACAACCGCCGGGCTGCCATCTTCACCAGCGGCCAGAACCTCAGTACGGGGGGCCTCAAGCTCTTCACGCCAAACCACGCTCTCGTAGTCTTTGTAACCTTCCTTGGGTCGACGCAGAAGCTGTGGGCAACCAGGCCTCAGCGTCTCGATAGACAGTATGCGCAGCGGAATAACCTGTTGGAGCGGACCGGGCGGCAGTGTTAGCGGATAGCCGAATTCTTCGGTTTTTGCACCGCTTCTGGGGCCGAAGACAAACTGGGTGCTCTGCTTTAGCGTTTTACACTGGTCTATTAAAACCTGCGGAATCATCGGCAGCATGGGAGCCACCACAAGCTTGTAGTCCGACACGTCGGCGTCGGCCGCAACGAAGTCAACGCTGACGCCGAGCGCTCGAAGCACCCGGTAGTAATCGAACTGAACACGGTCAAAATCGTAGCCAGCCGACTGATTTTCAATATCGCTGACCCAGTAGCTCTCACTCGAAGTCACAATGGCCACGTCAGCTTTTGGTTGCGGCAGCGACTCTATACCAAGCTCCATCGCTTCACCAATAGCCTGTTTCGCCTCGTTCCAGGCCGTTGCTTTGGAGTCGTCCGGTCTGAGCAAACCTGCGTGCATCTGCTCCTGCGCAAACGGGGCCTGACGCCAGCGAAAGTAACTTACGCACTCGGCTCCGTGCGCAAAGGCTTCAAGCGTCCAAAAGCGCACCATGCCGGGAACCGGACGAGGATTATGCGATGCCCAGTTAACGGGCCCTGGCTGCTGTTCCATGATCCAGAAGCCGCGCTTACTGAGTGAGCGGGTCTGGTCGAGGCAGTATGTGGTCAGGTCGGGATGACCCGTGCGCATGTACGGCTCGAAGTCTTTGTCGTCAACGTCAGCAAAAAACTGCTCCGTTCGACCCAGCGGGTAGCTGTCGTAACTCGTAAAATCAAGCGGCGCCGCCAAAGCGTGGTTGTCGACGCCGGTATCAACTGTTGGAATAAAGTTGTGCGTGATAAAGTGATCGGGCGCGTGAGCTCGAATGACGTCAATGGTTTTGTCGTGAAACCTGATCATGCAGTCGGATGAAAAACGCCGCCACGCTAAAAGATGCGCAGGTGCGGTCTCGGTCACCGCTCCGACCGGCAATTCGATGGTACCAAACTCAGAGTATTCCATGGACCAAAATACGTTGCCCCAGGCGGTGTTGAGCGCGTCGATTGTACCGTAGCGATGCTTGCACCAGGTTCTAAATGCGTCTCGTGCTACGACTGAGGCGCTCAGCGTGGTGTCATGACAACCTAGCTCGTTGTCGGTCTGCCACCCCACTACACCCGGATACTTTCCGTAGCGGCTGGCCAGTTTTTCGGTGATGCGAAGCGACTCGCGAAGGTACACTTCACTGGCAAAATCGTAGTGCCTACGCGAACCAAAACCACGGGTACGACCGGTGTCCGGATCGACGGGCAACACCTCTGGCCACTTATCTATCAGCCACTTAGGCGGCGTAGCGGTCGGAGTACAGAGAACAACTTTAAGGCCTTCCGCCGCAAGTGTGTCAATCGCGTTGTCCAGCCAGTCGAAGACATATTCACCCTCGGATGGCTCCATTCTTGACCACGCAAACTCGCTGATTCGCACGTAGCGAATGCCGAGCTCAGCCATCTGTTTTGCGTCACTCGCCCACTTCGACGAAGGCCAGTGTTCCGGGTAGTAGCAAACTCCAAACAAAGTTTAAATCTCCAGAAATTCCTGATGCGGAACCTCTCTCGTTGTCATTTTATAAACCACTGTTATACCACGGATGTTTACTAAGGCTAACAACTGTAATAAGTTCATAGAGTCTGTTTCGTATGTGTTGTATTTACACCCATACCATCGCTATTTCTCGTTATCTGTAGATCTCTAGGGGGGATCCTTTATGACAACATCAGTCCGTAGAACACGGGTCATCAGAAAGACAGCACTTGCTGCTGCTATCTCCAGCGCGCTGGCACTGGGAACCGGGTCGGTTACGCTTGCACAAGAAAACGTACTTGAGGAAGTTCAAGTCACAGGCATTCGCGGCAGCCTGCGCCGCGCAGCCGATGTCAAACGTGCCGCTGTTGGCGTCGTTGACTCCATTTCACGTGAAGACGTCGGTAAGTTTCCCGACCTCAACGTGGCTGAATCACTTCAGCGAATCACGGGTGTATCCATCGACCGTAACGGTGGTGAAGGTCAGGCCGTAACCGTTCGTGGTTTTGGCCCTCAGTTCAACACGGTGCTGGTTAACGGCCGTCAGGTCGCAACAGACAGTGGCGGTCGTGAATTTAACTTCGACACTCTGGCTTCAGAGCTGATTGTCGGCGCCGACGTCTACAAGAGCTCCCGCGCCAACCTTCAAGAAGGCGGCATTGGCTCAACCATTAACATTAAAACGGCTCGCCCGTTTGACCAAAAAGGCCTGCAAATCTCCGGTTCCCTGAAAGGCACCTACGAGAGTTTGTCAGAAGAAATCGCGCCTTCCGGTACCATCGTCCTGAGCAACACCTTCGCTGACGACCGGGCTGGTGTCCTGCTTGCGGTTTCCCATCAACAGCGTCAAGTGCAGCTTAACCAGATCGGTACGGCCGGCTGGCGCCCTGGGCAAACCATTTCCAACCGCGACGACGGCATTTTGTTTACCAACGCCTTCATTCCGCGCAACTGGGATCAGGTTGTCGACATTCAGGATCGTGAGCGTACCAACGCCAATCTCGTTTTTCAGTTCACGCCCAACGACGACATCACCGTTACCCTTGACGGTTTTGTATCTCGGTTCGAAGTCGATTCATTGGTAACAGACCTCGCGTCCTGGTTTGAGCCTGATCGTGTCGGTTCAGGCACCCTGGACCCAGCCACCAACACGCTGGTTCAGTTTACTCAGGGCATCGACCTGCATCAGGGTAGTGGCGACCCCGCCACTGACTTCGTGTCAACGACTCGTAACTCACGCGACGTCAGCAACAACGGCTTCGGCTTGAACCTGACCTGGGACATTAACGACAAATTGTCGGCTAACTTTGATGCATCTACCTCGTCGGCCGAGAACGATCGCGCTGGTCGTGACCGCTTCAACGTTGTGGGCATTATCAATAACTACCAGTACGACGGAACCGGCGGCACTCCAACCGTTGCTCACGACGGCTTTGGCAACAACACGCTGCCTGACCCGTCACTGACCCGGCTGCACTACAACGAAAAAGGCAACGTCTTTTCGGATGAGGACGAAATCAACGAGATCAAGCTCGACTTTGATTTCAAAACCGACTCAGGCGCGTTCGCCGGGGCTCAATTTGGTGTCTACCGCCAGGAACGTGAAAAGAAGTCGTTCCAGATCTTTGGTAACCAGTGTGCGTTCTGCGGCTACGGCACTCCGGCACCGAATGCCACGATTAACCTCCAACCGTTCACGGCTCAGAACTTCTTCCCGGGCCTGATTGACACGTTCTACACCTACGACGGCGACGCGTACGTGCAATTTTTGGCTGACTCGGGCAACCCGATTACTCCGACGCTTCAGAACAACCGCTACACCATTAATGAAGACGTCACCAGCCTGTACTTCAACTTCCAGTTCGATCTCGACATTAGCGACATGCCGTTAACCGTTGAGCTGGGTGCACGTTATGCACAGACCGATATTGATGTATCGGCTGTGCAAAGCTTCATTGTCGACGTGATTCCAACCACTGACCTGACGTTGTTCTCCAACGTACTGGGCCCGGCAACGGACATCACAGAAGGTGACAGCTACGCTAACCTGCTGCCGAGCTTCTCCGCGAAACTCGACATTCGCGAAGACATGGTTCTGCGCTTCCTGGCCTACGACTCCGTGACCCGCCCGACCATGTCCAGCCTGTCTCCGGCGACCAACTTTGGTGAGCCGCGACGTCAGAACCTGGCAGCAGCCGGCGGTAACCCTGGCCTCAAGCCGTTCCAGTCAAGCAACTGGGATATTTCCTTTGAGTGGTACTACGCCGAGAACAGCAATGCGACGTTTGCCTTCTTCAACAAGGAAATCGACGACTTCCTGGTCACGTTGACCGCCCCTGAAACCTTCACACTGACGAACCGCACCGGACCCGATTTCCGCTGCGGCGACGCGCTGTGTGCGCCAGGTGCTCTGGTCGACCCGGCTGACCCAACCAGAGACATTGTGGGCACAACCGACGAACTGAACGGCCAACAGGAGGTTTACACTGTCAGTCGTCCTCGAAACGGTGAGTCCGCTCGTGTCACGGGTTACGAAATTGGCTTCACCCACGTATGGGACAACGGCTTCGGTGTTCAAGCTAACGCAACTATCGTTGATAGCAGCGTTCAGCTAACCGCCGACACAACCCAGCGTTTTGCTCTCGAAGGTCTCGGCGACTCTCAGAACCTGGTGCTGTTCTACGAGCGTGACCGCATGCAGGCGCGTATCGCGTACAACAACCGCGAAGGCTTCCTGCGCCAGATTGACAACGGCTTTAATGGCGAACCCATTAACACCCAGTCATTTGGTCAGTGGGATATC